>JAYVCD010000220.1:0-22294 GCA_043750125.1 Archangiaceae bacterium | reverse complement strand
GGCATTGGCGGGAAAATGGTCCAGAAGGGCCAAAAGAAATGTTCCAGCAGGCTGGTAACGCCGCGAAGTTCGCTAGCGGGGTAAAATACCACCGGATTCCGGATTCCGACGTATTTTTACCCCGGTTGCCCCGGTTTGAATCGAGAGCCCCTGGTGGACCCCTGGGAACTCCATCCGCGGCCTTGCGTTACGCCGAAGGGTCAAAGAGTCCGGAAAGGAACACGTCAAAGCCCGGTTCAACCGCCCCCGTCCAGAGCAAAGCCGAAGCAACGAGAACCCGCTGAGGCCCGGCATTCACGGGCACGTCCGTCATTCGTTCTCCAAATGAGTGCTCACGCCGCCGGATCCTCGGGATGGAGGAACGGAGGCCCGCCGCCTGTCAGGGACCCGTCGGAAAATGCTCAACTCCCTCGCGACCTGGCCGTTCGCTCTGGGCGTGAACGGGGCCGGGCGGGCAAATCGCGGCAGGCAAATCCGAGCGCCACGGCGAATTCACCTGCGTTCTGCAGCCGCCCGCCAGCGACCCTCAGTGCGGCAAACCGCCCTGCAGCAGCTCGACTTTGTGGTCGGCGATCTGGACCTCGATCTCGGTGATCTTGAGGTTGGAAGGCGCCCGGGTTCCGGTGCTGTCGAAGAGGATGATGGGCGACAGCGTGATCTCGCGCTGCGAGTCGACCTGCGCTGCGGTGCTGCGGTACGCGCCGTTGACCAGGACCTCGACGTTCTGCCAGGCGTCGGTGCTGTCGTTCTTCACCATGTAGATCGGCGAATTGGCCTCGCCCGCAATTACCAGCCGCGCCCCATAGGAATTGGTTCGAAAGCCGCTGGTGGGGCAGGCGACGCCGAAGCTGGTGACGGTGAGCGCCAGCCAACACAACAGCACCATCGCCTTGTATTTGAAGTAGCGATCTGAGCTCTGGAAGTCGGCCCAGACGTCGCGAAGAAGGCCCGCTCCATTCAGTAGGGTCTCGACCGCGCCGGCACGTAGGCGCGCCCCACTGAGTCGGGGGCCGGAATCGGCCAGCGGAGCCATCCGCGCCGCGCTCACCGCCCGCTTGGAACGATCCTGAGAGGGTTGCATGGGAAGGCGACAAGAAAGACTCGACCGAGGGGCCGCGTCAACGATCCTGAATTGATTCCAGCGCGCGGGACGCGAGGGCGTTCTCGGGTTGGGCCTCGAGCACCTTGGTCAGCCACTTGCGCGCTTCCTCGCTGGCCGCCTTGCGTTCAGACGGCTGCTTCGCCTTGAGGTACCGCTCGGTATGAAGAGCGCCCAGGCGCAACATGAACTCGAGATTCTCGGGCTCTTTCTCCACCACCCGCTTCAGCTCGCGATCGGCTCCCGGCCAGTCGCCCTCGAGCTGGTACACCAGGGCCAGCTTGCCGCGCGGGGCCGAGGCCTCGGGTTCCAGGAAGGTGAGGGTGCGGTAGCAGTCGCGCGCAGCGACCAGTTCCTGACGATCGAGCGCCAGGTCCCCCAGGCGCAGCCAGGCTTCGTCGAGTGTCGGGTTTTTCTCGAGCGCGATCTCGAAGTGCTCTTTGGCCTGCTGTTGCCGCTGACGCGCAAAGTACAGCTCACCCAGCAGGTAGTGGCTTCGCGCGTCCTCGGGGTTGAGCTCCAGGGCTCGCTTGAACTCGTCGACCGCGCGGCCCGCATCGTCCAGGCGCTGGTAGGCCATACCCAGCAGCGAGTGCACCACCCCCAGATCAGGGAAATCCCGAAGGATCTCTTCGAACGAGATGATCGCCTGCTGCGGCACATCACCTTGATCGAGCCACGCGATACCTTTTTCGAGCCTCGCCTGGGCCTGC
Source organism: Archangiaceae bacterium (assembly GCA_043750125.1). Lineage (GTDB taxonomy): Bacteria > Myxococcota > Myxococcia > Myxococcales > Myxococcaceae > JAGSPQ01. The sequence continues at coordinate 20,482 of JAYVCD010000220.1, read as the reverse complement.
TTCGGAAAGCGCGCGAGCGGGTCATTGATCTGCCCCATCAGCGCGCGCGCGGTCTTCACGTCGCCCGGCGAGGGTGAACCGTTGATCGCGGTGCGCACCGCCTCGACCGCGGTCTTGTCATCGCCGGTGTGATGAAGCGCTTTCGCCAGAGGCAGGTGCCAGGTCGGGTTGTTGGGCGAGAGCGCGATGGCCGCTTTCAGCTCGGGCAGCGAATCCTCGAAACGTTCAGATTCGAGCAGGGCCACGCCCAATCGGTAGTGAAACTCAGGTTCAGCCGGCGAGAGCGCGCTGGCCCGCCGGAACTGCTCGACGGCGGGCCCGGTGGCGTCCGCCGAGCGGGAAAAGAGAATCAGCCCCTGCTGGTAATGGCTGATCGCCGAATCGTCGGGGACCCGTCGGCTCAGAAAAGCGTCCCCGGTGCCGCCCTTGACGTGCGCCTCGGCCAGGGCCCGGGCGATCGACAGGTCCGAAGGGGACTCGAGCGCGAGCTGCTCGAGGATCGCTGCAGCCGCCTTCCCGTCTCCGCGCTTGAGCAACACCGTGGCTTGTTCCCGCGGGGTCAGGCCCCCCCCTTTCGGGCCCCCTGCACAGCCCGCCAGAATCAGAATCAGCAGCGCCCGACGCAGCCTCACGTGGTTTCCGCCCGACGGGTGAGGCCTTCTTCGCCCCGGGCGGCAATCGGGGTGGAACGGTCGCCCCCTTTGCCTCCGAGCTTCAGGCTCTGGGCGATGATCGCGTCGCGCACCACCCGAGCCAGCGCCTCGCGATCGTTGCCATACGGCCGCGGATCAATCGGAGGGCCGATCATCAACTTCACCGGGCCGGGGTTGATGCTCCACGAGTTCTTCGGCATCACCGAGCCGGTGCCTTCGATGGTGACGGGGCAGATCGCCACTCCCGCTTTGACCGCGAGCGCGAAGGGCCCCTTCTTGAACGGAAGAATCGCCCCGGTCTCGCTGCGGGTGCCTTCGGGGAAGACGACGATGCTCGTCCCGGCCCGAATTCGCACCCCCGCTGCATCCAGCGTTTCGACGGCGGTGCGGTGGTTCGATCGGTCGATGAAGATGTACCGCGCCAGCAAGAGGTACCACCCCATCACCGGGATGTACTTGAGCGTGTGTTTGCTGACGAACCGAAACCGCACCGGCCACAGTCCCCAGAAAAGCACCGGAGCATCGAGGGTCGACTGGTGGTTCGAGACGTAGATCGTCGGCCGTTTGGGGTCGATGTTTTCACGGCCGATCACCTCGACCGTGGCCCCGCCCGACTTGATCAAGATCTGCGACCAGACGTTGGCGACCAGCCACATCTCGCCGTCGCGGCTCCAGTTGAAGAGCATCATCAACAGCGCGACCGGGAACAGCGTCAGCGTCGCGAAGCCGGTGATGAAGATGCAATAGACCGTATGAAGCTTTCGGATCATGGGATTCAGCGTCCCGAGACTTCGCGAACGAAATCCGGGTCGTCTTTGAGGAAGGCGAAGGCCGGGTCCGACACCACCGCAGCCGACTGCCATTGGGATCCAGCTGCGGCGCGGGCGGCCCGAAGGTGGAGCATCACATCGGTGCGGCGGGACTGGGCCGCTGCGAGCCGGGCGAGCCCGTACGAAGCCAGGGAAGAATGGGGGGAGGCGCGCTCGAGGGCGTCGAGGGTCGATTGGGCTTCATCGAAGCGATGGGCAGCGATCAGCACCGAGCCCCGGGTGTACAGCACGTCGGGGTCTTTGGGGGCGGCGCGGTAGGCCAGCTCCGAGTCTTCGTTCGCTTTTCCCAGGTCGCCTTCGGCATTGCGACTCACCCAGGCCAGAACCCGGGCGGTGCGCAGATCCGAACGGCCCGGGGCCTTGACCAGCGCGGCCGTCAGCCGGTCGATCGCCGCGCCCGTCGCCCCGGTCTGCAGCTCGTTGCGCGCCAGCCCGAGGGCGGCGTCGACCTGGGTCGGGTCGAGCTTGAGCGCCTGGGTCCAGGCGGCCAGCGCCTCGGCCTTCTTTTCTGCCGCCCAAAGAGCGTTGCCTCGCAGGGCGTGGGCTCGCGCCAGCGTCGGGGCCTGGGCGCAGGCCTGCTCGAACGCCACCACCGCTTCGTCGTAGTGCCCGGCGCGGGCGGCGCGGTTCCCGGTGCTGATCGCCCCCGTCCCGGGCTCGGCGCAACCGACGCTCAGCGAAAGCAGCACCGCGTGCTTGAAGTGGCGCAGCACTGACATCGGGCGGCTTGCATAGCACGCGGCGTGGTACATCGACGCTCAGGTGGCGCAGAAGAAATTCATCGCGATCGCGGGCAACATCGGCGCCGGCAAAACCGAGCTGACTGCGTTCCTCTGCAAAAAATACGGGCTGACGGCGTTCTACGAGCCCAACGACCAGAACCCCTACCTGGCCGACTTCTACAAAGACATGAAGACCTGGGCCCTGCGCTCGCAGATCTTCTTTCTGACCCACAAGTTCAGGCTGCACCGCATGCTCGAGCAGGGCGAAGGCACGGCGCTGCAGGACCGGACGATCTACGAAGATGCCGAGATCTTTGCCAAAAACCTGCATCGGCAGCGATTCATCGACAAGCGCGACTGGCGCACGTACTGGGAATTGTACGAGACCGTCTCGGCCTCGCTGCGCCCGCCCGATCTGATGATCTACTTGAAGTGCCCGGTTCGGACGCTAAAGGATCGCATCCGCCTTCGGGGGCGCGAGATGGAAAAGGACATTCCCACCCCCTACCTGAAGCGCCTCAACGATCTGTATGAGGACTGGTTCAAGAGTTACAAGATGAGTCCCGTGCTGGTGCTCCAGACCGATACCCTCGATTACCTGACCAACCTTGTGGACCGCGTCGATCTGTTTCGACAGATCGAGCGACACCTCTAGAACCCCGCGATGAAAGAGGTCTACATCCTCGCGACAATGCAGGCCGAGCCCGTTGCGGAAGCAGCGGTGCGCGAGGCGTTCGAATCGGACGAAGTCGAGCTCACCTTCGGAGAGGACGGCTGCCTGTTCTCGGTTCGCGCCGACGAAACCCGGGTCGACGTGCGGTTCGATGTCCGCACCGAAGGGCTCGGCTGGACCCCCGACCTGCTCACCGGCACCCAGGAAGCCCACCAGCTGCTGAAGGACTCCAAGGGGTTCTACCGGGTGGCCTTCGACCCCGGGAAACCTCAGGGCTCGATCGCCGTCTTCGAGGCGCTGTGGTGCATTCGATCGCTGCTCGAGAACGTCAACGGCGTGGTGGTCGACGTGACCGCGTTCAAGATCCACACCGCCGAAGACGTGGAAGAGATCACCGAGCTCGACTTCGACATTCGAGACCACATCACGCTTCACGCGGTGGAAGCGGGCACCACCACCCCCACCCCGATGTGGGTCCACTCGCACGGAATGGGCAAGTTCGGCCTGCTGGACGTAGAGATCTTCTGCCTCTCGGAAAAGGACCTCCAGCCGGCCGAGACCTTCTTCCACGAAATGTGCACCGACCTGGCCTTCGGGCAGGGGCCGACCACCCGCATTCCAGTCGCCACCAGCGTTGGAATGGGGTTTCAGCTGTTGCCTTGCGACGAGGCCCGCCGAAACCTGTTCGGGGTCGTGACCGACACTTTTGATGGCCACGAATCGCACTTCCTCACCGTCGTCTCTCCTGAAGGGCGGCATTCGCTGAGCGAGGTGCTCTCGCAGTACCGGGATCGCTTCGAGGAAGAGACGGCCGAGGAAGCCGAAGAGCTGCTCAAGCATGCCAAGGCGATGCTCCAGCCGTTCAAAGCCCGGTTCGGCCGCAAAGGCCTGATGGAACCGCTCACCTTCGCGATTCGAGCCCCGTTCGAGGTCCACCCCGACTCAGGGAAGGCCGAGCCGCCCAAGGGCGATGTCGAGGAAGAGCAGCTGTGGGTCGAAGTGCTCCAGTGGGAAGAGGGCACACTGGTCGGCAAGCTGGTCGACGGTGGAGAGACGACCACCGAGTGGCGCAAAGGGGCCCATGTCGAGATTGAAGAGTCGCAAATCAACGCCATCGCACTGTCTCGCGAAGGCCGCACCCTCGACGAGGATGAGATGAAGTCGCTCTTGCTCGCCGAGCGGCCGATGTAAAAGGGCCTACCAATGCCGGCATTGCTTCTTTTGACCGGACCGTCCGCGGGGTTGCGCCACGAAGTGCGAGGGGAAGTGGTGCTGGGACGCAGTCCGTCGTGCGAGATCCCTCTCGAAGACAGCAAGGTTTCGCGGCGCCACGCGAAGATCGTGGTCGAGAACGGTCAGGCGAAAGTGACCGATCTCGGCTCGCGCAACGGCACGCTCGTCAACGGCGAGCGAATCGAAGGCGAGACGATCATGCTGCCCGGCGACCAGTTTCAGATTGGCGACAGCATGGTGCTGTACGAGCCGCCGACCCGCGCGGCGCTCACCGAAAAAGATCGCCCCGGAAACGTCGCCTCGACGCCGCTGGAAGAGCTGTTGCCCGCCGGCGGCCCGCTGGGAGGCCTGTACAACGCCGGCGCCGCGCTGCTGTCGGCCGCCAACGAAGCGATGGTGCTGCGGCGCGCCGCTGAAGAGCTCGGCCGCAGCGTCAACGCAGACAAGGCGGCCGCCCTGCTGGGTGGAATGGAAGGCCTGCTCACTGCGGCGGTCGTCGGAGCCGACTCGGTCGAGGTTCCCCGCAGCCTCGTCCGCGGAGCCCTCGAGCGGCGTGAGATCGGCCGGGTGGGTGGGGTGCTCTGCGCTCCGCTGATGGCTTCCGGAGGCGCCCCGTTTGGAATCCTCTACGCCGAGCGGCCCGAGCCGTTTGGAGAAGAAGAAGGCCGAACGATCGCGGCTCTGGGTCGGCTGGCCGGCGAAGCCTTCGCCGCGGTTCGCGCCCGATCTGATGTCGATGCCCCTCCGGTGCAGCTGGTGGGGGGCTCGCGGCAATTTCGCAAGACGGTCGAGCAGGCACGTCGCGCGGCGTCGATGATCGAGCCAGTGGTGGTTTACGGAGAGCACGGCACCGGTCGCCTTCACACCGCGCGGTACATTCATTCGCGCTCTCCCCGCGCGCTGGGTCCGTTCATCGTGGTCGACTGCCGGCGGACCCCGGTGCAGGTCGATGAAGACCTGTTTGGCCGGGGCAGCACCCCCGGGGTTCCTCCGATGGCCTCGGCGCTGCTGCGCGCGGACGGGGGCACCCTGGTCCTGCAACAGATCGAAGCGCTGCCTCGACATACGGCAGAACGGGTCGCCCGCTTTTTGCTGCGCAAGGTCGCCCCCGCCCGACAGGGAGGAGAAGAGGCGGTCGACCTTCGGGTGATGGCCACCTCGCACGCGCCGATTGGTGTGCTGGGGCAGCGGGGAGAGCTCGAAGCCGAGCTGGGCCGCGCCCTCGCGGGCGCCGAAATCGAGTCGCTGCCCCTGCGCGAGCGACGGCCCGACGTCCCCGCGCTCTACGAGGCCTTCGCCGCGCGTCTGTCGCGCAGCCGGAAGAAAGAGCTGCCCACGCTGACCCCCGATGCCCGGCGGCTGTTGGTCGATTACGCGTGGCCGGGCAACGTCGAGGAGCTGAAGGGAATTTCCGAGCGCCTGGCCTTGCTCTACGCGGGCACCGAAGTCCCGGCGCTCAAGCTGCCGCCCGAAGTCCAGGAAGGGGGCGCAACTCCCACCGGGCGTACCCTGGCGCAGATGATTTCCCGGCTCGAGCGCGATGCGATCAGCGAGGCGCTGCGTGAGGCCCGCGGAAAAAAGATCAAGGCCGCCGCGCTGCTCGGAATCAGTCGACCGACGCTGGACAAGAAAATCGAGGATTACCAGTTGATCGTCGAGAAGCGCCGGATGCCGTGAGGCTGCGCTTTTCTGCCGAAGTGGCGCGCGCCTTGAAGACCCATCGCCCGTTGGTGGCGCTGGAATCGTCCGTGATCGCCCAGGGCCTCCCCAGCCCCCACAACGTGAAAAGCGCGCTGCGCTGCGAGGCGGTCATTCGCGAAGAGGGCGCGGTACCGGCCACCACCGGGGTCCTGGACGGCGAGCTTTGGGTCGGGCTCACCCCAGCGCAGGTTCGTCGGCTCGCGGTGGGAAAGGGGCTGCGCAAGATCGGCTCGCGCGATCTCGCGATGGCGATTGCCGACGAGGCCAGTGGAGGGACCACCGTGAGCGCGACCTGCGAGCTGGCCGCGGCCGCCAAAATCCGGGTCTTCGCGACCGGGGGGCTGGGGGGCGTGCACCGAGGCTTCGCCGAGGACCTCGACGTTTCCCAAGACCTGCTCGCGCTGGGCCGGTTTCCCGTAGCGGTGATCTGCGCGGGGGCCAAGTCGGTGCTCGACCTGCCCAAGACGCTCGAGCTGCTCGAGACCCTGGGCGTGCCGGTGGTCGGGGTGGGGACCACCGAGCTCCCCGGCTTCTACACCCGCCACACCGGGCTCAGACTCGAGCACGACGTATCCGGAGCCAAGCAGGCAGCCCGGCTGTGCAAGGTGCGGTTCGAAGAGCTGGGGCAGGGGGGGATGGTGTTTGCGCTGCCTCCGCCAGATGAGACCGCCCTCAAGCTCTCGGAAATCGAGCGGCACATGACGGCGTCCTTGGCGGCCGCAAAGCGGAAGCGGATTACCGGGAAAGCGGTGACCCCGTTTCTTCTCGCCGAACTGTCGGCCCGGACCCAGGGCAAGAGCCTGATTGCGAACCTCGCGCTGCTCGAGAACAACGCCCGCTTCGCCGCGAAGGTCGCAGTGGCCTTGAGCCAGGGAAGGTGACGATGCAGCGCACCTTGTCGGCTTCCGGAAAGTTGTTCCTGAGCGGCGAATACGCCGTGCTCTGGGGAGGCGTCGCGCGAATCGCCGCAGTCGGGCCCCGGGCGGCCGCTCACGTTCGTTCCCGGGTCGATCGCGATGTCGCGATCGCGCTCGAAGACGGGAAGCTCTCAGGGCAAACGACGCCGCTGGGGGTTCGGTGGACGGAAGAGGTTCCCGAGCGCTTTCATTTTGCGGCCCGCGCCATCGATCTCGTCCTGCGCGCGGTGGGTCGGCAGGTGCCCGGCTTTGGCATCGCGCTCGAGCCTTCGCCGGCTGCGAGCGACGGGCGCAAGCTGGGCATGGGCGGCAGTGCGCGGGCGGTCGTGCTCGCCACCGAAGCCGCGCGTTACGCCCTGGATGCCCCGCTCGACACCCTCAAGCTCTCTCTGTTGGCGCACGCGATCGCCCAGGGTGGAAAAGGCAGCGGCGGCGACGTGGCGGCGATCTTCGCCGGGGGCATCATTCGGTACCGTCGGTATGACTTGAGCGCGCTCACCCGCGCGGCGACCGGCAGCGATCTGTCCGGAGCCCTGCGCAACGCGGCCCCGGTCGAACTGTCGCGCCTGCCCGACGCGAAGCTGCCGCTGATCTACGCCTTCGCCGGGAACAGCGCTTCGACCCCGTTCCTGATTGGCGAAGTCGAGCAGCGCTGGGCCGAAGTCGAACGCCAGCGCTTCGTCGGCCGCTCGGACTCGCTGGGCCAACAGCTCGAGACGGGCCTGGCCAAAGGAGACTTCGCCGAGGTCGCCGAGGCCGCCACCGGCCTTCAGGCATTGCTGTCGTCGCTGGGGCGGCTGGAGACCGAGCCGATGGCGAGGCTGCTGGCCCTGGCCCGGTCGGTCGGGTGCGCCGGGAAAATGTCCGGCGCTGGAGGGGGAGACGGCTGCGTGATCTTCGCTCCAGATGCAGCGACGGGCGCGGTCCTGCTCGAGTCGCTGCGCACTCGGGGCATTCACGCCTTTGAGCTCGCGATCGAAACCGGGCTGCGCGGCGAGCCCGGAAGCCGGGGGCTTGATCGGTGGCTGGCGAGCTGAGCCTCGGTAGAAAAAAAGGCCTCGGCATCGCAACGATGCCGGGCCAGCAAAGCGTGAAGCTCTTTTCAGCGCTTACTTGATCTCGACTTCTTCCTTCACGATCTTCCCGTTCGCGTCGCGGACGACCTTGGTCTTGGTGCTGGCCTTCGCGTCGTTCTTCATCCCCGGCGCGTCGTGCTCGGCGGTCGTCGCCGTGGTGGTCTCTTTGCCGCCGCCCGGGGTCCTCTTCACCTGTTTCTCCGACAGCGTCTTGTCGGTGGTGCTGTTGCCCAGCCCGTCGGGATCGTTGACGGTCTTGGTCTCGGTGGTGGCGGTGGCCTTCCCGTTCGTCTTGGTGAGGGTCTTCTTCGTCTCAGTGGTCTTGGTGTCTTCGGCAAACGACGCGAATGCGAACAGAGTCACGGCAACGACGAGAAGGCGCTTCATGGATGCTCCTGGGATTGGGTTGTTACTGCTTGAACACTGCTGAGGGGCCCTAAGCAGGAGCCATGCCATTGGGCTGGGCGGTAACCCGCGCCGATTCTGCGTTTGAGCCGTGCGTCCGTTGACAGCAACGCCACACCGGGATTCGCAGTGAGGCAGATCGCATCAGTCGTTGGGTAGGGGTGGCTGAAATGACCCGCGGTAAAAAAAAAGGGGGAGCCGGTTTCCCGACTCCCCCTTCAACTCTTGCCCAGAAGAGGACTCGAACCTCCACGGTGTTGCCACCACCAGACCCTGAATCTGGCGTGTCTACCAATTCCACCACCTGGGCGAGCCGCGCGGCTTATAGAAAGGCACGTCGAAGGAATCAAGCTTCAGACGCGCTGCCCGATCACTTTCTGACCGGCCACTTCTGTTCGGCGATCAGCTTCCGGCGCACATCGGGATTTTCATCCATGAATGCGACCAGCGATTCCTCGGTGATGAACACCTCGAGGTCTTCGCCATCGACCTTCGATTGGCAGGCCAGCCGCGACGCGGGCCTCACATCGAAGGCCTGATCCAGGCGATCCATCTCGTCGTCCTGCTGTTCCGAGAGCGAGGCGATCCCCTTCTTCACCCAGACGTGACAGGTCGAGCAGGCGCAGACCCCTCCGCAGCTGTGACCGACCTGGGCTCCACACGTCTCGGCTGCCTCGAGAATCGTGGTCCCCGGGGCCACCTCGACGGTGAGGTCCTGCAGCGGAGAGACGAAATGCACCTTCGGCACGATCAGTACTCCTCGATGCGATGGCCGACCGCCGCGCGCTGAATCGACCGATTCATGATCCGCTCGACGAAGGGCTTGCTCTGCTCGTCGAGCATCGCGATCGCCGCCTTGAGCTCGAGGTGGTCTTCAACGGTCGCAGCGGTCTTCTCGAGCGCCTCGATTCCGTCGACGAACGCGCGCTTCTCATCGTCGCTCAAGAGATCGCCGTTCTCGATCAGCTGCTTGTGGGCATTGACGAGGATCTGTTTGGCCTCGACCTGCTGCTCGCGCAGCTGACGCTTCTGCATGTCGTCTTCGGCGTGATCGATCGAATCGAGCAGCATCTGCTCGATTTCCTCATCGCTCAGACCGTGGCTGGGCTTGACGGTGATCGCCTGGGACACCCCGGTGGTCTGCTCTTTGGCGCTGACCGACAAGATCCCGTCGGCGTCGACCGCAAACCGCACCTCGACCCGCCCCATGCCCGCGGGCAGCTGGGGAATTCCGGTCAGCCGGAACCGCGCGAGCGACCGGCAATCGTCGACCAGCTCGCGCTCACCCTGCAGCACGTGGATGTCCATTCCGTTCTGGCCGTCCTGGAACGTGGTGAAGATCTGCGCCTGCGCTGTGGGAATCGGGCTGTTGCGCGGAATCACTTTCTCGACCACCCCCCCCATGGTCTCCAGACCCAGAGACAGCGGAATGACATCGAGCAGCAACACCTCGTCCTGGCGAGACTGGTTGGTCAAAAGGTCGGCCTGAATCGCTGCTCCGAGGGCGACCACCTGATCGGGGTCGATGTCGGCCAAGGGTGTACGCCCAAATAGCTCGGTCACGAATTTTCGCACCGCGGGGACCCGGGTCGAGCCGCCGACCAGCACGACTCCATCGAGCTCGGTCGGCTTCAGGCTCGCGTCCTTGAGCGCTCGACGACACGCCACGCCCGTTCGCGCCAGCAGGGGAGCGATCCACCCTTCGAGTTGCTCCCGCGTCACCTCGGTCGACCGCCCCTCGAAGACGAGCGCGGTGCTCTGCCGCTCGGTGAGCTCTTCCTTCGCCTTCCGCGCCAACAGCAACAGCGTTCCAATCTGCGAGGGGGTCGGGTCGATTAGCCCCCGTTCGCTCAGCACCGCCTGGGCGATCGCGCGATCGAAGTCGTCGCCACCCAACGCTGAGTCGCCACCGGTCGACTTCACCTCGAAGATCCCCTCGGTGAGCTTGAGCAGCGAGATGTCGAAGGTCCCGCCCCCCAGGTCGTAGACCGCAAACAGGCCCTGGCTGCCCTTGTCCAGCCCGTAAGCCAGCGCCGCGGCGGTGGGCTCATTGAGCAATCGAAGCACCTCGAGGCCTGCGAGCCGGCCTGCGTCTCGAGTGGCCTGGCGCTGGGCGTCATCGAAGTAGGCCGGAACGGTGATCACCGCCTGCTCGACCTTGCCGGCAAAATGGGTCTCGGCCCTGCGCTTGAGCGCGCGCAAGATCTCGCCCGACGCTTCGACCGGGGTCACCGGGTTCCCTCCGGCCACATCGAAGCGCACCACTCCGTGGCCTTCGGTGAACTTATAGCTGCCGAGTTTGCGGGTCTCGGCATCCGACAACGATTTGCCCATGAACCGCTTCACCGACTTGAGGGTGTCGGTCGGAAACTCGGGGATCAGCGCGAGCGCGCGGGCTCCGACGACCACTCCGCCGTCCTTCCCGTAGTGGACGACCGAGGGGAGCAGCAACGACTCGCCTTCGTCGGCCGGCAAGCAGCGCGGCTTGCCGTTGATCACCGAAGCGACCAACGAATTGGTGGTTCCCAGATCGATGCCGACCGCGTGGCCTTTCGGCTTGAGCGGGTCGTGAATCTGAAGGAGCCCTTTCATGGCGCCGCCGCCGCCTCTTCTTCGATCGCTTCGACCTCTTCGAGGAACCGGGTGAAGTACCGCACCCGCCCCAGTTGGTGGGTCGCGTCTTGAACCCGATCTGCGGCCAGTGCCTTCTGCGCCGCCTCGAGCGCCTGGTCTTTCAACGACGCGACCTGGTTCGCCATCGCCTGGGCTTTGACCAGATCTCTGGCCGCCCGCACTTCCTCGAGCGCCTCGCGCCGTTCCATCACCTCTTCGAGAAATTCCAGAGGCATCTGGCGTTGTTCTCCCGCCTGGTCCCGCTCGAGATCTACGCCCTTGAGCTTGAGCAGGTAGAAAGCGCGCTTGATCGGATCGCGCAGGACCTTGAGCGCCTCATTGAGGCTCGCCGTCTGGTCGACCGCCAACCTTCGCGCTTTGGGGTCAGCCTGGCGATCCGGATGCCGCTCGAGACTCAGCGCGCGGTGTCTGGCTTCCAGCGCAGGGACATCGACATCCACCGAGGGTAGGAGTCCAAAAAGTTCGAAGTGCGTCACACGTCACACGGCGAAGCTGTCACCGCAACCGCAGGCAGCTTTGACGTTGGGATTTTGAAGCTTGAATCCGGAAGCCATCATCGTTTCTTCGAAGATCAGCTCGGTGCCCATCAGGTACAGGTAGCTCTTGGGGTCCACGAACACCCGAACCCCGTCCCGCTCGAAGATCTTGTCTCGCTCGCGGGGGGCTTCGGCCCATTCCATCTGGTACGACAGACCCGAGCACCCACCGCCTTTGACCATGATCCGCAGCCCCGCTTGGGGGGTCTGGCGCTCGGCCAACAACAGCTTGAGCCGAGGCACCGCGCTCTCGCCAATGCCCACTCCGCGAATGGTCGGCTTTCCGATCGGGCCGATGCTGGCCAGATCTTGAGTGGCAATCGGCTCGCCCATTACTTCCCCGTTTCAGCCGTCGCGAGCGGAACCGCCGCAGGAACCATGCGGGCAGCGCGCTTCTTCTGGAAGTCCGCGATCGCGGCCTTGATCGCGTCTTCGGCGAGCACCGAGCAGTGAATCTTCACCGGCGGCAAAGAGAGCTCTTTGGCCACTTCGACGTTGGTGATTTTGCCCGCCTCTTCGAGGGTCTTCCCCTTCACCCACTCGGTCACCAGCGAGCTGGACGCGATCGCCGAGCCACAGCCGAAGGTCTTGAACCGCGCGTCCTGAATGATGCCGGCGTCGGAAACCCGGAGCTGAAGCCGCATCACATCGCCGCACGCAGGAGCGCCCACCAGCCCGGTGCCCACGTTCGGATCGTCTTTGTCGAGGGTGCCGACATTCCGGGGACGCTCGTAATGCTCAATAACTTTTTCGCTGTAGGCCATGATCAGTTCTCCTTCGTTTCAGTGTGCCGTCCAACTCACGGACTTGAGGTCGATTCCTTCTTTGGCCATCTCGTACAGAGGGCTCATTTCACGCAAGCGGGTCACGCTTTTTCCCATCAGGTCGATCACGAAATCGATCTCTTCTTCGGTGTTGAACCGCCCGATCCCGAAACGAATCGAGCTGTGGGCCATGTCTTCTTCGATTCCGCAGGCGCGCAGCACATAGGACGGCTCGAGCGATGCCGACGTGCAGGCAGAACCCGAGCTCACCGCGACGTCCTTGATCGCCATCATCAGCGCTTCGCCTTCGACGTACGCAAACGAGACGTTGAGGTTGCCCGGAAGTCGATGTTCCATCGAGCCGTTGATCACCAGCATGTCGAGTTTGGACTGAAGGCCCTTCAGCAACCGATCTCGCAAGGCCTCGAGGCGCGCGGCTTCGCCCGCCATCTCGACGCGCGCGAGCTCTGCCGCCTTGCCAAACCCGACGATCGACGCGACAGGCAGGGTGCCCGAACGCATCCCGCGCTCATGACCGCCGCCGTCGATGCTCGGCGCAATGCGCACCCGCGGCTTGCGACGCACGTACAGCGCGCCAATGCCCTTGGGTCCGTAGATCTTGTGCGAGGTAATCGACACCAGGTCTGCCTTCGCCTCGTCGACGCTGAAGGGCACCTTCCCCAGGCCCTGCACCGCGTCGGAATGAAAGAGCACTCCCCGGGCGCGGCAGAGCTTTCCAATCTCGTTCACCGGCTGGACGACCCCAATCTCGTTGTTGGCGAGCATGATCGAAACGAGGATCGTCTGATCGGTGATCGCCGCCTCGAGCTGGGCGAGATCGACCAGGCCGTCTTTCTTCACATCGAGGTAGGTGACCCGCGCGCCGGTGCGGACTTTCGCGACCCAGCGCTGAAACACGATGTCCTTCTCGAGGTCGAACTTGATCTCGAGCGTCGCCAGCTCTTCGGGGCCCACGTCGCGATCGGCCAGTTGCGACAGCCTCATCATCTTCAGCTCTTCGATTCGTTCCTGACGCATCCGCTCGAGGCGCTTGCAGGTATCGAGGATCGCCTTGTGCTCGGTCTTCAGCGTGATGAGGTGGTCGCCCTTGTCCTTGTAGAACTCGACCGCGCCCTTGAGGGCCAGGTTGTCCGACTCGGTAGCGCCCGAGGTGAAGACGATCTCTTTTTCGTTGGCGCCGATCAGCGCAGCAACTTGCTTGCGCGCGTTCTCGACCGCGGCTTCCGCTTTCCAACCGAAGCTGTGGTTGCGAGAAGCGGCGTTCCCGAAGTCTTCCGCCAGGTAGGGGCGCATCGCGTCGAGGACCCGGGGGTCCATTGGGGTCGTCGCGTGGTTATCCATGTAAATCGGCAGCTTGAGCATCGAGCGATCAAATACCGGCCGAATGTGGACTAGTCAAGTCCACTATGGACCGATCTTATCGCACCCTTCGCGAAGTATTAGCTGGGGGCACGATCAGGGCCTCAAGCTCATGAACTGCGCTTATCCGATTCGGGGCTCATAAATCGACCGGTCCAGAACGGATCACCTGCGCCGATTCGGCCCGAGGGGAAGCCTGCTCTGGGGCGGTTGAGAACGGCAGGACCGCTGCACTGTGTCGGGTCCATGCGCAATCCCCAGACTGATGAGAAGCGAAGCGGTGGTGAACATGGGCTCTCGACTGGCCCGAGCCCGATGCGTCACGGCTGGCGCTCGGGCAAGCCGGACGAGGACCCCGAGAAGATGAAGAAGTGGGGCTACGTGAGCGCGAAGCCCAGCGAGTTCCTGGTGCGAATGAGCGGCGGAAAAGTGGTCTCCAGCGGGCAGGGCGCCTCGTGCTTCAAGTGGCCCTGGGACTCGGTGGCGATCGTTCCGACGACGGTGCAGACGCTTCACTTCACCGCCGATCAGATCACCCAGGAATAGGTGGGAGTAAAAGTGACGGAGATCGCGGTGTACCGAATCGCCGACCCGCTGATCGCTTTTCGGATGCTCAACTGGCCCGGTCTGCTGGTTTGAAGATGCCAATGATTCCCGCCGACTCGACTCCCGAATGACGTGAAACGAATGGGCCCGCCGCCGCATATAAGGGACTTATGCGGTGGACCAAAGTTGCGGGAATGGCAGCGCTGTTTGCACTTGGGCTCGCAGTGCTGCCCGAAATCCTCCCTGCGGGGCCGACCAGCGGCTTCGACGCCGCAGGCTTCCTCGAGAGCGGACGGATGTTCGTCGCGGTGCCCGCCATCTTTTTGGGCGGCCTGCTGACCTCACTGACCCCTTGCGTCTACCCGTTGATTCCAATCACCGTCGGGGTGTTCGGTGCCCGCAAGGCCGACAGCCGCGCGAAGGCCACCGTCCTCACCTCGCTCTACGTCATCGGCATGGGGCTGGTTTTCAGCGCGTTGGGGGTGATCGCCGCGTTGTCCGGCAAGGCGTTCGGCTCGGCATTGGGAAACCCGTGGGTCGTCGTGGGTCTCGCCGTATTTCTTCTCGTCCTGGCCAGCTCGATGTTCGGCGCTTTCGAGATGACGCTGCCCTCGGCGTTGGCCACCCGGCTCAACACCGTCGGCGGTGGGGGCTACGTGGGCGCCCTGCTGATGGGCAGCGTCTCGGGGTTCCTGGCCGCTCCCTGCACCGGGCCCGTTCTCACCGGGGTGCTGGCCTACGTCTCTCGAACCCAGGACCCGATCGTCGGCGGGGGGCTGTTGTTCGTCTACGCGCTGGGCATCGGCGTTCCATTCTTCTTGATCGGCGTCTTCACCGTTCGGCTGCCCAAGGGCGGCGCGTGGATGGAATGGGTGAAGAGCTTCTTCGGGGTCGCGCTCGTTGCGCTCGCCTTCGGCTACCTGCGCGATGCATTCCCGGTGCTGCGGGACTTTTTTACCAACCTCGGAATGACGCTCGGTAAACCGGCGGGCGTCGGCCTGGCCGTCGCGATGGTCTTGCTCGGGGTGCTGCTCGGCGCGATTCATCTCTCGTTCAAGGCGCGATTCGGAGAGTTCGCGCTCAAATTCCTGGGCGTTGCGTTGGTGGCTGTCGCGGTATTGGTGCGCACGGCGTCGGGTGAGGCTCGTCCGGTGAGCGATGGACGGCACGAGATCGCCTGGCAGATGAAGTTCAGCGCCGAGACATCGGGAAGCGCAGATCCCTTCGACGCAGCGATGGCCAAAGCCAAGGCGGAATGCAAGCCGGTGATGATCGACTTCTACGCAGACTGGTGCTCGGCCTGCAAAGAGCTCGACACCAACGTCTACAGCACGCGCGAA
This sequence comes from Archangiaceae bacterium, assembly GCA_043750125.1. Taxonomy (GTDB): domain Bacteria; phylum Myxococcota; class Myxococcia; order Myxococcales; family Myxococcaceae; genus JAGSPQ01. The sequence goes on along the minus strand of JAYVCD010000220.1, from coordinate 5,072 downwards.
GTGGCCGACGAGTCCGAGCGGTTCGTGAACATCAAGGTCGATGGAACGGCCGATCACGCGGTGCTCGAGAAGCTGTACGCGCACTACGGAGTCGCCGGGCTGCCCACCGTTGCGTTCGTCGATGCGATGGGCGAGCTGCTCGTCGACCCCAAAATCACCGGTTACCTTCCTCCCGCGAAGTTCCTGGGTGAAATGAAGAAAGTGAGGCTCGCGACATGCTCCCGATTGCATTGATGCTGATGGCGGCTCCGATCTCGGGGTCCGACAGCGTCAAGGCGTTGATCCTGACGCAGGCCGAGGCGTGGAACCGGGGCGATCTGCCGGCGTTTACTTCGGTGTACGCGGACGACGCGGTCTTTGTCAGCCCGACCGGCGTGACGCGCGGACGGCAAGCGGTGCTCGAGCGCTACCAGAAGCGCTACCCGGACAAGAAGGCGATGGGGACGCTTTCGTTCGAGTTCCTCGAAACCCGCGAGCGCACCGATGCCGTCTCGATGATCGCGAAATGGACGCTGACCTATTCCGACAAGCCCGCCACATCGGGACAGACGCTGCTCGTGCTCCACAAAAAGGGTGAGAAGTGGCTCATCGTTCAGGACGCGTCGATGTGACTGGGCCCAGGGGAAGAGCGCTGATCTGCAGCTTCGGTCTGGTGCTGGCCTGCGCCGCTGCTCCGGTTCCTGGGCCTGTTCCTCCGGTCGTCACCGGCGGCATTTGTCGCTTCGGGCCTGCCCGGGCTGGCCCTGTTCTGGGCGACCCGGACCTGATCGAGCTGTCCGGGCTGGTCGCCAGCCGCGCCAACCCCGGAGTCCTCTACGCGCACAACGATTCGGGCGACACCGCCCGCTTCTTCGCGATGGACACTGAGGCCCGGCCCCTGGGGCGCTTCGAGCTCGAGGGCGCAAAGGCGGTCGACTGGGAAGACATGACGATCGGCCCCTGTCCCTCGGGTACCTGCTTGTTCCTCGGTGACATCGGCGACAACCGTCGGGTCCGCTCGGACTATGCGATCTACCGGGTTCAAGAGCCCCAGGTCGCGGTCGGTAGTCCGGTCGGAACCGTGAAGGTCGGGTACGAGCGGTTCGGCTTCGAGTACCCCGGCGGCGAGAAATACAACGCCGAGACGCTCTTTGCCCACCCGGTTTCGGGCGAGCTGTACCTCGCCGTCAAGCAGAGCGCGGGGGCTCCGAGCGTGGTCTTCAAGTTTCCCCAGCCGATGGATTCGTCGAAGACGGCGGTCTTGATCAAAGTGGCCGAGCTGACGATTCCCCAGCCCACCGACCAGCCGCTCACCGGAGGGTCCCTCAGCCCCGACGGCACCGCACTGCTGCTGCGAATGTACAACCGCCTGGTCCAGCTCAAGGTGCCCCCAGAAGCGCCGTTCGAGCAGATCTTTGCCGCGACTCCCCTCAACATGCCGGTCAGCGCCGAGCAGCAGGGCGAGGCCGTCGCGTGGCGGTTCGATGGGCGCGGGTACTTCACCGCCAGCGAAGAGGTGGGAGTGAAGTCGACGCTCAACCGGGTCGAGTGTCTGCCTTGAAGTGGCTTGCGATGCTGGCTCTCATCGTCGCGGGGTGTGACTACGTCGACCGTCCGCGCCGCGGAATTCCAGAGCACTTCAAGGCCGAGTCGCTGACGGGCGAGGCGATTGACCGCGACACGCTGAAGGGACGACCGTGGGTGGTGAACATCTGGGTCCCGGGTTGAAGTGTTTGCGCTCGGGAGTTTCCCGAGCTCGAAGCGCTGCGCCAGAAATACGAAGAGAAGGGCGTGGGGTTCCTAGCGCTCTCAATCGAGCCCGACGCTCAGTTGGTGCTCGCGGCGTCGCATCGATTCAACATCGGCTCGAAGGTCGCGATCGCGAAGTCCGAAACGCTGGGCCCACTCGGGGTCAACCAGGTGCCTTCGACGGTGTTCTTGCGGTCAGACGGAACCTTGAACGCCGTCGTCAACGGCCTGAAGGATCAGGCGTGGTTCGAGCGGAGGATCGAGGAGATCCTTTCGCCGTGATTGGGTGCCTTCAGAAGCGCCCCGAATAGCCGACCATCAAGCCGAAGCCGCCGCCCGTATCGACGGGAGGCGCTTCTTCTTTTTTCTTCGATGGAGCGGGGGTGAGCATGAACCACAACCCACCACCCACCGTGGCTGCTGCCCCGGCTCCGACCAGCACGTTGGCGATCAGAGCATTGGTCTGAGCGCCCTTCGCCGCCGTCCGACTGATCGAAACCACCCCCTCGCCATCGGGCTTCGCGCGCGCCTCGACCGACTTGGCGCTCATTCCGATCAGCACTCCCGCGACGATCGCCGCCACGCCCGCGACGGCGATGTACAGGCCGGGCCGTTCGAAGGCCGGAGTCCCGGTGCGCCCTTCGACCGCCACCACCGGTTTTTTCAACAGCTCTTTGGCCACCAGCAGCACTTTCACCGGAACCACCTGCTGCGGCTCGACCACCACTTTGGCTTCGTAGGGCATGTAGCCGGCCGCAGACACCTTCACGTCATAGCTGCCGCGGGGAACCACCTTCTCGAACGAGCCCGTTCCGACCTCGACCCCGTTGAGCGTCGCGACCGAGCTGGGCTCGGCACTGTCGACGGCAATCTTCCCATTGCTGGCTTTGATCTTCTCGAGCACCTCGAGGAAGACCGGCACCGCGCTGCGCACGAATTCCTTGTCCTTCTGGGCCTGGCTCTTTCCCTGGAGGCCCGCGAAGCCTCCGGCCTTCGCCTTCTCTGCCCGCTCGCCGCTCTCGATCAGCCCCTCGACCACTTCAGGAAGCACCGAGTCGAAGCCATGAACAGTCAACAAGCTCGCCGGGCCCGATTTCGTCACCAGGCCCATCAGGATCCGGTCGACTTTCAGCTTCTTCGCCACCGCGTCGAGGCACGAATAATCGACGCACTTCCGGGCTTCGGCGGCCTTGGCCCCGAGCTGAGCGGCCACCTGGGTCGGGTTCATCACCAACCCGAAGGCCGCGCTGCCACTGGCCGCCTTCAGCATCTCGGCCTCGAGCAATCTGGCGCGTGCCGTCGTCAACGGGTCTTCGGTCGCCTCGCCAGAGCTGACGCCGATCACCGCGATCGAAGGGCGAAACTCGGCCGGGATCTCAGGCTCGGAAAGATCGAGCTCGAAGCCCTGCCCGAAGGCGGCAGAGCAGAACAGGGGAACCGACAGACCAACCAACCGACTGAAGCGAAGCGGCGAAGGCAGGCGCATTGGCTCAAAAGGCTATCAGGACGTCAGAGGTAGGCGCGGATCTGTTCGCCCAGCTCGGGCAATGGCTTCGAGCCGACCTTGAGCTTCTTGTCTTTCTCGACCAGCGCCTGCTGATCGAGAAGCCACTGCAAGGCGCTCTCGAGGTTGGTGCGAGAGATCGACTCGGCCGTGGTGATCTTTCCCGCGAGGAACTCGGCCCGGCCCGTGTCGAGCGCGTGACGAATGAACTCCTTCTTGTCCAGGCCCGCGCCGACCTCGCTCAGCGTCATCGCGGTCATCAGGTACGACTCGAGGTAGTCACGAATCAAGTCGCTCAAGAACTCGAGCTGCGGCCGGGCGAAGGGTTCGGGAGCGACTTTCAGCTGCGGGCCTTCTTTCACCACCAGCCCCAGTGTGACCAGGTGCTCGACCGTGTCTTCGAAGATTTGATCGAAGCTCTTCCCCACTGGAAAGACGAACTCGAACTTGAAGAGCCGCGAGAGGAAGTGGGCGCGCTCAGAGACCGCAGACAGCGTGAGCTGGGTCTCGTCAGCCAGCAATGCGCAGGCGACGATCGTTCGACCCGCAACGAGATTCAACAGGGTGTTCTTGTAGAAGCTGAGCTCGGATCGCCGGTCGTCATCGAGTGCATAGATCGTCTCGCCCTTCGCCTGGGCGGGCTTGAGCATTCCTTCCTCGATGAAGGTCTTCAGCGCGTCGGCGACCGGGCCCAGGGCCGTCGGGCTCGAAGGCGCATTGAGCAGCTGGCGCGAAAACGGGGCACGCAGGTCGCCGGCTACCTTGCGCAACAGCACGACCCGATCGGTGACCTCGCGGGCCGAGACGCCGCGTCGGCGGTGCGCGAGCAAGGCTGCCGCCAGCAGCGCGTGCGGCGTGACCGTCGACACCCGACCAATTCCGTACATCACCCGGTTTCCCAGTGCACGGACCAGGCCCTTCTTCTGCTCATCGGTGACCACGCCTCGACGATCGATGCCGCGCTCCAGCATCAAGGCCGCGAGCGACACCGGCTCGTCGAAGCCGAGGTGAATGCGCCCGTAGTTTCCCGAGAGCACCTTGGGCGCCGACAGCAGAGCCGACAGGTCTTCGGGCTTCTTCTCGCCCCCGCGAAGCTCGGCGGTGTAGCTGGCGCCCTCGACGACCTTCTCGTAGTCGATCGCCACCGGAACGAAGAGCAGGTCGTCGCGCGCACCTTCGAGCACCGCGTCCACGAGCCAGGTGAACATTCCGAGCTTCGGCTGCAGCAGCTTGCCGGTGCGCGAACGGCCTCCTTCCGGGAAGAACTCGTGGTGGATTCCGTCGTGGACGAGCTTCTTCAGGTAGGCGCGAAACGCCGCTCCGTAGATCTTGTCGCCCTTGAAGGTCCGGCGAAGAAAGAAAGCGCCTCCGCGACGAAGGAAGGGGCCGAGCGGAAAAAAAGACAGGTTCGCGCCGGCGGCAACCACCGGAACGGCGTACCCGCGTTCCCACAGAACGTGGCTCATCACCAGGTAGTCGATGTGGCTCTTGTGGCTGGGCGTAATCACCACCGGGGTGTGCGCCGCCGCTTTCATCGCCCGCTCGAGCCCTGCCTCGTCGACCTCGATTCCGTCGTAGATCCGGTTGAAGACCCAGCGCAGCACCGGCGCAGCGACCGCCACCACCGAAGGCATGTAGCGCGCGGCGATCTCGTCGAGGTTTCGCCTGGCCTCGCCCTGGACTGCCTCGATCGATTGGTTCTTTTCCTTCGCCACCTCTTCCAGCGTGGTGCGGAATACCTTGTCCCGCATCGCCTCATCGAGCAGACGATCGGTAGGCTTCGCGGGCGGACCAAACACCGCCCGCGTCTCACGTGCCAGGTGGTGGTGGAGCACGCTTC
>JAYVCD010000219.1:0-4677 GCA_043750125.1 Archangiaceae bacterium | reverse complement strand
ACCCTAGCAGCAGGGGGTGACATCGCGGAGGGGGGCTCTCCTTTACGCCGAGTTCCAACGACAGCTTGCAGAGCACACCCGCATGACGGCTCGGCTTCGCCTTCTTTCCGAGCTTGCGCAGGAATTTGCAGCGGCGACCCGCGACCATGAAGGCCTGCTGCTCCTGATTCTCGATTCGGATGCTGACGGAAGATGGCAAGGCGTTCGAGCCGATGGGCGCCGTCTACGATCCGGATCCGAAACGGATCGCCTACCTCGAGGAAGCACTGCGGGCTGAGCCTCAGCGGACAGGGGAAGGCATTTCGGGAAGGGTAGCGTCGAGCGGAGAGCCGGCCCTCTTTACCTACGCTCACACCCGCGCATCTTGCGGCCCTCGAAGATCGCTTTCGTCGGATCGTCGAGAACCTCGGACTGCAGAGCATCCTGGCGATCCCGCTTCGGGCGGGCGCCAAAGTCATCGGGGTGATCGTGATGTACCGGACCCGTCCGAACGAACCGTTTACCCTCGACGACCAGCGCGTCGTAGAGGATCTGGCGGCCCACGCGGCGCTGGCCATCGCGAACAGTCGTCTGCTCGGGTCCACCGAACGGGAGCTCGCCGAGCGCTTGAAGGCCGAGGCGGCCCTCAGCCGGTCCGAAGAGCAGCTTCGACAGGCGACGAAGAATGGGTCGGCTCATTGGCCGGCTGATCGGCGAGGGCATCGAATTCAGCCCGGTCGCGGCCCGAGCCCTGAACAAGGTAAAGGCAGATCCAGGGCACCTCGAGCAGGTGATCATGAATCTGGTCGTCAACGCGCGCGACGCCATGCCCATCGGCGGCCGCCTCACCCTCGAGACGTGCAACGTCGATCTCGACGAGGCCTACGCCCACGAGCACCTCGGAGCAACCGCTGGGCCGCACGTGATGCTCGCAATCAGTGACACCGGCCACCAAGGCCACTCAAGAACGAATCTTCGAGCCGTTTTTCACCACCAAAGAGGCGGGCAAAGGCACGGGATTCGGACTGTCGACCGTCTTCGGGATCGTCAAACAAAACGGAGGGAGCATCTGGGTCTACAGCGAGGTGGGCAAAGGGACGACCTTCAAGGTCTTCCTTCCAGTCACCTTTGACAAAGCGCAGGAGGTCCGGGCGCCTGTTCACAAGGGGACCCTGAGCGGAAGCGAAACGATTCTGCTGGTCGAGGACGAAGATCAAGTCCGCGGGGTTGCGCGAGGCATCCTTACCCGCAAGGGATACCGGATCCTCGAGGCCCGAAACGGTGGCGAGGCGTTGCTCCTTTGCGAGCAGCACCCGGGCTTGATCCACCTGCTGCTGACCGATGTGGTCATGCCCCGAATGACCGGCCCAGAGCTTGCGAAACGACTGCTCCCCCTGCGACCCCAGATGCTGGTGTTGTACATGTCGGGCTACACCGACGAAGCGATCGTCCACCATCGAGTTCTCGAGCCCGGGATCACGCTCCTTCAAAAGCCTCTGACGCCAGACGGGTTGTTGCGAAAAGTTCGAGCCGTGCTCGATGCAGCCAAAGAAATGGGGTCGAAAGGACCCGAGCAGTAAAATTTTACCCGGTCCCGGGTCACCTAAGCGGCGAGAGACATGGCCCCCCTCAGCTGGCCTGAGGGTTGCTCAATGCTGCGCATGACCTCAAAAACCGTGCTCGTCGTCGACGATGAGATCGAGATCGCAAAAGCACTGCGGCGCCTGCTCAGAAAGGACTTCAATGTCGAAGTTGCGCATTCGGGAGACGAAGCACTTCAATGCATCGCGCAGTGTCAGGTCGACCTCGTCTTGAGCGACTTTCGCATGCCTGGAATGAACGGTGCGCAGCTGCTCGAGGCGGTCAAGCGCAGTCATCCGGACATCGTGAGGGTGATGCTCTCGGGCTACGCGGACATCAGCGCGCTCGCGGCCTCGGTCAATGACGGAGAAGTTGTCCGGTTTCTTCGCAAGCCCTGGGATGACGCCGAACTTCTCCAGGTGCTCCACAAGCTGCTGTCGGCCCAGACGTTGGTCGCGTCGCTGGCGCGCCCATTCAGGTCGGGTCGGATAGGCGTAGAGACGCAGCTGGCCCAAACCGACACGTCCGCGCTGGTCACCGTTCGAATGGCAGGAACCACGTTCGATCCTGGGCTCGCGATCGAGCTGATCAAGAAGTTCCTCGGAGCGTTGGACCAGACGGAAGCCGCCGTGGTGGGTGGGCTCATTCAACAGCACGCGGGCCGCCTCTCGTTCACCGCAGAGGTGGGCGGCGAGCAGCGGCTGGTGCTCGAAGTTCCACTGGATGCTCCGAAAATCCCCGTTCAGTCGGCGGCCGGGATGTCACGTTGACCCACCTGCCTTCGCGTCCGGGGTCTCGCAGTCTCTTTGATGCGCTGATCCCCTGGCGGCTCGAGGCGTCGGTGGACGATCGGTATCGCGCCGAGCTCGCTTGCGGAATCTCGCTGCTGTTCCTCGTTCTTTCCGGCCTCTTCGCCGTTCAGACCACGCTCGACCCAGGCTCTAATCCGCGGCTGCCGCTGTTGTGCAGCGGCGGAGCCCTTCTATTCGCGAGCAACCTGGTCCTGCTCCACCGCCGGTCAACGGGGCGCGCTGCGGGTTGGGCCTTGTCGATTCAGTTGCTGGTCCTGCTCAGCGTGGCAGCGCCCCTCTCGCGTGGCTACCGCCTGTACAGCTCGGGTTGGGAACTCTGCGTGCCCCTGCTGGTGATGTTCCTCGTCGGAGTTCGCTACGGCGCGATTTGCGCTGTCATCCTGGCGCTCGAAGGTGTGGGGCTCTGGCTCCTCGAGGCTCACGCCATTTTCGTACCCTTCGCCGCGCGAATCGAGCCTAAAGCCCAGGTCACCTTGATCACCTGCGGCGGAATGGTGCTGCTGGTGATTGGCATTGGCGTCATCTACGAGCGGACCCACGAAGCGCGGCGCTCGGTACTTTCCGCAACCATTGAGCAGTTGCAGGCGGCGCACCGGGACCTCGCCACCGCGCAACGAACGCTGATCGTCAGCGAAAAGCTCTCGAGTCTGGGCTTGCTCGCGGCCGGCGTCGCTCACGAGATCAACAACCCGATGGCGTACGTCACCAGCAATCTGGCTGGGCTCCAGCGCGATCTGGCTTCCTTCTCGACCGACCCGAGATTGCTGGCCGAGTACGCGGACGAGGTGATCCCCGCGACTATCGATGGGATCAGGCGGGTGAACGCGATCGTCGCGGACCTGCGACGGTTCGCCCGCGGAGATCCCGAGAGCTTCGTCGAATACGATCTCAACGCCGAGATCGGCGCTGCGATGCGAATGGCGCAGGGTGAGCTGAAGCGACGCCAGACGCAGACCGACATCAACCTGGCCAATCTTCCTCTTGTCCTTGGGCTGCCCAGACAGATCATGCAGGTGGTCCTGAACCTCGTCATCAATGCGGCGCAGGCCACGGCCGTGGGAGGGACGGTGCGGGTCGTGAGCCGAGCGGGCAAGGATGAAGTCAAGATTCTCGTGCAGGACACCGGCATCGGCATGTCTCAGGAGACCGTCTCAAAACTCTTCCAGCCCTTCTTCACCACCAAGCCGATAGGCGAGGGCACGGGGCTGGGGTTGGCTCTGGTCCACGGAATTGTCGCGGCGCATGGCGGACGCATCGAGGTCGAGTCGTCGCCGGGTACAGGAAGTGGCTTCACGGTCATCCTCCCGTTGGTTCCGCCCATTCGGCTGCCCAGCGCAGGGAACGAGCTCAGCCTCAACTGAGCTCCCGGGCGCGAGGGCGCCCCCTGCATTTTCGGCCATCGCGGGCCCGACGGCTCGAGCCGGCCACTGCTCCGCGAATCGTCAGAAGGGAAAACTCGCTGCGTGGCCCATCAATGGCAACCACCACCGCTTCGAGGGCCGCGGTCGACTGCCGTGGGGTTTTGTCGGCGAGACAGAAACAACTGACCGTACGCATTGGGCTTCGGCTGCGAAGCAACGGGCGCAGCTGCGGTCGCCTTGTCGTGCCGTTCTCGACGCACTTTAAAAATCAGATAGATCACCGCCGCTGCGTTCAACACGATTGCGATCACTTTTCCGATGCCGAAGTCGTGAACCAGCTCATAGATCTCGAAGGGAATGAAGGAGCTGGTGATGAACAGGGTCAGGTATTCGGCCCAGCGCTTTTGAAGGAGCAGCCCCACGCCTTCGATCAGAAACAGCGCCGCGTAGACGAACGTCCCCAGGCTGATCTGCTCGAGCTTCCGGTCGTCGACCCCGGCGATCTCCGCGACCCAGGAATGAAGGTGTCTGCTGGTGGGATCCACTCCGAGGGCCTCCGCCCAATAGAGCAGCTGTCCCGGCGGATCGTGGTGAACCAGTGACAGCGTCAGAATTCCCGCCGCAATCAGCACCGCTGCTTTGACGAGCTTGAGCAGGCCGATCAGCGTGATGCCCCAATCGCGGCGGCTGTGACTTTTTTCACCAGCCATGGCTTCTTGCTCCCCTGCGCGCTGGCCCGGGCATCGGGCTCTTCAGCAATAAACACCAACCGTGCGCGGCGCCGGGTCGGTTGGCAAACGCAGCGTAGCCGTTGACTGCCGGCAACAAGGGGAGCAACACCCGCCCGGTGTCAGGCATCCACCGGCTGCTGATGATCGACGATGATCGCGCGCTGGTAGGCGTGATCTCCGCTGCCTGGCGGAAGAAGGGTGCCCCCGGTCGTG
>JAYVCD010000218.1:0-10479 GCA_043750125.1 Archangiaceae bacterium | reverse complement strand
GTCGGGCGCGTGAAACGATTCGGCTCGTGAGCAGCACCAGGGACGCGAGGGCGAGGAGCACCAAAGAGATCGCTCCGGCGGAAGCCAGCCCGCCGGCGCCCACCTGAACCAACGCGTAGACGTGGGTGGTCAGGGTCGTCGTCGGTGGAGACGCGGTGACTCCGAGCAGGTACGGCACTCCGAAGGCCGAGGCAGAAAAGAGAAACACCAGGGCGGCTCCCGAGAGCGCGGCGGGAAGGGCCAGCGGCAGCGAGACGTGGGCCAGAGTGCGCAGGGGACCCGCGCCGCACAGGCGAGCGGCTTCTTCCAGCGAGGCATCGACACCCTCGAGCGCTGCGCCGGCGGCGAGCAACACCAGGGGAAGCCCGCTGGCGCCGAGCACGAAGGCGATCCCCGCCGCGCCGTAGATGTCGAAGGTGCCCTTTCCGGCCGCGAGGTTGAGCAGCCCGGCCTTGGGGTTGGCGAGCGCGACCCAGCCCATGCCGAAGATGAAAGGCGGCAGCGCGGTGGGCAGGGTGAAGACCGCCCGCAGGGTCCGGCGTGCGGGCAGATCGGTGCGCGCCAGCAACACCGCGAGCGGAAGCCCGAGGGCGAAGGCGAAGACCGCCGCACCGGTGGAGGTGATCACGGTGCCCTTCAAGGCGTGAAGCGCCGGGTCGGTGGTGATTTCACCCAGGTGCCCCAACCCCTGAGCGACCAGCCGGCCCAGAGGAATCAGCGCGAACAGCAGCAGCGGCGCGGCGAGCCCGAGCCGCGCGAGGACCCTTTTCATTTCGAGAACGCTTCGCTGAACGCCTGCTTCACGCGGGTTCCGTCGCTGTTGCCTCGCTCTTGCATCGCCTCGTTCCAGACCCGCGCTTTGGCGATCACCGCGTCGACTGAAGCCTGGCCTCGAGGTCCGACGAGCCGGGGGTCTGCCGCGTGCATCTGACCTTCGACCATCAGCGCCTGGCCCTGCGGCGAGAGCAGCAGATCAATCACGGCCTGCGCGGCGCGAGCGTGGGACGTGGTCTTCAAAATCCCGGCGAAGCCTGGAATGATCACCGCTCCATCTTCGGGCCAGCGAATCTCGATCGGGCTGCCCTTGCTTTGGGCGATCAGCGCGTTCTCGAGCAGCAGTACTCCGACCTGGGCTTCCTGGCCCTCGAGCTTCTGGAGCACGGCCGCGTTTCCGCCTGCGATGCGGGCTCCATTGGCTCGCAGCTTTTCGAAATACTCAGGGCCGTAGGCCTGGTCCATGAAGACGGCCCAGGTGAAGGCAGTGCCCGAGGTGAGCGGATCTCCCAGGGCGACTTCTCCTTGCCACCGGGGGTCGGCGAGCTCGGCGAATGACGCGGGCACGGCGGGGATTCCCTTTCGGTACGCGAGCACCATCGTCGAGACGCGAATCGCCGCGTACTCGCCGTCGAGGTCGACCAGCGACCGGGGCAGCCGCTGACCATTGGGCGAGACGTACTTGAGCCAGCGACCTTCGGCCTTGAAGCGCGCGTAGAGGAAAGGGTCGGACGTGGCGATGATGTCGGCCTGGGTACTGCCCGCGGCGAGCTCGGCTTCGAGTCGGGCGAGCACCTTCTCGCTGCCCGCCTGGTACCAATGCACCTTCACCGACGGCAGCTGTTGCTTCAGCAGCGGCTCGAGGGCATCGACCACCGGGCGGTACATCGAGGTGTAGACCCACACGTCGCCGCTGGGGCCCTGGGACGCCTCGACGGGTGCTCCCTGCGCCTGGGGTGTGGCCCATTCGATGCGACAGCCGGTGAAGGCAAAGGTAAGTGCGAGGGCCAGGCGAAGAGTCAAAGGGCGCGGACCTTAGCCCGGCTTGAGTCCTCCTCTGGGCTCGTGTCAGGGTGCCCGGCCAATGACGCCGCAGACGGGTGAAATCGAGCTTCCCGCAGATGCCTTTACGGGCTCGCGTCTGTGGACCCGCGCGCGTCAGGAAGTCGCGACCCACTTGCCGGCGTGGTTCTACTTTTTCTATGGGTGCCTGCTCCTCAACACCGCGCTGACCAACTTTTCGCCGCCTTTGACCCAGACGGCGTGGACGGCGGTGTTTCCCTTGAGCGTGTTCGCGATCTTCACGGTGGTTCGCGCCTGGCGGGCTCCCGATGTCGAGAGCCGGACGCTGCTGTTGTTGGGCTCGTTGGGCCCGGCGTTGTTGTTGCCGATGATGACGCTCGCCTGGCATCGGCCGTCTCCGCTGCAGGGAGATCAGCTTTTGTACTGGTACGAGCTGTCGAATTTTTTCTGGGCGGGGATGATGGTGTGGCACGCGGCGCGGGCGAAGGCCGGTCACGCGGCGCTCTTCTTCGGGGCCGCCTTCGTCTACGGCGCGCTGCTCGAGAACGGCGGGATCCTGCTGGGATTTTTCCACGAGACGCATCTGACGCTGACGTTGATCAAGCCGCTGTTGGCTCCGGTCGCGACGATGGTGGGCTGGTGCGTCGTGCTCTACATGTCGACGTTCGTCGTCTGGCGGTTGCGGACCTGGCTGCCGGTGCTGCGCGAATCGAACGCGCTGTCGGCGGCTTTGGTGGCGCTGGGCGCGACGCTGCTTGATCTGCAGATCGACCCGCTGGCGACCGCGGCGAATTGCTGGGTGTGGGACTCGACGCTGCCTCCGTTTTTTCACGGAGTGCCGCTGGTGAACTTCGTCGCGTGGATGTGCGCGATGTGGCCCTTCGCGTGGGTGATGTTCCGGTACCAGGAGCAGGCCCGGATTCGGGACGGCGGGCAGTGGAGCTGGAAGGACATCGGAGCGATGACGGTGCTTGCTCCCTATGCGCTGGTGATCGCGGCGCTGCTTTTTGGAACGTCGATGGCCCTGCTCGAAGGACTCAACGGCCCGTCGTGGGCGATCCTCTATCGCTTCAGCGCGGGGTTGCTGGCGATGCTCGGCCTTTAGCTGCCGGTCGGGTGGTGGCGTACCGCTCGATCGACTTCGCGTCGTACCCCCAGCCGGCGGTCAGCCCTTTGCGGATCACTCCGGTCGGTTGGGTCCATTCATCGCCGGGCTCGAGGTGGAGCAGGTGGGTTCCGTGTGTTCCGGCGATCGGCATCGCGGCTTTCAGGGTCTCTTCGGGTGTGGGGCGATCGAGGAAGTTTCTGCAGAGCTCGGCGGGATCGAGCAACGCCCACCCCGACGCGAAGGGAGCGGCCTCAGCCGGCTGTAGCCCTTCGATCGCCGCGAGGAATTGCTGGATCCCCTCTGCCTTTTTCGTCGCGCCGCTCGGCTCGAGGGTGGCGAAGTCGGTCGGGTCGATCGAGGCGCTGGAGGATGGAAGGAACGCGAGGTCGATCTTTCCGAGGCGCTCGACGACTTCCCGGTACCCGGCGACCGACAGGCTGCAGAAATTGCCGTGGACCAGGCGAACGCCCTCGGCCTCGATCACGGTGGCGGCGAGGCTCTGACCCTGATCGTGCGGGACGAAGGTCACCTTCAGGCCGGGGCTCAGCTCGAACGTTTCCCAACCGGCGACCCATCGGACATTCGAGAAGCCCGCGAGGTCGAGCCGACTTTGGAGCGCGCTCGAGGGAACGCGCAGCGCGAAGGTCGGCAGGTCTTTGGGCAGCTGATCGAGCGTTTCCGGAGCGGAGTGATCGAGCCGCGCGTCGCTCAGCAGCAGAAAGTCCGGCCGCTGCACCGTGGAAGCGTTGGGGTAGGGCGGCGGCGGATACCGGAACCACCTGCCCTTGAAGATCGGCTCGGCGAACCAGGGGTCGATGAGCAATGAGCGGTTCGCTGCATTGATGAACAGCTGCGCATGGCCGAGCCAGGTGACGAGCATGGGTCGAACCTAGCGCGAGGCAGAGAGCACGAACCGCATTCGATGAAGCAGCGTCACCGACGTCGCGGGGGACGCGGAGGCAGAGGAGGAGGCGGCACCGCGCTGCGCCCGTCTTCCGGCCACATGTGCCTAGGGTACTTGCGCATCAGCTCTTTTCGAATTCCCGGGTAATGACGTTCCCAGAAGCCGGCGAGATCGGTGGTCACCTGAACCGCGCGCATGTTCGGCGCGAGCAGGTGGATCACCAGCGCAATTCGGCCCCCGCCCACGCTCGGGCCCTGGGCCAGACCGAAGAAATCCTGCAGCCGGGACTCGATCCACGGAGGCTTGCCCACGTCGTAGTTGACGGTCACTCCGCGCCCGCCGGGCAAGGTGACGCGCTCGGGGAAGTGATCGCGCAGCACCTTCGCCTGCTCGGCCGAAAGCTGGGCGGTGAGCTGATCGAGGGTCCAGCTCTCGCGCAGCCCGTTGAAGGTGGTGAGCCCGAGGCAGGCGCCGGTGAGCCCGTTGATCAGAAACTCGTCGTCGAAGACGGGGAACTCTGCTTTCGCAAATGCCTCGCGGGCGAGCGTCATTCGGGTGCGCAAACGGGCGAGCGCCGCGGGGTCGACGAATTTTTCGATTCCGGCGGTGACTGCCGCTTTGGCCAAAACGCGGGCCGCCTCTTCCGAGGGCAGGGCCGGCTTTCGGGTCTCTTCCAACACCACGTTTCCGTAGGCGAGCCGGGTGATCCGCTCGACCCGGTTCTGGGTCGCGTTCCACTCGAGCGCATCGAGATCGCTGATCTCGTCGGGAAAGAGCTCGAGCAACCATTCGGGTTCGATCTGCGAGGCGAGCCGCACCATCACCGCGCCCCGACGTTCTTCCGCGTCGACGGTGACGAGGAACTCTGCTTCCTGAACGACGCTGCTCGCATCGAGCGTCGCCTGGCCTCCCCCGGAAAGGATCAGCTCGGGCGCTTTGGGCCGCCGACGTTTGGCGACGCGGTCTGGATACCCGGCGAGGATCGCCAGCAGCAGCGCTCGCTCGGCTACATCGTCCTGGGGGCGAGCCCCGTCGATTCGCGCCATGCGCGAAAGCTGCTTGCGCACCCGATCGACCGAAGAGAAGGCGCCTGGCTCGAGCCCGGCAGCGCGAGGGCCTTTGCTCTGACCCACCTCGAACCGCTCGAGCAGCTCGAGCAGGTCAGAGGGTCCCGCCAACGCGTTGGCATCGGGGCGGCGATCGGAATTCACCCGACCGCGGGTCTCGGCTCGAATGTCGCGCTCGCCCAGCAGCGCGGCGAGCGTCGCTCCGCGATCGGCCACTCCGCGTTTTTCAGCTTCGATGATCAGCCGTGCCTGTCGGGGGTGGACCGGGAACTTCAGCAACCGTTTTCCGATTTCGGACAAGCCTCCGTCCGGGGACACCGCGCCCAGCTTCTTCAGCAAGGAATCGGCCGCATCGAGCGCGGACGCTGGAGGGGCCTCGAAGAACGGGAACTCGGCCGGCTTCGAGACTCCACTGGCATGCAGCGCCAGCACCGCCTCGGTCAGATCCATGCGTCGGATTTCCGGAGCGTCCGCCAGCGGCCGGCCGTCGAAGTCCCCCTTGGTGAAGAGCCGAAGACACTTTCCCGCGCGGGTCCGGCCCGCTCGACCGGCGCGCTGAATCGCCGACGACCGCGAGACCTTTTGAACCTTGAGCGTCGGCAGCCCGCTCCATGGAGAGTGGGAGGCGACCCGCGCGAGCCCGCTGTCGATCACCGCCGCGACCCCTTCGATCGTCACCGACGTCTCGGCGACGTTGGTCGAGAGGATCACCTTGCGCAGCTTCCCGGGACGAATCGCGCGATCCTGTTCGGGCCCGGGCAGATCTCCGTGCAGGGCGTGCAGCTCGAGCTGGTGGCGCCCGCAGAACTCTTCACACGTCTCGCGGGCGCGCCGAATTTCTCCGGCTCCCGGAAGGAAGACGAGCACGTCGCCATCGAGCCCGTCGGCCACCAGCCGCTTCAAGCCGGCCAGCACCTGTTGCTCGAGATACCGGTCGTCTTCGGCCGGCAGGTAGTCGATCGCCACTTCGAACCGCCGTCCTTCCGAGCGCAACCGGGGGCAGTTTCCAAGCCAGCTCGAGATCGGCTCGGCGTCCAGAGTTGCGGACATCACCACCAGCTTCAAGTCCGGCCGGGGCCCCAGCTGCAGCCGACGCAACATCGCCAGCCCCAGATCGCCGGCCAGGTGGCGCTCGTGAAATTCGTCGAGCAGCACCGCGCCGACTCCGGTCAACGAGGGGTCCGAAATCAGCCTGCGGGTGAGCAGCCCTTCAGTGAGAAAGCGGATCCGCGTCTTCGGGCCCGACACGTCTTCGAACCGAATCTGATACCCGACGATGTCCCCCAGCCGCTCGCCGCGCTCTTCGGCCACGCGCGCCGCCGCCAACCTCGCCGCCAGCCTTCGCGGCTGGAGCACCAAGATTTCTCCTTTTCCGCTCAAGCCCGCATCGAGCAGGGCAGGGGGCACGCGGGTCGTCTTCCCAGCCCCCGGCGGGGCCTCGAGCACCAGGGCCGGGTTGGCTCTGAGCGCCGCCACCACTTCGGGCAACAGCGGGTCGATCGGCAACGGCGTCACCGGCCGTGCCTAGCACCGCGGTCGCCACCTCGGATGCCCAAACGCGCTATCAGTGGCCCAAATGACCGACGCGATTCGCGACGCCACTTCCAAAGACGAACCCGCGATTGGCGAGCTGCTGGTGGCCGCCTTCGAGCGCACCTACGCCCAGAAGATGCCCGAGGTGGTGATGGGAGAAGCGCGGCGAGCCGAGCTTCGCAACGTCAACGCCCGGCGACAGATTGCCAGGGTGTGGGTCTACGAGCGCGCGGGCCAGATTGTCGGGACCGTCGCAGTGTGGCCGGCGGGCGCTCCGGGCTGCGAAGCGTGGATTCCAGGCGCCGTCGACTTGCGGCACCTGGCGGTGGACGAGGCCCATCGCGGCGGCGAAGTCTCGAAGGGCCTGCTCGACGCGGCCGAAGCCCACGCGCGCGAAGTCAAAGCACCGGCGGTCTGTCTGCACGTGCGCCGGGGCGCCGCCGGAGTGCGCCGTCTCTACGAATCGCGTGGCTACCAGCGTCGCCCCGAAGGGGACCTGGATCTGCTCCCCGACGTTTTCCTCGAGGCGTTCGCTTTACCGCTGAGCTGAAAAAAACCTACCCGTCGAGCATCAGGTCGATCGCGCACCCGGGTGATGCGCGAGGGCCCGCTGCGGTGCCCAGGCCGACCCCAGCGTTGATTCGCTCACCGGCTCATTGGCACTTTCCGCCGGAGCAGTTGTTCGAATTGCATTGGGACGAATAGCCGCACGCGCTGCCCTTCGAGTTTCCGTTGCAGCAGTTATTGGTGCAGTTGTTTGAGGCGCACTGCGACGAATACCCACAGGGATTTCCGTTCGCGGTGCCGTAGCAATAGTTATTGGTGCAGTTTCCGCTCGAGCACTGGCTCGAGTAGGTGCAGGAAGCTCCCCGGCTGCCGACACAGGTTCCGCTCACGCTGCACTCCCCATCGCGCGCGGCCACACGGCTGCATGATGAAGCGTCGTGCGTGGCGTTGCTCGCCATCGCGGCGCAGTCGGCGTGGCACTGGAAATCGGCCGCGCCGCAGTTTTGATCGCAGCCCAATACGTCGAAGCCAGCGCACTTATCGAACGCCGCCTTCGAGGCACAGTCGTGGAAGCTCCCGTTGAGACAGCAGGACCCGCCACCGCCAGGGGAGCCCCCGGCCCCTCCCGCCCCTCCCGCACTTCCTCCCCCCACGCCTCCCCCTCCAGCGCCTCGGTCCAAGCAGGCCCCGCCCGTGCAGACGCGGTTGCCTTTGCAGTCCGTGTCTCGGGTGCACTCACCCGGCGCGCCCCCCGAGCATGAGAAACCCAACAGCACCACTGCCACTGCGCATCGAATCGTCATGGTCTTCGTTTTCCGCGAAAAGGACGAAACCGTCCGGTTATGGCGGTGGACTGATCGACCCTCGGGCCAGTCTCACGAAAAGCGTCGCTCCTGCCGCCGAGGGAAGTCCCGTGCGCGGCCCACCCGTCCTTCGACTGCTCTGCGGATGCGCTGGACTTTCGGTGAGACTTCGAGCCCAGCCGCCCAGTCTGCCTGTTGTGTCCCGAACGGTTGACTTGCGCCCCAGCGACGTTGGAGTTTCAGGACCTTGGCGTCCTCTCCCGATTCGCTTCGAGCCTTTGCGCAGCGCGCGGCCCTGGTCTGGGGCTTTGCGCTTGAAGAGGCTTTGCTGGCGGCCTGGATCGCGGACTGTGTCACCGCCCCGCTCGAACGCGTGGACGTCGGGGTGGTGATCGCGTGCGGCGTGTTCCATCGCAACCCAGCAGCGATTGCCTGCTTCGAGCAACGGGTCGTGCCCCGGGTCAGAGCTTCGATCCGCAAGCTGGGCGTGAAGGCCACCGAGGCCGAAGAGCATCTGCAGACCACCCGGGTCCGACTGTTCGCAGAGGACCAGGGCGCACGGCTGAAGACCTACCGGGGCCTGGGCACCTTCGAGGCGTTCGTCACCACCGTCGCGGTGCGCGCGTGGTACTCGGCGCGCTCGAAGGGGCAGACGATCGTCAACGACGACGCCCAGCTGGCGAGCCTTCCCGCCGCGGTCGACCTCGAGCGGGCCCTGGCCCGGTGCGGCCAGCAGCAGCATTTCGCGACCGCCTTTCGCCAGGCCCTCGCCGGCTTGCCGCCCCGCGAGCGTGCGCTGCTTCGCCTCAATCTGGTCGAGGGCGCGTCGATCGACGAGCTGGCTCCGATGTATCTGGTCAGTCGTGCCACCGTCGCTCGCTGGCTCTCGACGGCAAAGCAACTCGTCCAGGTGCGAACGATTGGCCTCCTCTCGCAGCGCACCAAGCTGGTCGGCGAAGAGCTCGACGGTTTGATGGCCAGCCTCGAGAGCGGGTTCGACCTTTCGCTGCGGCGGCTGGTGGTCGAAGCCGCCGAGCAAGGGGGCCGCGATGAACCACCCCGGTGACTCGCTGCTGGCAGAGCTCGCGCAGGGCTCGCTCGAAGGCGCCGCCCAGGAAGAGGTCGAGGAGCACGTCTCGCAGTGCCCGATCTGTCGTTCGATGTTGGCGCAGCTGCTGAAGGCCTTCGTTCCCGACCCGCGCGACGAGCCTCGCGCCGCCGCCGGGCCGCAGAAGGGCCTGATCGTGGGTCGGTATGTGGTGCTCGAGCCCATCGGCGCAGGGGCCCTGGGCGAGGTCTTCGCCGCCTACGACACCACTCTCGAGCGAACGGTGGCGCTCAAATGGTTGTACCCCGCGGTTCGGGATGCCGACCGTCCGCTGCAGCGCGAGCGGCTGATCTTCGAGGCCCGAGCGCTGGCCAAGGTGCAACACCCGAACGTCGTCGCGGTCCATGACGTCATCGTTCAAGGCGCAGGCGATGTGCTGGTGATGGAGTTGGTGGCGCGCGCGAAGAGTCTGCGTGAAAGCGGCAGCACCCGCCCCTGGCGCCAGACGGTGAAGATGTTCCTCGATGCCGGCGCAGGTCTCGCTGCAGCGCATGCGGCTCAAGTGGTGCACCGTGACTTCAAGCCCGACAACGTGCTGATCGATGAAGGGGGTCGGGTTCGGGTGGCGGACTTCGGGCTCGCCCGCGCGAACGAACCTTCGTTCGAGGGCGATGGCGCGTCGACCCGCAGCACGCTCTCGGGAACGCCGGCCTACCTCGCGCCCGAGCGATGGCAGGGCGACGCGGCCAGCCCGCTCAGCGATCAGTTCAGCTTTTGCGCGTCGCTCTACGAGTGCTTGAGCGGAAAGCTGGCTTTCGAGGAACGCGCTGCCGGTCAGCGCCTCGAGGCGATGAAGCGCGGGCCCGCTCGATTGACCGTCATTCCTCAAGCAGTCGAGAAAGTGATTCGTCGCGGGCTCGCGTTCGACGCCGCCGACCGCTGGCCCTCGATGGAGCGGCTGACTTCGGCGCTCTCGTCGACCCTGCACCGAAATGAGAAGCAGCGGGCTGGCTGCGCGCTCATTGCGGTCGCGGCAATCACCCTTGGCAGCGCGGCACTCGCGTGGCGGCAGTCGGCCAGACGGTGCGAGAACGCCTCGGCCCCGGTGAGCGCGGCCTGGAACGACTCCCACCGCGATGGGGTGCGAAAGGCGTTCCTCGCGACCGCCCACCCCGCCGCCGAAGATCTCTCGCGGCGGGTGATCGCCTCGCTCGATTCGCTGGCGCTGCAGCTGGGCGCGCTGCGGGTGACGGCGTGCGAGGCCACTGCGCGCCAGGGCGAGTCGGAGGCGGCCCATGCGTTGCGCGATGGCTGTCTGGCCCGCAGGGTCAACGACTTCGGCGCGCTGGCCGCGATCTTCGAGGTCGCCGATACGAAGGTGGTGGAGCGTGCGGTCGGGGCGCTCGAGCAACTTCCGTCAGCAGGCGAGTGCCTCGATGTCTCGGCGCGGGCGTCGATCGAGCCGATGCCGGCCGCTCTGGAAGCGCGTCACAAGATTGACGCCGCGGCGGGCAATGTTTCGCGGGTTCGAGCACTGCGGTTGGCGGGCAAAACGAAAGAGAGTGCTGCGCTCGGACAAGCCACCGTTGCCGAAGCCCGAGCTGTCGGCTGGCGTCCGCTCACTGCCGAGGCGCTGGTCGAATGGTCCAACGGCCTCGAGCGCTTGATGAAGGTCGATCAGGCGCGCGCGGTGTATCTCGAGGCGCTTCAGC
>JAYVCD010000217.1:0-11764 GCA_043750125.1 Archangiaceae bacterium | reverse complement strand
CCTTTCCAGGGGCAATTGCTCGAAGTGCTACCGATGGTGGCTGAGAGCTTTCCTTGGCTCCTTGGACCGAGCACGAACTTCTGAACTGTCGTACTAGTGACCGTGTTCCCCGAGAACCAGGTCACGTAGGCGGTCACGTCCATCGTGGTGCTGTCCGAGAAGGTTCCACTCGCGGCGTACTGTTTGGTCGCTTGCACCGCCACCGTCTGGGTCGACGGAATCAAGGTGATCGACGAGAGCGTTGCTGGGCTGACGGTGATCGCGTTGGTCCCGGTGACCCCGAGGTAATGCGCGGTGATCGTGACGGTTCCGGGCGAGTTCGGGCTGAAGCGCCCATAGGCCGAGATCGACCCGATGTTGCCTGCGCTGCTGCTCCACGAAGCCAGGTACGTCAGATCCCCCGTGCTGTTGTCGCTGTAGATCCCCCTCGCCTGAAGGTAGGTCTCGAACCCCACCGGCAGCCTGGGGCTGAACGGCGTCACTTGAACCGTGGTCAGCGTTGCCGAGCTCACCGTCAGCACGGTGGTGCCGGTGATCCCTGCGTAATTGGCCGTGATCGTCGTGGTCCCCGGCGAGAGCGCGGTGACGGCGCCCTTCGAGTAGTCGGAGTTGCCCACCGAGGCGACCAGTGGGTTCGACGAGGTCCACCCCGCGCTGTAGCGGACGTTCTGGGTCGAAAAATCGCTGAACACCCCGACCGCCGTCATCGCGAGCTTCCCGCCGACCGGCAGCGTCGGCTGTGCCGGCCCCACCTCGACCGAGATGACGCTCGCGGTGGTGACGATCACGGCAACCGTGGCCGAGAGCCCATTGAGCGAAGCCTTGATCGTCGTCGTCCCCGCGCTCTTGGCGACGACGTAGGCGTATTGGGCCTGGTAGACCTGCACCTCAGCGACCGCCGGGTTGGTCGACGTCCACGTCGCCAGCCCGCTCACGCTCTCTGAAGAGCCATCGCTCATCGAAGTGGTGGCATCGACATATTCGTACAGGCCGACCGGCACCCGCAGCGTCGCCGGGTCGACACCGAGCGCCACGATGACCGGCGGGCTCACCGTCACCATCGCCGTCGCGGTGAAGCTGCCGAACGTCGCGGTGATTGCCGCAGCGCCGTCGATCAGTCCTTTGACCTGCCCCATGCTTCCGGCGGTATTCGAGACCGAGGCGAACGTCGGCGCGGCTCGACCACACCGACATCTCGCTCACGTCCTTCAGCGAGCCATCGGTGGAATGGGCCATCGCCTTGATCCCCACCGTCCTTCCCGCCTCGAAGGTGATCGTCGCCGGAGCGAGGCTCAGCCCGTCCACCACCACCAGCGGGTTCACCGTCACCTGCGCTGAGGCCGTGAGGGTCCCAAAGCTCGCGCGAACCTGTGCGCTGCCGGCCTTGAGCGCCACCGCAAACACCGTCGCGGCCGACGCACTCCACACCGCGCTCTGGGTCAGGTCCGAGCTGGTGCTGTCGGCGAATTTGCCCAACACGCTGAAGCTTTGTTTCGCGCCGGGCGAAAGCACTGCCGAAATCGGGTTGACGGTCAGCGAGACCAGCGGGGAAGCAGCAACGGTGATCATCAATTTGCCACTGACGTTGCCGACGCGCGCCGACAGCTCGGTCGAGCCGACGCTCAACCCACTGACCAGGCCGCGCGCACCCGCCAAATTCGACACCCCGGCAATCGCTGGATCTGCCGAGACCCAGGCCGCCGCCTGCGTCACGTCCAGGGTGGTGGAATCTGAGAACGTCGCGGTGGCGGTCAGCGGGCGCGTCTGCCCCGCGGTCAACGACAGGGGGGTGGGGGTGAGATCAAATGCGCGTCAGGGTCGCCGCCAATACCGTGACCGACGCGGTGCCCGACTGCCCCGCCAGCGAGGCAGAGACCGTCGCCGTTCCCGCCGAAATTCCCGAAGCAGTCCCGTCGGCGGCAATCTGAACGACGGTCGCGCTCGAGCTCCACACCACCGATGCCGAGATGTCTGCCTGCGAGCCGTCGTCAAAAGCACCGCGGGCCTTGAACTGCAGCTTGCTGCCGATCGGCAGTGCGGCGGTCGAAGGAAGGACGGTCATCGAGGTGAGCTTGGCGGGGGTGACCGTCACTTCGGCGCTCGAAGTCAGGCCGGCCACCGTCGCGGTGATGCTCGCCACCCCGGAAGCCAGCGCGCGCACCTGGCCGACCGGCAAAATGCTCACCACCGCCGGCGCCGACGAGGTGAAGGCCGCCTGCGCCGTCAGGTCGATCGGGGTGTTGTCGCTGAGCGTGCCCAGCACCGACATCGAGGCCGTCGCGCCGGCACCCAGCGAAAGAATCGGAGGCGACAGCTCGATCTTGACCAGGCTCGCCGCCGGAACCAGGACCTGCGCGCTTGCCTTCAGGGCTCCCAGCGTCGCGATCAGCCGCGCGTTGCCGGCCTTGATCGCCTTCGCCACCCCGGCCTGAACTGTCAGCACTGGGCAGGTTCCGCCGTCCAGCTGACCTGGGTCGTCACGTCGACCACCGTTCCGTCCTCGAGCACCTGGCTTGCGACGAAGCTCTGGCTGCTGCCGAGGGGAAGCGTCGCGGCCGACGGGGACAGGCTCAAGGTCTGCTGCTGCACCCCTCCGCCCGTTCCACCCTCGCCGCGCTGCGTTAGGCGGCGCAGCGAACCCGCTTGGGACGCTCAGGCCTCACGTCTGCTCGGCGGTTGGCGGCAGTAACCTGTCACAAAATTTTTTCAGCCGCGGCGGGTGGCCCCAAGCGGGGGTGGCCGACAAGCCCGGTTTGAGTGCTGTCTGGGGCCCGAAGTGAATTACAGTCTTCGCGCGCCTTTCGGCGAGCACAGCCCGTGGCAGACGACCAACAACGCTTTGGCAAATACGTCCTGATCTCCAAGCTCGCCGCAGGCGGGATGGCGGTCACGTACCGCGCCAAGATGACTGGTGCTGCAGGGCTCACCAAAGACGTGGTGATCAAGAAGATCCACCCCCACCTCGCCGAGCAAGAAGACTTCGTCGAGATGTTCGTTCGCGAGGCCAAGCTCGCCGCTTCGCTGACCCACGGAAACATTGCCCAGGTCTTCGACTTCGGAAAAACCGACGGCGACTACTTCCTGGCGATGGAGCTCGTCCACGGGCAGGCCCTCTCGCGCGTCCTGCGGCGCGCGGCCGACACCGACATTCCGTTTTTGCCGATTCCGATCGCCCTGCAGATCATCTGCCGAATGTGCGACGGGCTGAACTACGCGCATACCCGAAAAGACGAGTCCGGCCAGCCGCTGCACCTGGTCCACCGCGACGTCTCGCCAGAAAACCTGCTGCTGTCCTACGAGGGCGAAGTGAAAGTCGTCGACTTCGGCATCGCCAAGTCGAACGCGGGCGGCAAGCAGACCGAGACGGGAATGGTGAAGGGGAAGTACCCGTACTTCTCACCCGAGCAGGCCCAGGCGGTGCGCGATCTCGACGCCCGCAGCGACGTTTACGCGGTGGGAGTGGTGCTGTTCGAGATGCTCTGCGGCCGGCGCCCCTACGAAGGCGAGTTCGTGGCCGTCCTCACCCAGCTGGCCGAAGGCAACATTCCCCGGCCCAGGTCCTTCAATTCCGAGATCTCGTCCGCGCTCGAGATGACGATGCTCAAAGCGCTCGCGACCCGGCGCGAGGATCGCTTCCAGTCGGCCCGCGAGCTGGGGCAGGCGGTCGCCGAAATCCTGCATTCACGTTTTCCCGGCTCGACCAGCAACGACATCTCGATGCTGCTCGCCACGCTGTTCCATGAAGAGCTCGAGGCCGAAGGCAACGCCACCCACGTCACCGAAGAGTTCGCCACTGCGCTGACGAAGCTGAAGCAGCCGGGCTACGGCGCACAGCGGCGCGCCCGGCTGGGCCTCAAGCCCGAGTCCAGAGGCACGCCCAAGCCGTTGAGCACTCCGGCCAGGTCGGCAGCGCCCTTGCGACCGCGGGTCGCGACCGGTTCGGCGAAGGTCCCTTCCCCGGCCCCGAACGCCCATGGTGGCTACCGGCCGATGAGCATGCCGGGCAGCACCCGGCTCGAGCCGATCGAGCAGGAAACGCTGCTCAAGGCCAAGGCCGCGCGAGCCAAGCCCGCCCCGGTCGCGCAGGTGGACGAGCGGCCCACGGCGCCTCCCCTCCCGCAGCGCCACCCGGTCGCGCCGTTGAGCCTCGACAACGCCGAGCTCAAAGAGAAACGCCAACGCTTCGTCGTCACCATCGGAGGCGTCGGCGGCTTGATGTCCGTGCTGCTCGTCGTCGGCTTCTTGATTTTCGGCGGCAAAGCGACCGACTCCGACGAAGTGGTGGTGCCGGCTGCCACTCCGCTGTGGATCAGCTCGATCCCCGAAGGTGCCAACGTCCAGGTCGACAACCGCGACCTGGGGCCCAGCCCGGTGAAGACGGGCGTCTCGGTCGGGCCCCACACGATGGGAGTCACCAAGAAGGGATTTCGCCCGTGGACCAAGCGCTTCACCGCGAGCACCCAGGCCATCAACTTCACCGCCAAGCTCGACGCCGACGTGAACGAGCCGTTGAAGGCGGCCCTGGTCCCCTTCGACGCGGGCAGCGAAGAAGAGCAGGCGCTGCGGATGCAAGACTCGTTCGTCACCTCGGCCGAGAAGCGAGACGTGCGCTGGCCGCTGCGGCTCTTCGTGCTGCGTCCGGCCTACAACGGGCTGCCGCTGGACAAGTACGAGACGGCCAACCTCGAGCTGTCGCCCGGGACGTCGTACCAGGTCGCCACCGAGGGCAGCTACTCGCTGGGGCGCGGCCGGACCAGCAGCACGGTGCTGTACTACCTCGAAGGCGACATGCCTGAGAGTCGGCGGGTCGGCTTTCTCACCTCGCAGTCCAAACCGATCAAAGGAGCCACCCGCCTTCACGCCTTCGTGCTCGACGACGACGCGTCCGACAACTCGGGCTCGATGCGAATCACCTTCCGCATTTCGCAGTACATCGTGCCGAAGACGCTGATCTTCGAGGCTGAGAAGCACGCGATCGTTCCCCGCCCGGAGCACCGCTTTCGCCTGGCGAAATTGAACCCGCAGTCGAAATATCAGCTCACCATTCGCAACGACGAGGCTGTCACCGGCACTGGCAACAGCGGGAAAGTCGGCACCGTGCTCTGCGTCGAGAATCCGGAAAGGAACAAGCCGGTCAGCTCGACCCACCGACTGCTGGAAGTCGGCAAGCGACACAAGGTGACCGACACCGACTCGCTGGTCTGCACCTTCCCGGACTTGAGCCTCGAAGACAACGCTGGGTCCCTCGAGATCGACATCGTGGACCTCGACGAGCTGTCGCCCGAGGAACAGGCCAAGGGCGAGAAAGAAAATTAGACGGGCGCGAGCTTCAGGGCCGGGGCGGCATACCCATCGTCTGGCGAACTGCGAGAAAAGCCTCGGACCATTGCCCGGTCTGCTCGCGCACCACCAGGTCGGGCCGCTGCTGGGCAGAACAGGACGCGCGTTGAGCGGAAAAGACGCTCACCAGCGCGGCTTTTCCCGCGCGCGGAATTACGTCTTGCCAGGCGCGCAGCCACAGCCCGTTGTCCTTCAACGCAGCCGTGACCCTCGGAAGCTGTTGGGCGTTGAGACAGAAGACGAACGTTCCCTCGTCGGTCAACGCGCGCGCGGCGGCCTCGCAGTACGCCTCGATGCCGCCGCGGGTTTCGAACCGGCACGGGGCCGCCTGCACCTTGTCCGAAAGGGTCCCGCTGCCGATTGGGAAATAGGGGGGAGTGCCGGTGACGAGCGCAAACTGACGCTCCAGGGGCGCTTGCCGAAAATCCTCCTCGAGCAGCTGGACGCGATGGGCGACTCCATTCCAGGCAATCGACTTTCGCGCCAATGCCGCGCTCACCGCCTGCGCCTCGATGCCCAGACATTGGGCCGCTGGAAATTGCCAGGCCGTCATCAGCAGCACCGAGCCAATGCCGCACCCGAGGTCGAGGCATCGCGCAGCGGACTTCGCCTGGCCCGCTGCGAAGTGGGCGGTGATCAAGTCGTCCAGGCTCCAGCGGTGACCGCGCACCTTCTGGAACAGCCGGAAATCACCGCTGAGGAAGCAGACGTCTTCATCGTCCTCCGGACGCACCCCGCTGACTTCGCCCAATGGCAGCGGCCCGGGAGGAACCCAGCCCAAAGGTCGTCGGGGAAGTCGAGTGAGTCCGGTCACGGCTTGTTGTGCCTACCGCATTTCAACTCACAAGCAGACTCCACCATAAACCATTGAAAACAGGCACATAACGACATCTGCGCACCTTGGGTGACACGGGGTTCGATTTGTCGATATACCGCCGCGCCATGAGCCACCGAGCCCTCGTCCTGACGCTGTTCTTCGTTGCGGGTTGTGGAGTCGGCGCCGTTGGAATCACCCAGGGTGAGGACACTGTGCAGACGGACGAGGCGAAGCTGGCGGGAGACCGGGCGGACCACGGCTGCCAGGTGGTGATGCGCAGCGTCGCGCGCACGCCGGGCGACGGGGGATTTGCCACCCGCTGCACGGCCGGCGGCCCCTGCTACTACAGCTGGGACGGGGTGATTGACGTGTCCGCGGCTGCGTCCACGGGCGCCCAGGCCTATGTGCTCTACCGTTCGACCGACGCCACCGTCTGGTCGAAGAAGCTGGCGACGGCGGTCACCGGCGCCACGATGGGCTACCAGCGGTACGCCTTTCGCCTCGACACCCACACCCTCAACGAGGGGATGAGCCCCACCTCGATGCAGCGCGCGCGGCTCGAGCTGTCGGTCTACCTGCTGCAGCCCGACGGAACGCGGCTGTTCGATCACAACCGGCTGCCGGGGGACTTCGATGTCTACGCGCTGACGGTCAACAACAGCTGGTCCACCGCTGAGGACGCGGCGGTCTGTGGCCCGGTCGGGCTGAACCGCTCGACGATCGAATTCGTCAATGCAGGCTGGCAGACGATTCAGCACGGAGCCCTCGTCCCCAACGGGAAAGCGGTGATCAACTACGACCTCACCCGCCTGAGCCAATGCCGCGGCACCCACAACGGCTACCCGGCCTTCGACATCACCGCGGTCGTGCGGTTCTCTCCGGGTGGGCAGCAGTTCGAGCAGAGCGTGCGCACCTTCGATTCCCCCGGCGGGGTTCCGAACTTCAGCACCCTGCGCTCGCAGCCGTTCGAGCTCACCGTCCCTTCCAACGCGACCGGGGCCCAGATGTGGTTCATCAACACCGGCCTGTGGTGCGGGCCGAGCTACGACTCGAACGACGGCAACAACTACGCGTTCGAGGTGATTGCCGCTCCGCCGAAGCTGCAGTGGTTTGGCGATACGAAGTCCAGCACCTCGCGGGCCTGCGTGGCCGATCAAAGCGTGCCCGAGCCGATCACCCTCGACGGCTACATTCGCGAGCGGGCCTGCAGCTTCATCGAAGGCCAGGTCTACGTCCCCGGCGTCACCGATGGCGTGGACCTTCACCCCGAGAAGGTGCTGGCCCGGGCTGAGGCGACCCTCGATGGAATCGCGCTTCCCCCCCAGTGGATGGCCTTTCAAGGCCGCACCGACAACAACTACCGGTTCCGCTACTCACTGCCCCGCGACACCCTCTGGTACGGGATCAAGTGGAGCGTCCTCAAATACACCCTCACCTACTCGACCGATGGCGTCACCTGGAGCCGCGATTCGCAGCGGACCGTGGTCCGTGACGCCACCTGGTGCAACCCTTCCTGGGGCAGCTGCACCCCCTGAGCAGGCTTCAGAAATTCGTGCGCCGCCCCGAGCGTTGTCGTCCAATCGGCGACTAAGGCCGGATTTTTGGATCGAACGGGAGGCGCGCCTAAGCTCTCTGAGAGCTTGAGTTTTTTGGGTCGGAACGCTCGGCGACTGGCATTCCGCGCGAAAATTGCGTATCGAGCGAATACCCGGCAAATGAATGTCGGGCTTTACAAAGTAAGGCAAGACCGACGGTGACTGGAGCTGTGAAGTGGGTCCGATGTCACCCCAGCCCGTTCCCTATTATTCAAACCTGACCCACCTTACGAAGGAGTCATCGAATGTCCCAGGTGAGTGCATCGAAGCGACAGAAGGAACTCTTGCGGCTCGAGCGGCGCAAGGCGAAGGAAGCAGTTCGTGAAGTCAAAAAGACGGAGAAGTCGACGCGTCCCGATCGGGATCCCAACGCGGAAGATCCGGACATCGCCGGAATCATCCCGGGGCCGCAGCCGATCATCGAGCAGTAAGCCGTCACACCCATTTTGTTGAAGTTGCAGTCAGGAATCGCAAGGCGGCTCCTGCCAGGAGCGTCCTTTTGTCGATGACTACTTTTGCGCAGTTGGGCCTCTCGCCCGCGCGCCTGCACACCCTCGAAGCGTTGGGCTTCGAGATGCCCACCCCGATTCAGGCCAAAGCGATTCCGATCGCGCTCGCGGGCACGGATGTCATCGGCTGCGCTCAGACGGGCACGGGGAAGACGGCAGCCTTCGTGCTGCCGATGCTCGAACGCTTGAACCTGCGCGAAGCGCACTCGGCGCTGGTGCTGGCGCCCACCCGTGAGCTTGCGCTGCAGATTCATTCCGAGCTGCAGCGGCTGGCGGGCTCGAAAGACCCGCTGAGCGTGGTGCTGATTGGGGGCGTTCCGCTCGGGCCCCAGATTTCGGCGATTCGGCGGGGTTTGCCGGTGATCATCGCGACTCCGGGCCGCCTGGTGGACCACCTGCAGCAGCGAACGGTGAAGCTGCAGGGCGTCCACACCCTGGTGCTCGACGAGGCCGATCGGATGCTCGACATGGGTTTCGCGCCGCAGCTCGAGAAGGTCCTCGCGGTGCTGCCGCGGCAGCGCCAGTCGATGTTGTTCTCGGCGACGCTGAGCAACGAGGTGACCCGCTTCGCGCAGCGCCACATGCACGCCCCGGTGAGCGTGGGCGTCGCGCCTTCGGGAACGACCGCCGCCAAGGTCCACCAGCGCGTGATCGGAATGAAGGACGATCTGAAGCTGCCGCTGTTGGCCAAGATGGTCAGCGAAGAGCCGGGCAAGGTGCTGATCTTCGTCCGCACCCGCGGCCGCGCCGACAAGTTCGCCAAGAAGCTCGGACGACTGGGCGAGAACGTCGGGCAGCTGCACTCGGACCGCAGCCAGGGCCAGCGCAAGACGGCGCTCGACGCCTTCCGTTCGGGAGTCGGTCGGGTGCTGGTCGCCACCGACCTGGCGGCGCGAGGAATCGACGTGACGGACATCGCGCTGGTGGTCAACGCCGACGTCCCGCGCAACCCCGAAGACTACGTCCACCGCATCGGACGCACCGCCCGGGCCGAGACGACGGGCACCGCGATCACCTTCGTCGGTGGCGACGAAAGGTCCCTGTGGATCCCGATCGAGCGACTGATTCGTCAGCGCTTGCCGATGGAACGCGTCGATGAAACCGACCCGGTGCTGATGAGCATGATCGCCAAGTTCGCGGTCGCCGATAAAATCCACACCTCGACCACTCCCCGGCAGACCGGCGGCGGCGGGGGGGGACAACGCGCCGGCCAGTCGTTCAGCACCCGCAGCAGCTTTCGTCCCCGCGGTCGCCGCTAGTTTTTAGAAACGCGGGTTGACGATTCGAAGGTTGACGATTTTTTGCGTCGCCTTCCAGCGCCCCTAGCATGCGGCGATGCGCGGAATCGTCAACCAGGTGATTGGCCAGCTGCTCTCTTCGCCGCAGCCGTTCTCGAGCACCGACCTGGCCCGGGCCGCCGGTTGTTCCCGGCAGGCGGCGCACAAGCAACTGAAGCGGTGGGTGCGCTCGGGGCAGTTGTCGATTCAGGGCAATGCGCGGGCCCGCCGCTACGCGCGCGTGGTCCCGCTGCGCACCCGGCTGGACGTGGCGTCGGCCGGTTCGCTGTTCCGGCTGTCGGCGCGGCTGCTGTTGGACGAAGCCCATTCCGGCGAAGTGACGCTCGACTTCACCGGGGTGGTCGACATCGGCGAAGAGTTCCTCGACGAGATTTTTCTCGTCTGGGCTCCCGCCCACCCTCACGCGACGCTGCGAATCGCCCACCTGCCCTCGCGCTTCGCGTCGATGCTGTTCGGCCTGCGCCGCAAAGGGGCGCGCTGACCGTCAGGGCAAAGTCTTCGCCGTAATCTGGGTGGGGTTCGAGAAGCCGTTGGGGCCGACCGCCCGCACCCGGAAGTAATACTGGGTGGCGGCGGTGAGGCCCACCGCATCGTAGGACTCGGCGTTGGCCGGCACGGCGGGCATTCCTCCGTCGGGCTTGAGCACCTGGGCGTAGGGCCCGTTGACCGCCAGGGCGCGCTCGATTCGAAACCCGAGCTCGTCGGCCGAATTGTCCATCCAGCTGAGCGTCATCGAGGTCTGCGCAATGGTTCCCGCAT
Source organism: Archangiaceae bacterium (assembly GCA_043750125.1). Classification (GTDB taxonomy): domain Bacteria; phylum Myxococcota; class Myxococcia; order Myxococcales; family Myxococcaceae; genus JAGSPQ01. Next base: position 1,446 of record JAYVCD010000217.1, on the reverse strand, counting down.
CGCCAAACGTGGGCGGGTTCGGCGCGGCCAGGGTGGTCGCGGTCACCGGCCCCAGGGTCACCGAGCTGCCCCCCAGATTGAACGAGCGCAAGCGGAAGTAGTACGTGGTCGAGGGGCTCAGGGTCAGCGGGGCGAAGCTGGTGGTGTTCGCTCCGGTCTGGGTGACCACCACGAAGCCCGCATCGGGCAGCAGTGATTGATCCACGCTGAAGCCATCTTCATCGACCGAGTTGTCGACCCACGTCAGCCGAATGGTGTTCGCGCCGAGCGTCGCCGCGGCGAAGGTCGAAGGAGCTGCGGGGGGAGTGGGAAATGTCGCCGCGCTGGCTTCCATCGAAGGAGCCGAGACGCCCGCGTCGTTGAAGGCGCGCACCCGGTAGTAATAGACCGTCGAGCCCGCGAGGCCCGCATCGTCAGGGTAGAAGCCGCCCCCGTCAGTGACCGGGGGGACGATCGCGATTCGGCTGAAGCCAGTCGCCGAGGTGAGCGACCGTTCGATGTCGAAGCCCTTTTCGTCGTTGGCCGCGTCGACCCACCGCAGGTTCAGCTGGCGATACGAGACCGTCATCGCGGTGAGCCCGGCCGGAGCGTTGGGCCCGGTCGCGGTCATCGGAGTCGTCGCACACGCCGGTGGAGTCGAGGCCGCCGACCGGTTGCCCACCGCGTCCACCGCTGCAATCTGAAAGCAGTAGCTCGCGCCCGAGCCCAGCAGCGTCGCGGTGTGCGTCAATTGGGTCGCCGGCAGCGAGGCGACTTCGATCGTGTTCTGGAGCACCCGGTACGAGGCGACTCCCGATTCGCCGTCGGTCGACGCGGCCCAGACGATGGAAACCGACGAAGGCGAAACCGCCGTCGCGACGACGCTCGAAGGCACCGACGGCGCCATCCCGTCGTTCACGATGTAGGTCGTTGCGCTCACCGGCAGGGTGTAGGCCGAACCCCCGGCCGAGTTCGCCGCCCTCAGCCGGTACCAGTAGGTGGTTTCCTTCGTCAGCAAAGTGTCGGTGTGCTTGATCGCATCGGCCGGCGCGGTGGTGACTTTGGCGTACGCCCCCGTCTGGCTGCTGCTGCGCTCGAGCTCGAAGCCGGTCTCGTTGTTCGAGTTGTCGACCCAGGTCAATTCGATCTCGCTCTGGCTGAAGGCGCGGGCCGCGAACGTCGAGGGCGCGGCGGGCAACAACACCGGCTCGGGGGTGGTCACGCTGACAGTGGCCGAGTTGACGCGCGCCCCATCGAGGTACACCGCCGCGACCCGGTACCAGTAGGCCGTCAGCGCCAGAACGCTTTGATCGCGAAAGCCGGTCGCCCCGGCCGTCACCGAGCCCACCTGGTTGAAGGACAGGCTGTCCGAGACTTCGCTGCGCTCGACCGAATAGCGAACTTCACCATTGGCGCTGTCCTTCCAGGCCAGCGTGACCGACGTGTCATTCACTTCAGATGCGACCA
>JAYVCD010000216.1:0-3455 GCA_043750125.1 Archangiaceae bacterium | reverse complement strand
TCGAAGAAAAATCTTCGGAGCTTTGACCTCGCGTTTTCCAATGTTCGCGTGCCACGGACGCAGGGCTCGGACCATGAAGGTCTGAACGAGGGTGTCGAGGTAGCGACGCACCGTGGTGTCTGCGACTCCCAGCGATCCGCCCAGCTGCGAGTAGTTGATCGTCTGCCCATGCACGTGCCCCAACATGGTCCAAAACCTGAGCATCGTCGGTGCGGGCACACCCATTCCAAGTTGAGGAAGATCAGTCTGGATGAAGGTACGGACAAACCCTTCTCGCCATCGCCAGCTTTGCTCTTCGGTGCGGGCGGTAAAGGAAGCCGGAAACCCACCCCGGCGCCACAGCTTCTTCCAGGCGTTGGGCTTCACTTCCGCCAATGACAAGCCAGGAAGATCATAAAAGGTGACCCGGCCCGCGAGGCTCTCGCTGCTCTGTTTGAGCAACTGAGGTGAGGCGCTTCCAAGGACCAGGAACCTCGCGGGAAGCGGCCGTCGGTCGGCGAGCACCCGCAAGGTCGGAAAGAGCTCGGGGCGAAACTGAACCTCATCGAGGACGATCAACCCCTTCAGCGGCTCGAGGGCCAGCAGTGGGTCCGCGAGGCGGGCGAGGTCCGTGCTGCGCTCGAGGTCGAAGAACTCGACGGGTCTTTTTGCAAGTCGAACGAGGCTGCGCACCAGAGTGGTCTTGCCCACTTGTCGAGGCCCCAGCAGCGCGACGACCGGACTCTCGCGCAACAACAAGGTCAGGGCACGTTGGTGCTTGAGCCGGGAAATCACCCCGCACTAATTACCATGAATTCTCGACTGTCGGCGCCGAATATTCATGGACACGGATGTCCGGAGCCCACACCCGTCCAGAGTCCACACGTGGCCTCCTGACCCCACTTCGTAAGCGTCCTTTTCACCGTGCCCACACCAGTTAACAGTCGGAAATAACTGCGCAAATACACACATTGACGGGTCACTGAACGGCGTAAACAATCGCGGGCCTGCCACTCAGTTCTGAACGGGAGTTCTTCACCATGCGTTTTCGCGCGCCCTGTCTCGCATTGCTCACTGCCCTGGTCGGCTGTGACGGTCGAATCGACCCCGGCGGGTTCATGACGGGCAGCGGCGGCAACTCGGGCACTGGAGGCAACAGTGGAACGGGCGGCAACAGCGGCACCGGCGGCGGCGCCGGAGTGGTGATCGATAAGACCTGCAACGTCGCCGATTACCCCGGGATCACCCTCGAGCAGATCGAGTTGAACTTCGCGGCGAACGTGTACCCGAAGTTTGCCGACGCCCAGGCCGGCTGCGTCTCGTGCCACGCCTCGGCGTCCGGCCGGGAATTCAAAGTGTGGACGGGAATGGCAGGCGCTGAAGCGCAGACCTTCTACGAAGCGCGCACCCACCGGTACTTCGAAGACAAGCCGGGCTCGATCGTCGATCGGCTCACCAGCAGCGACCCGATGGCGAAGATGCCCAAGGGCCTCGTCACCTGGGTGAAGTCGGACATCGAAGCGGTCGGGAAGATTGGCTGCCAGCTCAAGGCGTTCGAGCAGTTCGGGGGCGCGCCTGCCGACGAAGCGTTTCCTCCCAACCTGCTCATCCCGTACACCGGCGCGGCGAGCACCATCTACGACAACACCTTTCTCAACTACCCCCAGCTGAAGGGGAAGGTGAAGCAGGTCTTCGCCGACGACTGGACGCGGGGAACCGCTCCGGTGGTGAACAACTTCACCAAGAACATCGGCTTGTTCGGCGGAGTCGACTTCATCTCTCACTTCGTCGAGGCCCGCGTCGCGACCCCTGAGTTCCTGCTCGGAATCGATGCCCTGGCTCCGGACATCTGTGGAAAGGCGCAGACCGCGAAGACCGGCCCCTTCACCGCGATCGATACGGCGATTGAAATCGTCGATGTCCCCGCGGGCGCGACCGCGACCGTCGAGGCCGAGACGATGATGCCCAGCGCCGGGTCAGGCCAGGCGACCACCGGCGGGTACCTGCTGTTCACCAACGGGACCTTGACCACCACCTTCAATGCCCCCGGAGCCGGCAGCTACAACGTCACCGTCCGCGCCTACGCCAGCCTCGCCGGCGGCATCGGCGCCAACATGGATCTGATCGTCGACGGAGCGACCCTCAAGACGTGGGTGGTCAGCAACCTGGCTCCCTACACGGCGCAACCGGTCTTCACCATTCCCGCCCTCACCGCCGGCAATCACAACATCTCGATCGGGTTCTCGAACGACGCGACGATTGCCGGAATGGATCGCAACCTCTACGTGGACAACCTGGTCCTCGTGGGGCCGTCGGGAGCGGGCACCGGCACCGCGCGCGTCACCCTCGCCCGCGCCAGCCTCAACAAGCTCTACCAGCGCATGCTCTACCGCAGCGCGAGCACCCTCGAGCTCGACTCGACCTACGCGTTGCTTAAGGACTTGAGCGTGGTCGCACCGCTGCCCAGCGCGTGGACGGGGGTGTGCGAGGCGCTGGTGCAACACCCCGACTTCCTCTTCACGCTCGCTCCCAGCTACGCGACGGTGAGCGTGGCCGACCGGGCCCAGTTGCTCGAAGTGAAGCTGGCGTTGGATCTGCTCGGCCGTCCGCCGACCGCGGTCGAGCTGGCGAACGGAAAGAACTTCGAGCAGCAGCTGGACACCTGGCTGACCACTACCGAATTCCGCGACTACTACTTCTCGCGCATTCAGCTTCGCACCGAGAGCCAGGCGACCACGGTCACCGATGAACCGGCGCGGCTGTGGACGTACATCGCGGTCAATGGGCTGCCGTACAGCGACCTGCTGGCCGGCGACTACCTCGTCGATGCGACGTGGGCCAAGCTCGCTCGGCCGGCGTACCACGGCAAAACGGGGATGCTGACGATGAAGGGGTTCATCAGCAACAAGCCGGGCCTGCCGCACTACAACTATGCCGCGCGCGTCTTCACCGACTTCATGGGCTACGTCTTCGAAGTCCCGCAAGAAGTGTTCGACCAGCGAGGGACTGCGACCGCCGCGTCGACGGTGGATCCGACCAGCGTCTGTTTCAGCTGCCACCAGAACCTGACCCCGTTGGCGACTCAGCGCCTGGCGTGGGACGACAACGGAGACTTCCGCACCGTCGATGACCAGGGCCTGGCGATCAACGACACCGACCGCGGCCTGGTCCCGTCCTACGCGTTCAAGGGAAAGGGAATGGAAGCGTTCGCGACCCAGGCGGTGAAGAAAGAGACGTTCAAGCGGCGGGTGCTCAACTCGCAGTACCGGCTGCTGATGGGCCGCGAGATGCGCCACGCCGAGGATGAGCGGGTCATCTACAAACAGCTGTGGGACACGTCGGTGACTTCGAATGAAAATTTGAAGTCGGTGGTGAAGGCGATTGCGATGTCGAACCGCTACCAGAGGACTCCATGAAACGCCGGTCATTTCTCGCAGGCGCAGGCGCAGTAGCAGGCGGTGTGATCAGCACGATGG
>JAYVCD010000215.1:0-25127 GCA_043750125.1 Archangiaceae bacterium | reverse complement strand
TCGTCGCACGCAGTGCCCACCGGGCAGTCGGGGTCCGCACAATCGACGAGCAGGTCGCCGTCGTCATCGACGCGGTTGGCGCAGAGCTCGGCTGTGCCGCCATCAACGCTACCCGCGTCGCGACCTGCATCGGAACCAGCGTCGATCCCCGCATCGGTGCGCTGGCGCACTTCGAAGGCACCTGCCCGCGACGCCTCGACGCCATAGGGGTCGACGATGCGGGCGTCGTAGATTCCCACCGGCAGTCCTGCCGGCACGACCGCCCTTAGGGTGCGTGCGTTCTGCCAGGTCACGCCGTCGAGCTGGGTTGCACCGAGGAAGACGAGGAAGCGATCGTCGACCGACACGTCCCCCGTTGCGATCCCGAAGTGCAGCGTCGCGAGCGGAGTGAACTGGGCTCCCTGCAGCTCGACGTCCGCGCTCTCGCCGTTGAAGCCCCAACCCGGCACGATCGCGTCGAGGCGCGCAGGCTCCGCTGGCTTGCCGCGGCCCGAGCAGGACGCGCAGAGCGCGAGGAGGGTGAGGAGGGTGAGGAGGGTGAGGTGCAGCAGCCTGGGGCTTGAGCGGGACAACCCGCTCGAAGGTAGCAGCTTGACGACCGCCGCGAACAGCCAGCCCAAGCGGATCACTTGATGAAATCGAAAGGTTCTCGGCTGCCCCGAGGCTCATCGACTCAGCTGCCGAAGTAGAACTGCAGATCAGCCTCGGTGCCGTACAGACCGCTCCAGTTCACCCCGTCGCTCGAACGCTGTGCGGTGCCGTCAGTAAAGCAATAGGAGGCCATGCCCTTGGACGTGCCCTCCTGCAACGGAGCAGCAGTGTACTCGGTCCCCGACGCAGTCTTGAGGACCAGGTTGTAGGTTTGGCCATTCGCCAGGATGTGCGGCGACACGAAGTCGGCCTTTGCCCATACGGCTCCACCGTTGTCGGCTCCCGCAGCCGACTGCGCGATTGAGCTTGCAGGCACGCTCGCTTCCTCGACCACCGTGCCATCAGACTTCTCGAGCCTGATCACCAGCGAGTTCGAGCCGCTCGAGCGCCGAACCCGAACTGCGACCGATTTCACCGAGCGGTCGCCGCCCGAAATTTTCATCGTCTCTCGCACCTGTTGCGCTCCGCCGATGACCCCAACGGTCTGAAGGTCGATCATGCACCCGATGTAGTTCATGCCATCGTGGGTGTTGTCGACGTACTCGAGATCGAAAATTGGAATGTCATTCGGCGCGACCGACGGCGATGGGTACAGGGTGACAAAGTCAGCCCCGAAGAAGGGGCGCTCGGCGACTCCTAAGAATGTGAAGAGATTGTTTAGCGAGATGTAGTTCGAGGCTGGGCTGGCGTCGACGTTCTCGAAGACCAAGTGATACACGCGGCCCGCGACCATCGGTTGCCCCGCGCCGAAGAGGTGCTGCGTCCACCGCTCGTTGGTGCCGGGGTTGCCGGGGTTCCACTGAACCGAGGTGAGAATGACGCCCGATGGCTGGCCGCCGCTGTCGGTCTGCACGGTCGCCTTGATTGTGCCGCCGGTGCCGAGCGAGTAACCGGTGCCGGTGCGCTCGGACACTTTGATCGACTTTGGATTGGACGACGAGGTCGCCCGGAAACGGTATGCGCAGGTCTGGTTGAGCCGGTGGTTGTTGCGGGTGTCACCGCCCACACCCACCCCGTAGACCAGATTTGCAGACCCCGCTCCGCCACCGCCGCCCGCTCCGCCACCGCCGCCCGCTCCGCCACCACCGCCCGCTCCGCCACCACCGCCCGCTCCGCCACCGCCCAACGTGTCGAAACTGTAATCCGAGGACACGGCTTCGCGCGCCGCAGCATTCGAAGAGCTGACGCGGTAGTGATAGGTCGTGCCTGCGACCAGGCCGCTCACCAGTTGTGCGTGGTGGTTGAAGATGAAACTGGTCTCCGCCGTCGTGGAGCTGCCGTAAGCGATGGTCGACCCGTATTCGACCTGCCCAGTGGCAAATTGGTCGAGGTTCCAGGAAACGATTGCGCTGGTGGCTGTGATTGACGATGCGGTGATGTTGCTGAAGTTCGGCGCCCCTGCTGACCCAGCGCCGCCGCCTGCCGAGCCGCCGCCTGCACCAGAAGTCCCTCCGACTGATCCGCTGCACGAGGTGACCGCAATCGCCGTGCACAGCAGCAAGCCCCAGTGCGACTTCATAGGGTTGACCATCGCACCAAGATTGGGAGCCCGCCAGCCAGCAGCTCCAGCGGCAACTCGAGTTTGCGGCGTAAACGCACGGGCGAAACTGCGTCAACCTGCGCAGCGCTGCGCTTGCGCGAGACTTTGCGCACCCTTCGTGTGTTGTTGCGGGCTTCAAGGTGGCGCGCGGGCTGCTTAGAGCGCCGAGCCTCGAGGGGAAAACTCAAATGATCCGGACAATATGGATTGCGATGTGGATCGCCGGGTGTGGCCCGGGCGGAGCTGGCGCGGCGAAGTTGCTCGACCCTTCCTTCGGAAAGGAAGGCACGACGCTGACGGCGTTCAGCTGCGCCTCGGACTTCGCGTTCCCCAACGCGCTCGTCGCCGTCGACGGAGGTTTCATCGCGGCGGGAAAGGCGTGTCGCGGGTGGGGCCTGGTTGGCTACACGTCGAACGGGGCGCTCGATTCGTCCTATGGAGACGGCGGCACGGTCTCGGTCTTTGCCGGTGACGGGGACTTCAGCGATGTGCGAGCGCTGGTCGCGCGTCCCGACGGCCGGGTCATCGTGTGGGGCGTGAAGGGCAGCACCGAGCTCGTCCGTCAGTTTTCGGCTGCCGGCGTTTTGGATTCCGCGTTCGCGGCGGCCGTCGATCAGGCCGTCGTTCCCTTCGGGCCCCTGGTTCAGGCGATGGCGCTGCAGCCCGACGGGAAGCTGCTGCTCGGCGCGCGCACGGAGATCACCCGCATCAACGTCGACGGAACGAGGGACACCCTCTTCGGCAACGGCGGGACGGTGAGCGTCGAGCTCTTCGCGCGGGACACGTTCATGAGACAGTTGCTCGTTCGCCCGGACGGGGGGATCACGATCGTCGGCTACGACACCGCGGCGGGGCTGCCGGGCATTCCGTTTGTGGCGCAGCTTTCCGCGCTGGGAGCGCTCGAGGCCTCGTTCGGCACCCACGGAGTGGTGAAAGTGCCGCCGCCCACGAAAGGAGGAAACATGGTGAACGCCGCCACGCTTCAGGAGGACGGCAAGATTGTGCTCGCCGGCTCTGACTACCCCGACACGTCGATCGAAGGGCCTACGCGGCCCGTCGTGTGGAGGCTGACTCAAACGGGTGTCCTGGACTCGACGTTCGGGACGGACGGGCGGGCGGAGGGCCGCTCCAAAGTGGGAAACAACCTGTTCTACGGAGTGTCCGTCCTCGCCGACGGGAAGATCGTCGCCGCCGGCGCCTACCAGGAGAAGGTCGTCCTCGACTCGTGGCAGGTGGCGCGCTTCACCCCCGCTGGAGTGCTGGACTCGACCTTCGGCTCGGCGGGCACGTCGGTGTTCGACGTGGGCGTCGCAGCGACCAATGGCGGCGCGACCACGCTCGTCACCACCCCGAGCGGTTACGTGATTGCGGGCCGGGCGTACCCGACCGCCTCGGGGCCGGCGGTGTTTGGGCTGGCGCGCCTCAAGCCGCAATGAGCCGTGGTTGCGGAAGGCGGCATTGATGGCGAAGTGGAGTCCAGGAAGCTGGACCAGAATCGGCGGACAGTGCCGAACCGGGGCCCGCGCGCGGCCTACACGCGCCTGAAGGCCCTTCGGGGCATGACGCAAGTCGCTGCGCACTTCGACGCGGTGCAGGTGCCGCTGACGCTGATTTTCATGTCCCCGAGGGGCTGGTGCCCGGGGCCATTCCGAGTCCGAGGGGCCCCGAGGCACCGGAGGTCGAGGCCTGCCAGAGCTCACTCGTATTGGCCTGGAATCCGACTTTGAAGTTCGAGCCATTCAAGCGTTGGAGGGTCGGGCTGGTCCCGGACATCATGCCGAGCGCCCAATCCTTTGCGCCCGCGCTCCCCACCGTGATGAGGGAGGATGTATTGGCCTGAAAGGCAACCTGGTAGCCGCCCGCCTCGAGGCCGACAATCGCCGGGCTGGTGGTGTTCGACATGCCCAGGCCCCAATCTTTCGACTCCGCAGTTCCCACGGTCCAGAGCGCGGTCGTGTTGGCCTGGAACGCGACTTCGTAGCCGCCCGTGACCAGGCCTGCGATCGCCGGGCTCGTTCCCGGCATCATCCCCAGGCCCCAATCTTTCGACTCCGCAGTTCCCACGGTCCACAGCGAAGTCGTGTTGGCCTGGAATGCGACTTCATAGCCGCCGCCCTTGAGCGCGGTGATGCTCGGGCTCGTCCCGGCCCACATCCCCAGGTGCCAGTCCTTCCCGCCCTCTGGGCCCACCGTCCAGAGACTTCCGTTGTTCGACTGGAAGGCCACCACGAAGCTCCCGTTCTCCAACCCCGCGATGCTGGGGCTCGTCCCCGCCATCATCCCCAGGTGCCAATCCTGAGCGCCGGCCTCCCCAACGGTGATGAGCGACGACGTATTGGCCTGGAACGCGACCTGAAAGCCGCCTCCCGCGAGCGAGGTGATGGAGGGGCTCGTTTGCCCGGCCATTCCCAGGCCCCAGTCCTTCATGCCCTCGCTCCCGGTCGTCCAAAGCGCACCGGTGTTGGCCTGGAAAGCCATCTGGATCGCGTGAGAATTTCCAGCGACCGTGCCGCCCCCATTGCGCACGGCGTTGACCGCGTTCCTTTCTGCCTGGGTAATCGGGCAGTGGGTTTCGATGTCGTTGTTCGCAAGGCCATTGCGGCCATCCGCGAACGAATTCAGCTGGCTCTTGAGCGACGGCGTGCCCGCGTAGACCATGTGGATGTGGTAGCCGAACGACGGAGGGGTCCGGTAGTAGGCCGCGAACCCTTGCATCCGCAGCTCATGCACCCGCGAGCAGGCGCTCGAGCCGGGGTCGATGTCGGTCGCAGCAGAGTAGGACGAGTCCGGCTCAGGGCAGTGGGTGCCGACGGAAGCCGCTGCGTCGCCGAAGGTCTGAATCAGCGAGCCGTCGCCGACGCCTGCCCGAAGCATCGCGTCGTGCGCGCCCGAGTACATGCGGGAAGGAGAGCTCGAATGCCCGCAGGTATACGGCTGAGCGCAGTAGCAGGACCCGAGCTCCGAGCTGGCGACCACGGTGTCGTCCCCGCTCAGCTCCACTTCCCCGAGCTTCTCAGGGGCCGAAGGGTCCGAAGTAGCGGTGGAACAGGAAACGGCGAGGAAACAAACGAGGGAGGAAACAAACGGGCGAGCGGTCATGCACCACTTGTCGGTCGCCGCGGGAGGACGGTTCGGGCCTGCTTCGTCACCCGCGTTTACCGACCCGAAAACAGGAGCACCCCTGCTCGGAAGTGACCACTGCAGTTCCCAAGGTAGGGAAAGGGGCTACCTTTCTGATGCCGCAGACTTGCCACCGACCGCTGACCTCGATCGAGGTCAGCGGAACTCGGAGTTTTTCGAAGACCGGTAAACATTGATGAGCAACTGTTTGTCCGGCCTCGGCAGTTACCGATAGCGCGCAATCACGCCTCACCGTGCGCGGGCGCCACAGTCGCGCGGGACACAGGGTCGCAGAACCCGGCTCCAGGACGGCCCAAGGGGTGCACTCGGCTCCGAGGCGCCCATGGATGTTCTTCTCTTCGAGCTCGCCGACAGCAGGTATGGCCTATGGCTGTCCTGCGTCCGTGAGGTTGCGCGCGCCGTCCACCCGATTCCCCTTCCCGGCGCTCCGCCGGTGGTCCTCGGCGTGATCCAGCTTCACGGCGAAGTCGTCCCGGTCTTCGATGTTCGCAGCCGGTTCGGCAAGCCCAGCCGCGAAGCGATCCCCAGCGATCAGTTGATCATCGCCAAAGTCCGAAAGCGGCTGGTCGCGCTGGGGGTCGACCGGGTTTCCGGAATCACCGACATCCCCGAAGGCCAACTCGACGATGGCCGCCACCTGCCGCGAGACCTTCACAGCGTCGCCGGCGTCGCGTCCCTGCCCAGCGGCCTGGTCTTGATCCACGAGCTGGGGGCCTTCCTCTCGCAAGCCGAAGAAGCGCAGCTCGACGTGGCGCTCGGATGATGTCCCCCGGGCTGGAACAGGTCGCGGCCGCGCTTCGCCAGAAGACAGGGCTGAAGTTGGATCCGGTCATTGGGCCGGATCTTGCCGGCGCTGCCCAGCGGGCCTCAGCGCGACTGGGCGTCGACTCGCTGATGACCCTTGCCCAGATGCTGTCCGCGGATCCAAGGCTCGATGACGAATTCATCGCCGAGCTCACCATTGGCGAGACCTATTTTTTCCGGGACCAGCCGCACTTCGACTTCGTGGCGAATGCCGTCGTGCCCGCCCGCCGTCGCAGCGACACCTTCCGAATCTGGAGCGCAGGATGTTCGACCGGCGAAGAAGCCTGGTCGTTGGCGATGCTGTGCCGCACCCTGGGTCTGCTCGCGTTCGACGTCCTCGGCACCGACCTGTCGGTGAAATCCCTGTCCCGCGCGGTCGCTGGTGCCTATCCGGCCTGGTCGGTGGATCGATGCCCGAATCCGGTTGCGTCGAGCTGGCTGCACTTCGAGAACGGCCTGCACCACGTGGACGAGGCGCTGCGGCCCAACGTCCGCTTCGAGTACCTGAACCTCGCCTCGGACAAGTACCCGCGGGTGGCGACCGGCACCAGCGGTCTGGACCTGATCTTCTGCCGCAACGTCCTCATCTACCTGGATCCAATCACCGTCGCGCGGGTCTACCAGAATCTGTTCGGCGCGCTGGCCATGGGCGGGTGGCTCCTGTGCGGGCCCTCGGATCCTCTGCCGCCGGCCCACGTTGGGTTCACGAGATTCGATACGGGAATGGGTTCTGCGTATCTGCGCGGCGCTCCTGCGGCCCGTGCGCCCGCGCCTCGTCCGGTCGCGCAGCTCGCGCTGCCGCCGCGGCCCGCAATCGCGCAGCCGATTGTCCCCGCCGTCGCGCCGAAGCCAGCGGACCCCACGCCCGCGACCGTGGTGCTCGAGGCCGCCGCGCTGTCCAACCAGGGACTCCATGCCCAGGCGCAGGAACGGGTGTCACTTGCGCTGCATCGCCATCCTGAGTCGGTCGAGCTGCGCTTTCTGGCCGCCAGCCTGCTGCTCGCAGCAGGAGAGTTGCAGAGCGCCGCCGACGAGCTCAAGCGCGTTCTCTACCTCGACCCGTCGTTGGCGATGGCGCACTTCACCCTCGGGCTCACGCTGCATCGACTGGGCAGGAAGCATGACGCAGCCCGCGCGTACCGAAACGCCGAGCGCCTCGCCGCCGCCCTCCCGCCAGACGAGATCGTCCCCTCGAGCGACGGACAAGCCGCCGGACGGCTCGCGCATTCGTCGAGGGGGCAGCTGAACCTGCTCGAGCGGGGTCTGGATGATTGATTGGGAAGCTGCGCGATCGCGCCTGGTATCGCTCGAGCATGCGCTCGAAGAGCCGACGCCCGAGCGCGCTCGCGAGGTGATGGCTGCGCGCGCGAAGATTCTTGGCCGCGCTCCGCCGGCGATCCAGCTGGGCGAGCGAGTGGACCTGGTGCGCTTCGCGTGCGGAGCAGAACACTTCGCGCTGAAGACGCAGTTCGTCCGCGCGAGCCTGCACCTGCCGAAGGTCACGCCCGTTCCATTTGGCCCGGCTGCGCTCCTGGGCCTCTGCGCGTTTCGTGGACAGCTCTTGTCGGCCTGGGACCCTGCCGAGCTCTTGACCGGCGCAGCGTCGACGCTCGCGCCTGCGTGGCTGCTGGTGCTCGGGCGAGAGCGGGCCGAGCTGGGCCTGGCGGTGCGCGAGGTGTCCTTCGCGTTTCAGACGCCCACTGCCGATGTGGCCCCGATGCCCGAAGCGCTGAGCCGGTCGCAGCTGTTCGAAGGGTTGATCGCTGAGGAATCGATTCGGGTGCTTTCAGGTCAGGCGATCCTCGCCGAGCCCCGGCTGACGTGGTCATGACGAAAGGAGCTTCTTGAAAATCGGACTGAAGATCTGGCTTGGGTACATCACCGGTGCGGTGATCCTGTTGATCCTCGCGGTGACCGCGTTTCGAACCACCAACGCCCTGTCCGAGACGCTGAAGCAATCGGCCGACGAGCAGCAGGTCATGCTCACGCTTCACAAGGCGCTCGAGCAGATGCTCAACGCAGAGACCGGCGCCCGCGGCTACATCATCACCGGCGAAGAGCCCTTCCTCGAGCCCCTCAAAGAGGCGCGGGTTGGAATTCGGCAGGTATCGCGCGAGCTGCGTGTGCTCGCACTCCGGAACCCGCAGATGGGGGCCCGGCTCGACGCGCTCGACAGCGCGATCGACGCGTCGATGGAAGGTCGTGAGCAGCAGGTGAGCACGCGCCAGAAGCAGGGCGCCGAAGCGGCCATCGCGTTGGTCAAGCTGGGCGCGGGGAAGGCGAAGATGGACGAGATCCGGAAGATCCTCGCCGACCTCGAGACGCAGGAGAAGGCGCGGATGGCCGAGCTCTCGGAGGCCGCGACCGAGACTGCGCGCAGCGCGCAGACGCTGGTGCTCGTCGTCGCGATCCTCGGCCTGGGGATCTTCATCTTCGCCAGCGTCTGGCTCAGCCGGAACATCACCGGTTCGCTCAACCAGCTGATGGGCGGCACTGAGAAGGTCGGCGGTGGAGATCTCGACCACCGAATCTCGCTGGCCTCGAAGGACGAGACCGGTGAGCTGGCCAGGCGCATCAACCAGATGACCGAAAAGCGACAGGGGGCCGAACGCGAAGTCTCCACCCGCACCGCCGAGCGCAACCGCGTTCTCGTCGGCGTCAACGAGGCGGTTGTTCGCATGACCACCGGCACAGCCGAGCTGCTGGCAGGGGTCGCCCAGCAAACGGCGGGAGCGCAAGAGCAGGCCGCGGCGGTGTCTCAAACTGCCGCCACTGTGGACGAGGTCTCCCAGCTGTCGGAACAGAACAGCCGCCAGGCGAAGGAGATGAACGATGCCGCGCGGCGATCTGAAGAAGTCAGCCGCGCCGGCAAGGAAGCGGTCGTGACGGCCCAGCAGATGATGCAGACGGCGAAAGAGCGGACCCACGTGGTGGCCCAATCGATCCTCGCGCTCGCAGAGCGCGGACAAGCGGTCGGCGAGGTCATCACGCTCATCACCGAGCTGGCGGACCAGACGAACATCCTCGCGCTCAACGCGGCGATCGAGGCATCTCGAGCCGGCGAGCAGGGCAAGAGCTTCGCGGTGGTGGCAGGCGAGGTGAAGTCGCTGGCCGAGCAATCGAAGAAGGCCACAGTTCAGGTTCGGCAGATCCTCACCGAGGTGCAGAAGATGGCGAACAACGCGGTGCTCTCTGCCGAAGAGGGAACGCGCTCGCTCGAGGCCGCGGCCAAGGCGGCCGACCACGCAGGGACCACCGTCCTCTCACTGAGCTCGACGATCGCCGCGTTTGGTGACTCGGTGACGCAGATCTCGAGCGCGGTCACTCAGCAGAACACCGGCGTCTCGCAGATCCACCAGGCCATTCGCGACATCAGCCAGGCGACCACCCAGGGCCTCGCCGCGACGCAGCAGAACGACCGACTCGCCCGGGACCTCGATCTGCTCGCAAAGGAGCTGCGCGAGCTCACCACCTCTGTGCGCAGCTGAACCGTGGATCACCAGGAGCTCAAAGCCAGGCTGCTTCGCGCGTTCGTCGACGAGCTCGCTGAGCACGCCCGCGCGCTTCAAGACGGAGCGCTCGCGCTGCGCGCCCAGCCGTCCGAGGAGGCGCAGCGTGAGAACCTCCGTTCGATGTTCCGGATCTTTCACACCGTGAAGGGCGCCGCGCGGGCCGTGGGCGTTCCGCTGCTCGAACGGGTCGCCCACCTCGTCGAAGATCAGCTCGGCGCCGTGCGCGATTCAAAGCAGCCGGTCGGGTCGCAGTGGGTCGACCGGCTGTTGCTCGCGGTCGACGCGCTGACCGAATCGGGCGAGCGGCTCGAGAGCACCCGCGGGCTTCCCGGCGCGAAGCTGTCGGCGCTCTTCTCCGGATTGGGCGAGGCCGTCGCACCCGCTCAGGATGTGGAGGCGGCCTCGGGCGTTTCGGCCCCGCTTGCGACCGTGCGTACGTCGACCGAGAAGCTCGATGGGTTGTTGCAGGCGAGCGCGCGCGCGTCATTGGCGGTAGAGCGCGAGGACTTTGCGCCGTTGGTCTCCAACCTGCGGCAGGCAGCCGAAAAGCTCGGGGGCTCGCGCGACGCTGTCCGTGGGTTCAGCCAGCGCCTGTCGGCCCTCGAGCGCGTGCTCGAAGGCTCGCAGCGCGAGGTGCTGCAGACGGTTCAGGAAGTCTCCGACGCCGCGATGCGCGTTCGACTGGCTCCGTTCGAAGAAACCTGCCGGGGCCTCGATCGGGTCGTCCATGACGTCGCCACCGCGACCGGAAAATCGGCCCGGCTGGTGTGTCTCGACGGCGCCGTCGAGCTCGACCGCCGCGTGCTCGAGACCGTCAGCGATGCGCTGCTCCACCTGGTTCGAAACGCAGTGGACCACGGCCTCGAGCTGCCGACCGAGCGCATCGCGAAAGGAAAGTCCCAGGAAGGAACCGTGACGATCTCGGCCGAGCTGTCGGGCGATCTGGTCCGCATCCGGGTATCGGACGACGGGGGCGGGGTCGATTGGCAGAAGGTCCGCTCGCTCGCCAAAGCAATGGGCCTCGCCGAGCCCCGCGACGCGGCGGACCTGCGAGAGCTGCTCTTTGCACCGGGCTTGAGCGCGGCGAAAGAAGTCACCGAAGTGTCGGGCCGCGGCGTGGGCCTCGACGTGGTGCGCAACAAGGTCCAGGCGCTGCGCGGAACGGTCGAGCTGGTCGAGACGGAGCAGGGCACCCAGTTCTCCCTCGTCGTCCCGGTGACTCTGGCGCGCCTGCGGGTGGTGCTGATGGCGGAAGGCGACCGCGTCTTCGGCGTGCCCGCCTATGGCATCGCCCGGATTCTGCGCATCGACCGCGCGTCGCTGGGACGCGTGGACGGCAAAGAGGTCCTCGTCGCAGAGGGCAACCTTCCGGTGACCACGCTGCGCAGTGTGCTGGGTCTTCCTCCCGCGCAATCGCCCGTTGCGCGGCTGAATGTCGTCGTGCTCGAGCGCGGCGAGCTGCGCCAGGCAATCGAAGTCGAGCAGGTGCACGAGGAAAAAGTGGTGACGGTGCATCCGCTCGGCGACCGCTTCTCTGGTGCGCGGCAGTTGCTCGGCGCCGCGTTCCTTTCGGGAAACCGCCTGGCTCCAATCCTCGATCCTCTCGGGCTGATGCAGGTCGCTCGCAGCGTCGGTCCCGCCGCCGCCGTCGTTGGGCCCACAGTGCGGCGCTCGCGCAGAGTGCTGCTCGCCGACGACTCGCCCACGACCCGCACGCTCGAGCGGATGATCCTCGAGTCGCACGGCTACGAGGTGGTGCTGGCGGTGGATGGCGCCGAGGCCTGGGGCCTGCTGCAGCACCAAACGGTCGACCTGGTGGTCTCGGACGTGGAGATGCCGGTCATGACAGGCATCGAGCTCACCCAGGCGATCCGGGCGTCGCAGCGACTGGCGGGGCTTCCAGTGGTGTTGGTGACCGGCCTCGCATCGGAATCAGATCGCCGCAGAGGAATGGAAGCGGGCGCCAACGGCTACGTGGTGAAGACGGCGTTCGACCAGAAGGATCTGCTCGACATCATCGGGCAGCTCCTGTGAGGTGTCTTCGATGATTCGCGTGGTCCTCGCCGAAGACTCGCCCACAGCGCGTGAGCTGCTGCTCGAGATCCTCAACTCGGATGGCGGGATCGACGTCATCGGCGTGGCGAAGGACGGCAAAGAAGTCATTGAGCTGGCGAGGACGCTTCGGCCAGACGTGATCTTGATGGACGTGCAGATGCCCCTGATGGACGGCATCAGCGCAACCCGCGAGATCATGAAGGAACAGCCGGTGCCGATCGTGATCGTCTCGGCCAACGTCGATGTTCGCGAGGTGGAGGTGTCGATGAATGCGCTCTCTGCGGGCGCGCTGGCCCTGGTGCCAAAACCTCCGGGCCCCTCATCGCCTCGATTCGACGCCCAGCGCCGCGAGCTGCTCGCGACAGTCAAGGCGATGTCGAAGGTGAAGCTCGCGCGCCGTGGCGAGCCACGCATTCGCCCCGAGCCGCCCGGAGCAGCGCTGCCATCGACGCGGCCCGCCCAGCCGGTGCGGGTGATCGCCATCGCAGGATCCACTGGCGCGCCTGCGACGCTCCAGAAGATCCTCGCGTCGCTTCCGAGAGACTTTCCGGTGCCGGTGCTGATCGTCCAGCACATCGCGGTCGGTTTCTCTGACGGCTTCGTTCACTGGTTGAACGCCGGCAGCCAGCTGAAGGTCCAGCTTGCGAGCAACGGCGAACGGCTGATGCCGGCAACGGCGTACGTCTGTCCGGACAACAAACACCTGATCGCCGGAGCCGCGGGCGTGGTGCTCCTGACGGACGCGCGAATGGTCGGTGGCTTTCGACCTTCGGCGACGTTGCTGTTCGAGTCCGTGGCCGAGGTCTACCGCTCAGGCGCGCTCGCGCTCATTCTCTCTGGAATGGGGCGGGACGGCGTGGATGGCCTTGGCACCGTGAAGAAGGCCGGCGGCAGAATCCTCGCGCAGAGCGAAGCGAGCTGCGTTGTCTATGGAATGCCGAAGGAAGCCGTGCTTGCCGGGTGGGTCGACGAGATTCTGGCTCCGGACGAGATGGGACCCCGGCTGATCGCTGCCGTCCGCGGCTGACCCGACCAGCTACGGGAAGACCCAGAGCGATTGTCCCGCGGGCGTGTAGGTGGAGTAGGTGCGCCCGTTGCCCAATGTTTCCTCGGAAAACGTGAGCTCGGGCACCAGCCCAACGCCGTGGCTTGCGGTCTGACTCAACGACAGGCGCGCGGGGCAGAAGTCTTCCCAGATCTGGTCGGCGCGCAGCAGCGGGAAGGTGAACCAGCGCGCCTCGCCCTCGAGCAGGTCGCACTGCTGCCCCACAATGTCGGGCTGTCTGAAGACGAGCCGTGGAGGTGACGCGGGTTGAGGACGCAGCTCCAGCACCAGCACAGCAGCGCCGTTGGGCGCCGGCTTCTTCAAACGGTACTCGAGCTTCCCGTCTTCGCGGCGGGTGAGGCGCTCGAGGCTCAGCGGCCCGCGCGCTCCGTAGCGGCACAGGCTCTTCGTCCGCGTCGTCTGGAGATAGCCGTGCGGACTCACGACTGAGGTGATCACCTCCGAGGTAGAGCGTCCTCAATGATCACATGTGGCGCGCTTGATGCGGGACGCCGTCAAGCCCCGGGTGGCAGGGAGCTACTGGACATAGTCCCGCGCGATCGCGCGCAACGACTCGACCGCAAACGGTTTGGCGATGTGCACGTTGGCGGTGTTCTCCAAAAATTCGGTAGAGCGCTCGGAAAACGTTCCGCCACTCATGAACACCATTCGCATGGCCTGATCGGGATTGGCCGCCGCGAGTGATTCGTAGACGTCCATGCCGGAAACAGAGGGCATCATCAGGTCACAGAAGATCACGTCGAAGAAAGCTCCGGCAGCGATCTGCGCGAGCGCGACCCGAGCATCGGTCATCACGGTTACGTCGTGCTGCCCGCGCAGAACGCGAGCAACAGCGAGCGCCACGTGTTGCTCATCGTCGATGACGAGGATCCTGCCGCGACGCGGCGGGACCTTGCTCGCAACCAGGACCCCGGCAGCCGAAGCCTTGCGCCGCGCAGGCGGGAGCGTGACGCGGAACAAGGCTCCTCCGCCGGGGGGACTTTCCGCGCCGAGCTGGCCACCCAACCCCGCGATGATGTTGTGACAAATCGCGAGACCGAGGCCAGTGCCACTGCCCACGGGTTTCGTTGTGAAGAACGGATCAAATATTCGGGGCAGCACCTCTGGCCGGATCCCAGAGCCTGAGTCGCGCACCTCGACCACCGCGTTCCCGACGGCATCGGTGAAGGTGGTCAACGAGATTTCGTTCGCGTCGGCCCGCCCGTCGCCGATCGCCTGGGCTGCGTTGATCAGCAAGTTCGTGAAGACCTGGGCGAGCGGCCCATCGTCGGCCTCCACGAAGGGCGTCGTCCCGAAGTTTCGACGCACTCGCGCGTGGTGGCGAACTGCGTTGTCCGTCATCTTCACGACTGCCTCCAGCACGTCGGGCAGATCAATGATTCCCTGGGGGGACGCCTCAGAACGGACGAATTTTTTCATCGATTGAACAATCTTCCGAACGCGTTCCGCGCCGTCGTGCGCGTCGCGCATCGCCTCTTCGAGCTCGGCCAGCTGCTCGAACACTTGGGCAAGGGCATCAGCTTGTCCTTCGACGAACCGAAGGCCGCGCAGCCGTCCTCCCAATGTGACCAGTGCTTCCCGCGTCAACTCGACGTTCGAAATGACGAACGACAACGGATTGTTGATTTCGTGCGCCGTCCCAGCGGCCAGGGTGCCGATCGACGCAAGTCGTTCGGTTTGGGCCAGACGCTCTTCAAGCTTCCGGCGGTCGCTGATGTCACGAAAGACGACCACCCCACCCAGGATCGCTCCTCGGTCGTCCGTAATCGGCGCAGCGCTGTCGTCCACGGCGATCTGGTGGCCCGTCTTCAAGACGAGGCCGGTGTTCGGGGGCAGCTGCACCGCGAACGAGCTTTGGAGCGCGAGGCGGATCGGGCTCGCGACGGGAGCGCCTGTTCTGTCGACCAGTCGAAAGACCTCAGCCAGTGGCCGACCGATCGCCTCGTTGCCCCATCCGGTCAACCTCTCGGCGACGCCGTTCATGAAGGTGATGACTTCGTTCGGGTCGGTGGCAATCACCGCGTCGCCGATGGAACGCAAGGTGGTAGCGAACCACCGTTCTCGGGCCGCAAGCTGTGACTCCAGCTCGTGTTTGTGAAGTGCGACCTCGATCGCAGTCCGAAGCTCGCGGTCATTGAATGGCTTCAAGAGATACCCGGCGGGGTGCGTCTCCATTGCCCGCGACAAGGTCGCTTCGTCCGAGTGCGACGTCAGGTAGACAACCGGAAGCGAGAACCGCGCCCGAATCTGCCGAGCGGCGTCGATCCCATCCATCTTTCCCCGCAACTGGATGTCCATCAGGATCAAGCTCGGCTTGAGAGTCTCGGCTGCGGTCAGCGCGGCTTCACCTGTGCCGACGGGCGGAGGGACGTCGTAGCCGAGCTTCACGAGCGTGCGCTGTATGTCTCCGGCAATCAGCGCTTCGTCCTCCACCACCAGAATTCTATTCATCGCTCGCCCTTAGCGGGGTCCGGGAAAAGCAGTCGACATTTCGCACCGCCTTCCGTGGTGAATCGAATCGTACCGCCAAGCTGACCGGCGAGCGCCATGACGAGGTGCATTCCAAGACTCTGCATCGTGGACGGATCAAAGTTCGCAGCCAGACCCCGACCGTTGTCTGAAACGACGAGCTCGAGGTCCGCTCCAACTCGTTTCAGTATCACTTCGACGCGTGGGTCCACCACGACCTCTCCGAGGAAGGCGTGCTTCAGACAATTCATTATCAGTTCATTGAGGATCAGCCCGAAGGGGACCGCGGAATCGACGGGTAAAGTGATTTTCCCGCCGTCGACGTTGAATCTCACGGGGCGTTGCGCACTGGCTCGAGCGAGCGTCTGAATCAACGCTTCGGCGTACGGGGTCACCGCCACTTCGCCAAGGTTCTTCGATTGGTATAGCTGCTCATGAAGCAGTGCAATCGCACGCACTCGATCCTGACTGTCTTGAAATGCTGCAAGAGCCACGGGGTCCGTGACCTGGTCTGAATGAAGCTTGAGGAGGCTGGAGATGACTTGAAGATTGTTTTTCACCCGATGGTGAATCTCCTTCAAGAGCACCTCCTTCTCACGAAGCGACTGCTCGAGGGCCGCGTTCAAAGCATGCAGCTCAGCCGTGCGCTCACGCACGCGCGCCTCGAGAGCGTGCTTACTCTCGCGCAGTGCCTCCTCAGCGCGCCGCTGGTCATCAATGTCTGTACAGGTTCCGAACCACTTCAAAATCTTCCCTTTCACGTCTCGCACCGGGCGTGCTCGACCCAGGTGCCACCGGTATTGACCGTCAACCGCCCGCTTGAATCGATAATGGGTCTCGTAGTCGCTGCCGGTGCGAACGGCCTCTGTCCAGACTCGGATGCACTCCTGCAAATCATCAGGATGAAGGACGGGTGCCCAACCCCACCCCTTTGTTTGCTCGAGGGTCATCCCCGTGTAGTCGAACCAGGCCTGGCTGTAGTAGTCGAGGGCGCCGTCCGGCTCCGCAGTCCAGACGATCTGAGGGATGGCCTCGGCCAGAAACTTGAGCTGCTCGACTTCGCGCCGTTCGTTCTCGCGACGGCGCTGGTCAGTGATGTCCTCAGCCACCATCAAGCCCGCAAACACGGTCTCGGCTTCGTCGCGTACGGGAACGAGCTGAACCCGATAGAACCGGCCGTCCTTCCGTTGGACCTCGCGCTCGACGCCGATGCCATCGAAAACCGCGCTGTAGGCAGGAAGGAGCTCGGCAGAGGCGTACTCGGAAACCGGCTTGCCTTCGATCTGCAGCGGGGTGAAGCCCGCAGCCGCTAAGCCTCCTCCCCCGGCAATCGTGAAGAGAAGATTGCGGTCGTACATCATGACCACCGTCGACGGCAGGTGGTTGGTGAGGGTGCGGTAAAGGCGCTGGGATGCCTGGAGCTCGGCCTGTGAACGACGTTGCTCTCCAATATCTCGAAAAATCGCAACGCCCCCCTGCACGGCTCCCGTCGTGTCTTTCAGCGCGCGCGCGGTAGAGCTGACCTGAACGATTCGCCCGTCTGCGCCACGAATGATGAACTCCTGATTCGTGACAACCTCGCCGCGCATCGCACGAAAGAGCGGTCTATCGAAGCCGGAAAGAGGAGTGACGCCATCGGGGCCGAAGACGCCGGCGCGGTCGATCCACGATGCTTCTTCAACGCGAAACGTGTCCGAGCCGAGGATGCGTTCCGCGGCTTCGTTCCACAACACCGGCTTGCCCGTCGGATCCACGATGAGCACGCCCTCTCCGATGCTTTCGAAAAGAGGCTTGAGCGTGGCTTCGACGGCTTGCAATAATTCGAGCACACGCAACCATAGACGAACCCGCAACTGTCGGGGATTTCGCAGTCCGTCGAGCGCGCATCAAGCCCGCCAAAGCGAGGCGCAGGAAGATGGCCCGCAGGGTGTCGATGGTGTCGGCCTGGGCTGCGGTCTTGTCGTCGCGGTACCGCACCAGGCGGGCATGACGCAGGGTGAGGCTCCGTAATAAGGAGCAACAGCTTCGCCATCGAGCACCAGCCGCCGCGCGGGCAGCGCCCCAGCCGCAGCCACCAGATCGGGAAGACCGTCGGTCACTTCATTGAGCGCGCGCGAGTAGATGCGCACGGTGTCGTCTGCTTTGTGAATCTGAACCCGGAAACCCGCGGCATAGCGCGGCTGCGGTCAGGCGGGAAAGGCGCGGTCGATCAACGCTTGCATCGCCACGGCGGGGCCCAGGGTCCCGAAGGCCTGCCCGCGCCCACCCCCCAGCCGCGAGGCACAGAAGGCGTCGGACACCAGCGCGTTGCCGGCGCGAACCAGAATGGACGCCTGCAGACACAGGGCGAGCCGTTCGACGATCAGCCGCGAGCGGACTTCGAGCGTCGCGGTGTCGGTGAGATCATTCATCAGCCGGTCGACCTCTTCGTCGAGGAACCGGTTGCCGCCCCGCGCGGCCGAAAGCTCGGCGATCAACGCGGTGATCGCCGCGGGCTCGCGCGCCGAGGCCCTCAAGAAATCCAGGCACTGAATGTTGCCGCTGCCTTCCCAGATCGAGTTCAGCGGCGCCTGGCGGTACAGCCGGGGCAGGTTCGATTCTTCGACGTAGCCGGCGCCGCCCAGACACTCTTGCGCTTCATTGACGAAAGCTGGAGCCCGCTTGCAGACCCAGTACTTGCCCACCGCGGTGGCGACCCGGCAGAAGGCGGCCTCGTCGGGACTTCGCCCGCTGGCGTCGACGGCGCGCGCGATGCGGGCGGTGAGCGCGGTGTGCCCTTCGCTTTCGAGCGCGAGGTCGGCGAGCACGTTGCGCATCAGCGGCTGATCGGCGAGCCGCTTGCCGAAGGCGCTGCGGTGGCGGCAGTGGTGAATCGCCTGGACCAACGCCTGCCGCATCAGCGAGCTCGAGCCGATCATGCAGTCCTGCCGGGTGAGCGCGACCATCTCGAGAATGGTGGGAATGCCCCGGCCCTCTTCCCCGCACATGAACGCGAGCGCGCCATGAAACTCGACTTCCGAGGAAGCGTTGCTCCAGTCGCCCAGCTTGTCCTTCAGCCGCTGAATGTGAATCGCGTTGCGCTCGCCGTCGGGCGTGAACCGCGGCAACAGGAAGCACGACAGCCCGCCCTTCGCCTGCGCCAGCACCAGAAATGCGTCGCACATCGGAGCCGAGAAGAACCACTTGTGCCCGACCAGGGTGTACAGCTGGCCTGACCCGCTGGCTCCGGTGGGCTCGGCCCGGGTCTGGTTGCTGCGCACGTCCGAGCCGCCCTGCTTCTCGGTCATTCCCATTCCAAAGGTGGCGCCCAGCTTCTGCGCCGCGGGAATGAAGCGGGGGTCGTAGCGGGTGGACGTGACGCGGGGCAGCCATTCTTTGGCCAGCGACGGCTGCTGCCGCAGCGTGGGCACGCACGCATAGGTCATCGTCAGCGGGCAGCTTGTGCCCTGGTCGGCCTGGTTGTGGAGGTAGCTCAAGCCCATCCGCGCGACGTGGGCGCCCGGCTTCTCGGCGTGGTTCCAGCCGAAGTTGACCGTCTGGTGGGCGATCGCCAGTTCCATGATCCGGTGGTAGGCAGGGTGGAACTCGACCTCGTCGATTCGGTTTCCGTAGCGATCAAAAGGCCGCAACTTCGGCTTGTTCTCGTTGGCCACAAAGCCCAGCTGCATCAGCTCGCCACCGACTAGCTTCCCGTAGGCCGAAAGCTGCGCCTCGCCCCACCCGCCTCCTTCGCGGGTGATCGCCTCGCGCAACACCGGGTCCGTGGCCCACGCGTCGTAGACCAGCGGCGGGGGCTGGTTGGTGACTTCGTGGGTGAGGAACTGCGCCGACAGCGTCGAGGGGTGGGAGCTCATGGAAAAGAAGCCTCCTAGTTTTCGACGAACAACGTCACTCCGAGCGGTGAGCCGGGCGCCATCGGCGACAACGACCAGCGAATCGGCGCAGCTCCAGAGCTCGAGTAGCGATTCTCCACGGCCACCTGGGTGGTCTTGATTCCGAGCAACGCGAGCACCAGCCCGGTGGTTTGCAACACGGTGACGATGCCCGCGAAGAGGAACTCCGGGTCGCGGTTGACTCCTCGGTAGCCGAGAGCGGTCGCAAACAGAGCCTGGCTCAGCAGGGGTCCGACCAGGGGAACGGCGTAGACCAGGTAGGTGCTGCGGTTGTTGTAGACGAAGCCACTGGGGAAGGTGAGGCCCAGGCCCGCGAAGCTGTACCCGAACAGGCCGTACATCGCCGAGAGGATGTAGCCGACCCCAAAGAGCACCGGGCCGGCGATCAGCAGCCCTTTTCTTCGCTGAGTCTCGAAGTGAAAACCCGGAGGCGCCTTCTCACCGTCTTCGCTCACGCGCGACCCTTCGGGTTGGCTGAGGACGGGAGGAGCCAACGGAGCATCGCCCGGGGGAAGCGCCGCACCCGAGCTGCACTGGCCATTTTCGAGGCACTGCTCGCCGGAACCGCAGGGAGGGTTGCACGCGGACCTGCACTGGCCGGAGTAGCAGAAAAAACCGGCCCGACAGGCAGGGAAACAGTCGACCGCGGGCGGCGGCGGGGGAGGAGGCGGGGGCAGCTCGGCGGCGGGCGGCGGCCTGGGCGGGGGAGCTCCAAAACCGGCTGCGGGCATCAGCAAGGCGACGCACAAAGTGCAGCTCACGAGTCTTCCCATCAGGGCTCCTTACCCTGCCGCGGCGGCTAACGCAGCAGCAGCTGCTCGAGACCGCGGTTGGCCAGCTGGTCGGCGCGTTCGTTGCCGACGTGACCCGCGTGGCCCTTGACCCACTTCCATTCGATTTCGTGCAACCCGACCACCGCGTCGAGCGCCATCCAGAGGTCGACGTTCTTCACCGGCGCGCGGGCTTTCGTCTTCCAACCGTTCGTCTTCCAGCCGTGGATCCACTTCGAGATGCCCTGCATCACGTAGGTCGAGTCGGTGTGAACGCGCACCGGCGTGGGGCGGGTCAGCGCCTTGAGCGCTTCAATCACCGCGGTCAATTCCATGCGGTTGTTGGTGGTGTCGCGCTCTCCCCCGCACAATTCGCGCTCGGTCGTGCCCCACGTCAGCAACGCGCCCCACCCACCCGGGCCGGGGTTGCCGCGACAGGCTCCATCGGTGAAGACCTCGAGATCCATGGCGGGGCCCCTGGTCTCTACCCTTAAAAAGTCCCCGACGTCCCTCAGGATTCTGTGGGAACGAAGGGTCTCTCGCCCCCGCAACCACTTGAGTTCGCGAGCCGCCCGGCTGGTACGCAGCTTGCGCTGGCCGGGGTCGAAATCCTTTATTGCGACGCTGAAGGAGCACACATGAACCGCCTGTGGCAGTCGATTGGATTGTGGGTCGTGGTCTTGGCGATGGGCTGCGGTTTGAACAAGGGCCCGGGCAACACCCCGGACAACCCGGTGGTCACCGGCCAGGACGACTTCATCACCCTCGAACGCGACTATTCGAACGGGCGCAACTTCGACAACGCCGGAGGCGCCCCCGGAGTCGCGGACATGGGAGCGGCTGCACCGGCCCCGGAAAACAAGGCCCCGAGTGGTCGCGAAGGCACGGTCGAAGAGGCCGACATCTACCGGGTCGACGCCAACCGGCTCTTCTACCTGAACACGTATCGCGGCTTCATCATCTACGACCTCAACGACCCGAAGAACCCCAGGCAGCTCTCGCGGCTGCCAGTGCATGGGTACCCGATTGAAATGTTCGTCACCGGCACCACCGTCTACGCGCTGCTGCGGGACGCGCTGTACGTCACGCAGGACATCACCGGGTTGAGCTTCAAGCGTCACAACGTCTCGCAGCTGGTGGCGATCGACATTGCAGACCTGAAGAACCCGAAGATCATCCAGACGATCGACATCATCGGAGAGCTCAAAGAAGGCGTCTCGCGAAAGATCGACAACACCGTCTACGTGGTCTCGCAGCTGCCCCAGTCGTACTACTACCCGGGCTACCCGTACGGCACCGAGCACACCGAGCAGGCGTGGGTGTACTCGTTCAACGTCGCCGACCCGAAGAACGTCGTGCTGGTGGAAAAGCTGAAGGTCTTCGAAGGCGGCGGCTTCAACTCGAACACCAATCAAAGCTCGACCAGCCGTCACTTCACCGGCGTCACCATCTCGGCCACCTCGAACACGCTGCACGTCGTTGAGAACTGGCAGACCTACGGCTGGGTCTCGGGCAGCAAGTACAACTGCGGCAGCTCGCGCTCGATGCAGGAAGCCGTGGTGTCGATCATCGACATCTCGGATCCGAGCGGGAAGATTCGCCTTCACTCGCACTTCTCGACCTACGGCGCGCTCAACGATCAGTTCAAGCAGACCTACATTCACGACGACGCGACCGGAAAGGGCCACTACCTCGGGATCTTCCAACGGCAGGAATGGAACTCGACCAACTGCTCGGGGAACAGCTTCACCCAGAACACGATCGAGTCGTGGGACGTGACCGACGGGGCCCACCCGGTGCGCGTCAGCAGCCTGCAGTTCGGCAAGCCCAACGAGACGGTGCGCGGGACGACCTTCGACACCACCCGCAGCGTTGCGTTTGCGATCACCGCCAAGCAGATCGACCCGCTCTACGCGATCTCTTTTGCCGACCCGACGAAGCTCACCGTCCTCTCGGCGATCGACGGGCTGTCGGGCGACATGAACGTGTTCCGGTTGGTCGGCGACGGGAAGTTCCTGCTCGGCATCGGCCGCGACAACGACGCCACCTGCGCCGGCTACGGCACGGCGGCGACCGGCTGGTCGGCCAACGTCTCGGTGAGCCTGATCGACGTCCAGAACCTGAGCGCGATTCGGCTGGTGCAGCGCAAGTGCGTCACCGTGAACAACGCCTCGTGGGTCTGGAGCGAGCTCAACTGGAACCTCGACCAGGCGCACAAGATGCTCGGCCTGCACTCGGACGCGAAGGCGAACGTGATCAGCGTGCCGGTCAACTACTACACCAAGAGCGGAACCCAGGACTCGTGGTGGTGGTACCGGCCCGAGTCGGCCGTCGGCCTGATGTCGTTCGACCTCGCGGCGTATGACCCGGCGAAGGACTACCTGAATCAGAAGGTGCTCAACAATCACGGCACGGTGGTCAACGCCGCGGGCCACGTCACCCGCAGCATCATCTTCACCCACCAGGGTGCGACGGA
The DNA here is from genome assembly GCA_043750125.1 of Archangiaceae bacterium. Classification (GTDB taxonomy): domain Bacteria; phylum Myxococcota; class Myxococcia; order Myxococcales; family Myxococcaceae; genus JAGSPQ01. The sequence continues at coordinate 2,750 of JAYVCD010000215.1, read as the reverse complement.
ACGCCGGATGATGGTGAACCTGAGCGAGACCCACGTCTCGGTGACGGACATCGACAACCTCGACGCGCCGGTGGAGCAGGCGGTGATCGAAGTCGCTCCGTACCACCAGCGGCTGTACCGCTTCGGCGATTACATGGTGGACGAAGTGCGGCAGGGCAGCGACTACAGCGCGCAGCCCAACGCGAGCGAGTTCCGGGTGAAGCGCGCGGCGAAGGGGCTGGACGACGCCGAAGTGGTCGCGACCTTCACCGTTCCCCGGGTGCAACAGGCGATTCAGTTCAAGAACCTGCTGGTGCTGTTCCGTCAGGCCAATGACGCGGTCACTGCGTACAACCAGCGCAAGACCCAGGCGGTGATCTACGACCTGAGCAACCCTCTGGCGCCGGTGAAAGTCTCCGAGGCTGACCTGCCGACGCAGACGATGCCGTACGTCTGGTACGGGTGCGGCGGCTGGGGTTACTACCCGAGCTATTACGGCGGCAGCTGGGCGGCGAGCGAGCTTGGGCTGGGGTTGATCCGCTGGACCTACGAAGGCAACGGCTCTTCGCAGACCCTGATTTTCCTCGACCTGACGAACCCCGCGAGCCCGAACGTCGTGACCCGGAAGCTGGCGACCCAGACCTACGACCCCCGGCGCGGCTACGCAGCGGCGGGTCGGCAGTACCTGAACCTGGTCGGCGATGGCAGCCGGCTGGTTGCAAGCTACAAAGAGAACGTCGGCGCCATCGACCTCAAGGACGGGACCCGCTTCGCGCAGATGAAGTACTACGCCGAGACGTTCCCCACCGCCGACCTGGTGCCCGAGAAGGTGATCAACATTCCCGGTCGCCTGATTCGCGCGTCCGAGAAGAACGGCGAGCGCAGCTTCCTGTCGACCGACGAGAAGTTCAGCTTCGCGGTCAACAAGACCAACACCTACTGGGTGCCCGACGCGCGGTTGCACCTGCTGAAGAGCACCGTTCCGGGCCGAGCGATGCTGCTCGACACCCTGGCGCTCAACGGGCTTCAGGTGGGGGACATGGTCGGCGACGCGGACCGCTTGTTCATGACGCTGCGCAAGGGCTACTCGTATGCGTATGCCTACGACGATTCGTTGGGCGGCGGGTACGTGCAGCCGTCGGACTCGCTGACGATTCTGGACCTGAGCCAGGGCCGCCTGACCCAGACGTTCTCGGCGGCGGTCGGCACCTATTCTGCCCAACTGATGGGCGTGTTCGGCGACCGGCTGTTCGTGAACCTGGTCGGCGACGGAGTGCTGGCGGTCGACGTGAGCCACTTGAACGCTCCCGTCGGCCAGCACTTCCTGCGCACGCTCGGTTGGGCGACCCACATCGTCTTCGCCGGCGACATCGCCTACGTCGCGGCGGGAAACTTCGGGATCTACGAGATGGATCTGTCGTCGAAGCCCAGCATTCAGAACCTGTAGAGCTGACGGTCAGTGGGCCTGGAGAAAATCCAGGCCCAGGCGCAGCACGTCGAACGGGAACACCCTCGGGACCAGGTGGAGCAGCCCGAAGGCAGCGGCGTGAATTCCCAGCGCGGCCAGCGGCCCGTCGAGCTTCTTCACCGCGAAGGTGGTCACCGCGGCAAACCCTGCGAACCAGAGCCAGAAGCCGAGCGGACTGAGCAGCACCAGGGCTCCGAACACCAGCTTGATGCTGAGGATCGCCCCCAGGGTGGCCCAGATTCCGAGGATCGCCAGGTGCACCGCGTTCTTCATTCCGTTCATGGTGTGACTCCGATGTGCTGCGGGTTTGTGTCTTCCCTCAACGGGCAGCATCGCGAATCAGGTTGATTACCGCAGGGAACACGTTCTCATTTCAGTGATAACCTGTGGTGTATGATTTCACTGCAGCGTCTCGAGGGGTTCTACTGGGTTGCACGCACCGGGGGGTATGCCCGGGCGGCTCGTGCGTTTCCCTACCCCATCACCCAACCCGGAGTTCACCAGCAGGTCCGCCGGCTGGAAGAAGAAGTCGGGGTGCCGCTGTTCGAGCGGGTGGGCAAGGACCACATGGCGTTGACCCCCGCGGGGCATGCGCTGTTTGGGGTGGTGGAGCCGTTCTATGAGCAGCTGCCCGCGCTGGCCGCGAAGCTCAAAGAGGGGAAGGTCGGCGGAACGCTGAAGGTCCACGCGGCGGGCCACCTGCTGCGTCACTTGATGCCCAAATGGTTGCAGCGGCTGCAGAGTCGACGGCCGGACATTTCGGTGGCGCTCAGTGAGGTCAAGGCGGCCGACCCTGCGGCGTTGCTGCGGGGCGAAGCGGACCTGGTGATCGACTGGCTTCCCCGGCTGCCGGAAGGAATCGAGACCCAGGTGGTGGCGACGATGCAGACCTTCGTGGTGACGCCCACCCATGGCCCGTTTGCGCAGGGCCCGCGGTTGAAGTTGGCCGCGTTGGGGGACGTGCCGTTCATTGCGTACAACGCCGACCGGGCGTTGAAAGAGCTGCAGCTGACCGGGCTGGCCGAGCATGGGCTGCACCCCCGGCTGGCGTTCGCGGCCGACACCTCGGACACGATTCTGGGTTTCGTCGCCGCCGGGCTGGGCTTCTCGTTGGTGCCTTCGCTGAGCGAGGCGGGGCCGCAGGTGGCCGGGGTCGCCGCCTGGCCGGTGCATCACCCGAAGTCGCGCTTTCCCATCAGCGCCGCGTGGAGGAAGCGGGCGGTGATGCACCCCCTGGTCGAGGCAGCGCTGGCCGCGGTGTGAGGCCTACCGCCGATTCTTCAGCGTCACGAACAGCCCGTTC
>JAYVCD010000214.1:0-10025 GCA_043750125.1 Archangiaceae bacterium | reverse complement strand
TACCATTGCGCGATCTTCCCGCACAAGGCCCTCCCTCGTGAAAGCACCATCGCTGACCCCGCTCAACCGCCGAAGTCTGCGAAGGTCGGGCTAGGCTTCACTCAAGAGCCAGGGTTCGAGGTTCGGAAGCAAGCCCGCCCGCATCGAGCGGCGATGGACTCCTGAAAGACGACATTGGGGTCACCCTACGGGAACACCGCTCGCCCCCCGAGTGTCAGGAGCGCTAGCTTCGCGGGTGGCGGTCCCCATAAACATGCGCAGGTGGGTAGTCACCGGAGTCGTGGTCCTGGTCCTCGCGGTGGCGGGTTTTTTCTGGTTCAGGGCCGACGCAGTGCCCGTTCCGATTGAGGCCGTCGCAGTCGCCGAAGGGTTGCCCCAGTTCGCTGCCGTCGAGGTGCTCGCCCGCGACGAAGGGCTGACCCTCAAAGGCGTCGTGCTCGACCCCGGGGGCAATCCGGTGAGGGACGCCGAAGTCTTTCTCGCGGCCAGCAGCCAACAGAGCCTGGTCGGGCTCAAGTGCCCGGTGTGCGGTGAGCTTCAGTTGTCCTGCCGCGCGCGTGCGTCGGCCCAGACGACCCTGACCTTGCTCGAGGCCCATCGTGGCGAGCTGGTACACGGGGCGACGACCCGCTCGAACGCGAAGGGCGAGTTTCGGTTCGAGCACCTGGCCGGCGTTTCGTTCACCGTCTGGGCCCACGCCGAAGGCTTTGGCGACGGGCTCAAAGAACGCGCAGCTCCAGGAGAAGCGGTCGACCTGTTCCTTCCTCCGTTGCGATCGATCGCCGGCAAGCTGCGCGATGAAGACGGCAATCCGATCTCAGGCACCGTTCACGCCATTTCGCGGCGGCTGGCGATCTTTCACCACACGACCGCCGATGCACAGGGAATCTTCGAGCTCAAAGGACTGGGGGAAGGGCCGTTCTACGTGCTGGCCCAGTCGCCCAACCGCCTGCCCACCGCGCTGCCCCAGGTCGAAGCGGGCCCCGTCCCATTGAAGCTCACGTTGCTCAAGCCGCGGCGGCTGGAAGTGACCCTGACCCACGCGGGAAATCCGATGGACGGCTCGGTGAAGGTCAACGGCGATCACCTCGCCCGCGAAGGCCCCAGCCAGCAGGGGCTGGCGACCTTCGTTCAGCTCTATCCCGATCGGGTGATGGTGACGGCGACTTCGGGCGCGCTCTCGTCGGCGCCGCAGACCGTCTCGCTCGATTCGCTCGTCACCCGCGTCAATCTCGAACTGGAAGACGGGGGCCGAATCGTGGTCACGGTGATCGACGAGGCCGATCAACCCGTGCCTGATCCCGAAGTTCAGCTGCTGACTTTGACCGGGGAAGTGGTCAACAAACGAAAAGCCAAAACGGGCGACCTGGTGAGCTTCGGGCCGATTGGACAGGGCGATTATGTGCTGCGCGCATCGGCCGCGGGCTTCATCTCGGGGACCACTCCGGTGAAAGTCACGGCGGGCGAGTCGGCGGTCGAGCTTCAGCTCCGACAAGGCACGGTCATCTCTGGGCGGGTGCTCGACGAGTACGGGCGTCCGGCGCCGGGGGTGTCAGTTCTCGTCACTCCGACCGGCGACAGCGTGGTTGCCGATCAGGAAGGGAAGTTCGTCGCCAATGTGCCTTCGCCGGGCCTGTATGAGCTGCACGCCCACCATTCGGATTGGGGCGGGGGAAGCGTCAAGGTGACCGCGCCCAAAAGCGGAGTCGACCTTCAGCTCGAGCCCCGCGCCGGAGCGCAGGTCACGGTCACTTCGTCCGGGCGCCGGGTCGAGGGCGCGAGCGTGGTGATGTTCATCGAGAAGGAAGGCAGCTTCCGCAGCGATCGCCCCTCGGGCGCCGATGGAGTGGTGATGATGAGAGGCCTGCCCCCCGGCACCTACTGGCTGGTGGCTTCCCACGACGACTTCCTGCCTTCCGAACGACAGAAGATCCTGATCGAAGAGGGCGTGCTGTCGAAAGTGAACGCCGAGTTGAAGGCGGGCGAAGCGGTCAGCGGCACGGTGGTGGACCAGGTCGGCACTCCCGTGTCGGGGGTGGCGGTCAGTGTCGCTCCCCGCGGGGCCGAGCCGGTCGTGACCGATGCGGCCGGGAAGTTCGAGATCCGTCCACTGCGGCCGAAGGCCAACTACATGGTGCGCGTCACCCAGCGTGGGCTCGAGCAGGTCGAGCGGGTGGTCGCAATCGCCGGCGGCGACCCGGTCAAGGTGGTGGTGAAGCGCGAGAAGGTCTTCAAGGGGCGGGTGCTGAGCGAAGGCAAGCCGCTCAAGCGCTTCCGCATCGATGATCACGACGTAGAGAGCGCCGATGGTCGGTTCGAGCTGCCCCTTCCTTCGACCGAAGATCGGGTGATCTTCGCGGTCGAAGCCCCGGGCTACGAGCCGCTGATGGTCGACCGACCGTCGATTCCGGACGTAGGCGACCTGGTGCTCTCGGTCGGGCCCACGCTGGGAGGAATCATTCGCGACGAAGGTGGGGCGGCGGTTCCGGACGCGGTCGTGGGGTGCGATGCCTGCGAGCAGTCGGTGAGGTCGGGCGCGGACGGCCGCTTTGCCCTCGCCAGCCCGCCCTTCATTCACGAGTTCACGGTGGTCGCGCGCAAGGGTCGCCGCACCGGAACCAAGACGGTCGTCGCGGGCAGTGGGCCGATCGAAGTGCAGCTGCGGCCGGGAGTGCAGCTGACGGGCAGGGTGTGGTTGCCGGACGGGACCCCCGGACCGGGAGTGGAAATCCAGGGGCTGCATGCAGATCGCAGCGAGCCGGTCTCGGTCGTCACCGGCCCCGATGGCAGCTACACGCTGGATGTTCCGCCGGGCATCTACCGCTTTGTCGTCACCGCTCCGGGCATTGCGCGCACCGCGCTGGATCCCCTGGCGGTGATTTCGGAAGTCGCCGGCGAGAGCGCGAAGCTCGACTTCGGGCCCGCGCCGGGCACCTCTTCGCTCTCGGTAAGGGTGCGCCCGCAGCGTGGGTATGCGCTGTGGTTGGTGCGAGGAGACGTCCCGTCGGTGGGCAATCCTCCGCTCGAGCTGCTGCGGGCCAACTACGCGCAGCTCGTCTACCAACCGATTGACGAGCGGGTGGCCTTCCTCGGCCTGACCCCCGGCCGCTACACCCTGGTCTGGGCCAGCTTTCACGCCGAATCGACCGGAGGTCCGATCATCGAGCGGGTCGACGTCCCGGCCCGGGCCGATGTGTCTCTCATTCGATGAAGAAGCCAGTCCTCTGGGTCTGCGCGGGGATCGCGATGGTGGGGGCGGCCTGGGCGTTCTGGCCGAACGATGAGAGGGCGGTCAACAGCCGACTGGAAGATCGTTCGACCCCTGCTCCCGGGCCCGACCGATCGCTGGCCCAGCGGCTGGGCGACGAAGTCTTCGCCGCTTCGGATGCGGGGCGCGGATTGGTCTTCGGGACCGTTGAGGACCAGGACGGTCACCCCGTGGCCGGGGCTGAAGTGCGGGTGTTCGCCTCGGGAAGTTACGGCCTGGAGGCGGCGATTTGCCCCGTGTGCTCGGCGCCCATTCTCGAGTGCACCGACCTTCAGACCGCGCATGAAATCATCGAGGTGGTCCGGTCCGGAAAAGCCCAGCGCCGGCCCATCGCGATTGGGACCAGCGGCCCGGACGGCACCTTCACCTTCGAAGATCTGCCGCAGGAAGCGCTCGACCTCTCGGCAACCAAGGGCAGTCTGTTCGGGTCCGGATTCTTCAGCCCCGATGAAGAGGAACCTGCGGTGGTGCGGCTCTTCGCGCGGTCGGTGCTCTCGTTGCTGGTGCTGCGGGGTGAGCGCGACGCAGAAAAACGGGGCGTGCCGCTGGGGGGAGCGAAGGTGACCGCCATCTCGCTGGATACTTTTCAGATGATCGAGACGGTGAGTGATGCCGTCGGTCTCGTGGGGCTGGACAGGCTCGATGACGGGAACGGCGTCTGGGTGCGGGTCGAAGCGCCGGGGCTCTCGCCGTCCCAGCAAACCGTCCACTCGGGTCTTGAGCCTCTCGAAGTGACGCTGTCGCCCACGCATTCGGTGGTGGTGAGAACGGCGATCGGGGGGAAGCCGGCCGAGGCGATGGTGACGCTCAAGTGTGAGGGTGGGCACCCGGCAGGGCAGCAGACCCACGCGGGCACCACCCGCTTCGATGGTCTGGGCTCGGATTCCTGCACCGTGACCGCGACGACCGATTCGTTGGTTTCCAGGAACGAGGGGGTGACGTTCGAGCATCAGCTGGAGACCGTTGATCTCGAGCTGCGCGCGGCGGCGAAGCTGTCGGTGACCGTCATCGACGAATCGGGTGACCCCGTCGCGGATGCCGAGGTGACCGCGTCCGGGCGCGGGGGGGAGACCTACAGCGCAGAGGCCACGCAAGGCGCGCTGATGGTCCTGGGCCCAATGGGCGATGGGCCGGTTACGCTCGACGTGACCAGCTCGGACTTCCGGCAGTGGCACCGCGAGTTAGACCTTCACCCGGGTGAGAACACTCTCGAGGTGGTCGTCAAACGAGGGGTCAAAGTGCGCGGGAAGGTCGTCGATTCCGAAGGAAAGCCGGTGGCTCAAGCCGAAGTCGAAGCGCGCGCCCCTTTGACCCCGCTGGAGCAGGTGTCCTCGGAAGACGATGGCACCTTCGAGCTGACCTTCGACGAGCCGGGATTGCAGCAACTGACCGCTTTTTCGAACGCGGTTGGCCGTACGACAGTGAGGGTCACGGCTCCGGCCGACGGAGTCGTCATCCGACTGGAAGCGCGGGCCCGGGTGACCGTGCTCGTGCATGAAGGGCGAGCAGCGATCGTCGCGGCCACGGTGACAGTGACGAACAGCGCAGACCGGACTGCGCTGAACAGCGAGACCGGGCCGGACGGGGTCGCGACGATTTCAGGTCTGGAAAGCGGCAGTTACCAGGTGGCGGTGCAGGCGGAGGACTACCGCGACGCTCCGCCATTGAAGATCACGTTGATCGAAGGGCAACACTTCAAAGCCGACGTGCAGCTGGATCATGGGCTGAGCGTGAGCGGGGTCGTCGTCGACGAGCGTGGGGCCCCGGTGTCAGGGGCCGAGCTGAGAAGCGAGCCGTGGATCTCGCACCCGACGATGAATTCAAAAGGTGAGTTCACTCTTTCGAGCCTCGACCCCGAGGTCGCCTATCGGCTCGAGGCGTCCACGGCCCTCGAGTATTCGCAGCCGCAGACGTTCAAAGGACCCCAGAGCTTGATCAAAGTGGTGATGCTGCCGCGGCTGCGGACCAGCGGAAGGGTGTTGGACGCAGTCACGGACGCTCCGGTGACCCACTTCGAAGTGGACGGGACCCAGGTGGATACCGTCGACGGTCGCTTCTCGGCGCCGCTGCGAGGAAATGGCGAGGGCAACGCCGTGATCAGCATCCGTGCCGAGGGCTACGACGAATTGAACTGGCAAGGCACCTGGGAGGCCAGCCGCGACATGGGAACCGTCAAGCTGAAGAAGGCCACGGTGGTCGAGGGTACGGTGCGCGACGTAGGGGGCAACCCTGTCTCGGGTGCGCGGGTGCAATGCGACAACTCGGGCGACGAAGTGACCTCGGCCGGCGACGGCACCTTCCGCCTTTCGTTGTCCCTCTCGATGCCGGACACGGTCCTCAAAGCTCAGCGGGGTCAGAACCGGGGCTCGGCCCCGATGGCCGTCGGTCGGCCCACCGACATCGTCCTCAAGCCTGCGACCCATGTGAACGGAAAGGTGGTGGACGGGTTGGGCCGCCCGGTTTCAGGAATGGTGACCCTGCGCGACGCGAGCTCGGACCAGGAGCTCGATGCTGAAGCCGCGCTCGACGGTACTTTCGCGATCGACGCGGCGCAGGGTCAATGGGTGTTCATCACCCGGGTCAGCACCTCAGGCCAGACGTTTGCCGTCTCGGGGCCGTCGATGCGCGTGGTCTTGGGCGTTCCCCCCGGCTCTTGTGCTATCTCGCTGCAAGCGGCGGTTGCGCCCGATGAGCTGATCCTCCTTCCGGGTGACGCAGTACCGCCCCCCGAGGCTTCGTTCGAGCAGCTCGCGGCGACCGAAGGCGCGGTGCTGTTCGATACCCTCAATGCCCCACGCATGTTGAACGCTGCCGGGTTCCGCTGCGGGACCTACACCGCAGTTGCGCGCTGGGCAGATTCGCAGCGGGTCCAGCGGGTCGAGCTTCACACCGGAGCGTCGGTGCAGCTGCACCTTCAACTGCCGGTCTCACCTGGAATCGGAGCCGCCGAACCGCCCGATTCTCGGTAGACGACAAACGCTTTCGCCCAACGGGACAGTGGCTTAAGGGAGCTCGGACTGATGGACCGTTCGTGGCTCAAAGGCCGTCGCATCGCGCTTGGGGTCGGCGGCGGGATCGCTGCGTACAAGGCATGCGATCTGGTGCGCGAGCTGCGCCGGGCTGGAGCCCACGTGCGCGTGGCGATGACGCCGGCCGCGCTGCAGTTCATCACCGCTCTCTCGATGCAGGCGCTCTCGGGCCACCCGGTGACGACGGACACTTTTGATCCGGTACAGGAAACCAGCTTCGGTCACCTTCACCTGGCCCGCTGGGCCGATGTCTTCGTGATCGCGCCGGCGACGGCGGACCTGATCGCCCGGATTCATGGGGGAATCGCCAACGACGCAGTCACCACCGGGTTGCTGGCGTTTCGCGGGCCGGTGCTGCTGGCTCCGGCGATGAACACCGCGATGTGGGACAACGCGCGGACGAAGGAAAATCTCGCCGCGCTGCTCGCCGAGCCGCGGTTCCGGTTGGTGGGGCCGGGCGTGGGCTTGCTCGCCGACGGCGATGTGGGATCCGGGCGGCTGGCCGAGCTGTCCGCGCTGGTCGATGCCGTCTCGCAGTTGGGCAGCGCGGGCAAGCTGTTCGGCAAGCGGGTGTTGATCACCGCCGGGCCGACCCGTGAGTTCCTTGATCCCGTTCGCTTCTTGTCCAACCCGTCGACTGGAAAGATGGGCCTGGCGATGGCCGAGGAAGCGCGCGCGCGCGGGGCGAGCGTCACCGTGGTGCTGGGGCCGGTGGCGGGGGCAGGTCCTGAAGGTTTCGATGTGGTGGCGGTGACGACGGCCGAGCAGATGGCCGTCGAAGTCATGTCGCGGGTCGAGAACGTCGATTTCTTCATCGCGACGGCCGCAGTCAGCGATTGGCGGCCGGCGGTGGTCGCGGCGCAGAAGGTCAAGAAGTCCGAGCAAGCACAGACGCTGAGCCTGGTGCGCACCCGCGACGTACTGGCCGAGGCCAGCGCCCACGTTCACGGCAAGGCGACCCGGCCCAGGTTGGTCGGCTTCGCGGCCGAGACGCAGAAGATCCTCGAAAACGCGCAAGAGAAGCTCGGGCGGAAGAAGCTCGATTTCATCGTCGCCAATGACGTCTCAGTTCCGGGAATGGGCTTTGGCAGCGACAACAACCAGGTGGTCGTTCTGGGCCCCGCAGGCCTTCAGACGCCGCTGTCAGGCACGAAGCGGGAAGTTTCTGCCGGGATCTGGGATTTGATCGGCGAGGCCTGAGACATGAGAGACGAAGTGGCCGATCTCACCGCCGAGCTTCGAAGGCACCTCGCGTGGCAAGAGGCCGATGGCAGCAAGTTGATCTGGAAGGATCCGAACGCAATCCAGCCGGCAGTCGAAGCTCAAGACGAGAAGGCCGCTGCTCTCAACGTTGCGCCCGTTGCTTCAGCACGCAGAGTCGCAGCGGCGGTTCCAGCAGCGAAGGCTGCCGTGGGACTGAAGCCTGTTCCCCTGGCGCCGGTTGCGCCCGGCGAGCGCCGAACGCTCGATGAGATCCGCACCGAGCTGGGCGACTGCAAGCGCTGCAAGCTCAGCGGCGGTCGGACTCAGATTGTCTTTGGTTCCGGAAACCCGCGGGCTGAGTTGATGTTCATCGGCGAAGCGCCGGGCGCCGACGAGGACCAGCAAGGCGTGCCGTTCGTCGGGAAGGCGGGTCAATTGCTGACGAAGATGATCGAAGCGATGAAGCTCACCCGCGACGATGTCTACATCTGCAACGTCGTGAAGTGCCGCCCAGCCGACAACAAGAACCCCGAGCCCGACGAGATCGCTGCCTGTGAGCCGTTCTTGAAGGCCCAGATCGCCAGCGTTCGGCCGAAGGTGATCGTGACCCTGGGGAAGTTCGCGGCCCAGGCCCTGCTCAAAGATCAGACCGCGATCACCCGGATGCGTGGCCAATGGCGCGCGTACGAAGGGATCCCCTTGATGCCCACGTTCCACCCCGCGTACCTGCTCCGCGTCCCCACCGAGAAGAAGCTCGCGTGGACAGATCTGCAGGAAGTGATGAAGAAGCTGGGGAGAGCGCCATAAATGAAAGGCAGCGTGCAGGTGTTCGACGTTTTCGGCGGTTCGCTCGAGGGAAATCCCCTGGGCGATCCTTCCACCCGGAAGACTCCGGTCTACCTGCCTCCGGGCTACGCCGAGAAGACGACCGAGCGTTACCCGGTGGTGTATTTTCTTCATGGGTTCACCGGTTCGGGGATGGCCTGGCTCAACACCTCGCCCTTCACCCGCAACGTCCCTGAGCGCCTGGACGCGATGATCGCCAGCGGTGCGATTCCCTCGTGCATCGGAATCTTCGTCGATGGCTGGAGCTCACTGGGGGGCAGCCAATGGATGAACAGCGAAGGCATCGGCCAGTACCGAAACTACGTCGCGCGGGACATGGTGATCTGGGCCGACCGGACCCTGCGCACCATCGCCAAGGGCAGCGCGCGGGCCCTGGTCGGGAAGAGCTCCGGAGGTTTCGGGGCGATGAACATCTCGCGTTTCCACCCGGAAGTTTTTCAGCACATCGGCGTGCACTCGGGCGATGCGGGCTTCGAGTATTGCTACCTGCATGAATTGCCGGTCGCGCTCGGGCCGATCAACAAGACGGGGGGCATCGAGCCGTGGTTTCGCGACTTCAAGGAACGCGCGAGCGCGACCAAGATGCGGTCCGAAGACCACACCGTGATCAACATGCTCGCGATGTCGGCGGCCTATTCACCGAAGAAAGGTGAGCCCCTGGGGCTCGAGCTCCCGGTGGACCTGCAGACTGGACGACTGAAGATTGAAACCTGGAACCGTTGGTTGGTGCACGACCCGGTTCGCTTCGTCCCCAAGCATGTCGACAGCTACCGAAAATTGAAGAGCCTGTTCATCGATTGCGGGACCAAGGACGAGTTCAACCTGCGGTGGGGTGCGCGGATCGTGATCGAGGAGCTCAAGCACGGCGGGGTCGAACAACTGCTGCACGAAGAGTTCGAAGACGGTCACATGAATGTGAACTACCGCTTCGAGCGATCTCTGCAGCACCTGGTTCCGCGAATGGACCGCGGCTGAAGTCGTTGGTTGCCGGCCGCGACCCAAACGATCCACCGAAGTCCAAATGAATTGGGCTCGAAATCCGCGCCACTACGACAGCATGCTCAACGCATTGCTGGTGCTGTCGACAATGATTTCCCAGGCTCCAGCCGTCGAAGAAGTCGTCCTCGAAGCGGCTCCTTCCAGGTGGGAAGTCTTCGTTGGCCTCGCGGGCGGCTTGCGCACAGACAGCCTGGGTCCCGGCGGAATCGGGCTGATCGGGATCAACCGCAGGGTCTTCTCATGGCTGCGGCCCGAGCTCTCGGTCGGTCTGGGGTTGTTCACGGCCCCGTTGGACGCACTGGTGGCGATCAAGATCGGTACCCGGCTCGAGTGGCCCTCGGACGCGCGGATCAAGCCGTACCTCTTCCTGGCCTTCGCCCACCTGCACGAGCTGGGCTGGGAGGACGCAAAAGCAGATCCGATCACCGGGCTGCTCGGGCTCTCGTCGTCGCACGGGGATCACGGCGTTCACCACCGCAGCGGCCTCGACTCGGGCCTGGGGGTCAGCCTCGATCTGCTGCGCAGCAAAGACAGCGGCCTGGGCGCGCGGCTGAACGTTCGGGCCTCGATGACGCACCTGCTGGGCGAAGGGCCGTCTCGGTACGTCGATCTGCTCGCGACGTTGGGCCTCATCTTCTGACCGTTCAGCTCGACTCGAGCCCGAAGCGAAGCCTCAGCAA
>JAYVCD010000213.1:0-13072 GCA_043750125.1 Archangiaceae bacterium | reverse complement strand
TCGAAATGGAGCTGCTCGCCGGCGGCCAACGCGTCTACGCCGGCAAGACCGGTTTCGGCTTCTTCCCCGCGGCCGCGCTCGCCCAACAGGTGGGAGTCCGCGGTGCGCTGCTCGCCTCGTTGACCCAGCCGCAGCGCTCTTTCGTTTTGCCGAAGGAACCTCCACTGCGACCGGACCTCTGCGCGGGCTTCCCCATTCCCCGCGGGCTCGCGCTGCCGGGGCAGGCCTTGAGCGTCATCGACCGCATCGACGCGCTCGAGCTCGAGGGCGGCGCGCACGGAAAAGGGTTCATCGCCGGCGCGAAGAAAATCGACCCCAACGAGTGGTTCTTCGCCGCGCACTTTTATCAAGACCCGGTGATGCCCGGCTCGCTCGGCCTCGAAGCGCTGCTGCAGCTGCTCAAGGTCTTCGCTCGCGAACGGTTCGGCAAGCGCCTCGACAGTCACCGCTTTCAAGCCACCGCGCTGGGCTTCGAGCACCGCTGGCAGTACCGCGGGCAGGTGGTGCCGACCAACGGCGAAGTGCAGGTGCAGGCCACGCTGACCCAGTGCGTCGACGACCTCGAGGCCGGCCCGCTGCTGATCGCCGACGGACAGCTCGCGGTCGACGGCCGGGTCATCTACACGATGAAGAATTTCGCTTTGCGGCTCGTGCCGGGAGAGGGCTGATGCGGTGGAACCGGGTGTGCGTCGAAGCGATCGCCTACGAGCTTCCTGAAGAGCGGGTCGCCACTGCCGCGCTCGAGACCCGCTTGAAGCCGCTGTACTCGGCGCTGAACCTCGAGGGCGGGCAGGTCGAAGCGCTGACCGGAATTTCGGAGCGCCGCTTCTGGCCCCCCGGCCCCCGCATGTCGGACTGCGCCGCGCGGGCGGGAAAGAAAGCCCTCGAAGCGTCGGGAGTGCCGGCCGCAGATCTCGGAGCGGTGATCTACGCCGGGGTCTGCCGCGACAACCTCGAGCCCGCCACCGCCTGCGCAGTCGCAGACGCGTTGGGCACCGGTCCCGACACGCTGGTCTTCGACGTCTCGAATGCGTGCCTTGGAATTCTCAACGGCATGGTCGAAATTGCCAACCGCATCGAGCTGGGCCAGATGCGCGCGGGAATCGTCGTTTCGGCCGAGAGCTCGCGGGAAATCGTCGAGTCCACCATCGCGCGAATGAACGCCGACCCGACGCTCGAGCGCTACCGACTGGGCCTCGCGACGCTCACCGGTGGCTCGGGCGCCGTCGCGGTCGTCCTCACCGAGGTGGGCTTTTCAGATTCCGAGCACCGGCTGATCGCCGCTTCCGCGCTCAGCGCACCCGAGCACCACCGCGTCTGTCGCTGGGGCCCCACCCGCGGCCTGCTCGGAGAGACCGTGAACCTGATGGACACCGACGCCACGCAGGTCCTCACCCACGGGGTGGCGCTCGGCGAGAAGACCTGGGGCAAATTTCTGGCCACCACCGGCTGGCGCACCGAGGACGTCGATCGGGTGATCACCCACCAGGTGGGCTCGGGGCACCGCCGTGAAATTCTCGGCAAGCTCGGCGTCGATGAGTCGCGCGACTTCTCGACCTTCGCGACTTTGGGAAACATCGGGACCGTGTCGGTTCCTCTCACCACCGCCCGCGCCGCCGAAGCCGGCTTTCTGCGCGCCGGAGATCGGGTCGGCCTGCTCGGAATCGGAAGCGGTCTCAACTGCCTCATGCTTGGAGTCCAATGGTGACCTTCGACATCACTCCGTATCGCGCGCTGTATCCCTGGCAGGGCCAGCGGCTCGATGTGGGCAACGGGGTCCAGATGCACTACCTCGACGAGGGCAAGGGCGACCCCCTGGTGATGCTGCACGGAAATCCGACCTGGTCGTTCTACTGGCGCAACCTGGTCAGCGGGCTGTCGGGCAGCCACCGCACCATCGTTCCCGATCACATCGGCTGCGGACTGTCGGACAAGCCGGGCGACGACCGGTACGAGTACGTGCTCGAACGCCGGGTCAAAGATCTCGAGGCGCTGCTCGACCACCTGAACATCACCAGGGACATCACGCTGGTGCTGCACGACTGGGGCGGAATGATCGGCCTCGCGTTCGCCACCCGGCACCCCGAGCGGGTCAAGCGGCTGGTCGTCTTCAACACCGCCGGCTTCGGGCTGCCTCCTGGGAAGAAGCTGCCCTGGCAGATTTCGGTGGTGCGCCACCTGCCGTTCTTTTCTCTTCCGGTGCGCGGGCTCAACGCGTTCTCGCGCGGAGCGAACCTCACCTGCTCCACCCGCGCCGGGGCGATGACCGACACGGTGAAGCGCGCGTACCTGGCTCCTTACGATTCCTGGGAACACCGGATCGCCGTCCAACGCTTCGTCGAGGACATTCCGTTGAAGCCCGGCGATCGCAGCTGGTCGATGGTCCAGGAAGTCTCTGATCGCCTCGGCCAGTTCAGCAAAGTGCCGCTGCTCATCTGCTGGGGAGGCAAAGACTTCGTCTTCGACGATCAGTTCCTCGCCGAGTGGCGCCGACGGCTTCCGACCGCCGAGGTCCACACCTTTCCCGACGCGGGCCACTACGTGCTCGAGGATGCGCACCAGGAAATCCTGCCGCTGGTGCGCGACTTCCTTGATCGCCATCCGCTCGGCGGCTTGCAGGCGTGACGTCGAACAACCCCAACATCGCCTCGCATCTGCCGGCGATGGCCCAGCGGTTTCCCGATCGCCCGGCGATCATCGCTGCGGGGGGAACGCTGACCTTCAAGCAGCTCGACGCTCAGAGCGACACCTACGCGCGGGGGCTGGAAGCGATCGGCATCGGCCGCGGGGTCCGCACCGTGCTGATGGTTCCCCCCAGCCTCGACTTTTTCCCGCTCGTCTTCGGCCTGTTCAAAGCCGGAGCGGTGATCGTGATGATCGACCCCGGCATCGGCCGCCGCGCATTGCTCTCGTGCCTCGAGGAGGTCGAGCCCGAAGCGTTCATCGGAGTTCCTGCCGCGCACCTCGCGCGCATCCTCTTTCCCCGCCCGTTTCGCAAAGTGCGCGCGAAGGTCACCGTCGGCCCCCGGCTGTTCTGGGGCGGGCACACGCTTCCAAATCTGCGGCGCCTGGGAACGAGCGACCTTCCGTACCCGATGGCGGTGCCGAACCCTGCACAGACCGCCGCGATCCTCTTCACCTCGGGCTCGACCGGAATTCCGAAGGGCGCCGTCTATACCCACGAAATCTTCGACGCCCAGGTCCGGATGATTCGCGACACCTACGCGATCGAGCCGGGCGAGATTGATCTGCCCACTTTCCCGCTCTTCGCCCTGTTCGACCCGGCGCTGGGAATGACGTCGGTGCTGCCGCAGATGGACTTCCGATTTCCGGCCCGCGCGGACCCGGCGAAGCTGGTCGAGGCGATCAACACCCACGGCTGCACGATGATGTTCGGCTCACCTGCTCTGCTCGACAACCTCGGGCGCTACGGAATCGAGCACAAGGTCAGCTTGCCCTCGTTACGCCGCGTGCTCTCGGCCGGAGCGCCGATGCGCAACGACGTGCTCGAACGGATGAGCAAGTTGCTCACCGGGGATGCTCAGGTCTTCACTCCGTTCGGAGCCACCGAGGCCTTGCCGGTCGCGAGCATCGGCAGTCGTGAAGTTCTGGGCGACACCGCTCGCGGCGCGGCCTGCGGCCAGGGGGTCTGTGTCGGGCGACCGGTCGGAGGAATGACGGTGCGGATCATCGCAATCAGTGACGCGCCGATCACGCTCTGGTCCGACGCCCTGCTCTTGCCCGACGGCGAGATTGGGGAAATCACCGTGCGCGGGCCGGTGGTGACCCGCGAGTACTACGCGCGGCCCGAGCAGACCGCGCTGGCGAAGATCCGCGAGGGAGACCAAATCGTGCATCGCATGGGGGACCTGGGCTTCTTCGATGCGCAGGGCCGGCTGTGGATGTGCGGGCGCAAGAGCCACCGGGTCGTCACCCGCGAGCGCACCCACTTCACAGTGCCGATCGAAGAGCTCCTCAATCAACACCCCCAGGTTCGCCGCACCGCCCTGGTCGGAATCGGCGAGCGCGGCAACCAGCAACCGGTCGTCCTGGTGGAACGCGAGCCGGGGGGCGCTTCGGGGGACGAGGTCGTGCTCAGCGAGCTGCGGGCCCTCGCGGGTCGGGCGCCCGTGACGGCCAGCCTCGATCGGTTTGCGATTTTTCCGGGGATCTTTCCCGTCGACGCTCGGCACAACGCGAAGATCGAGCGCGAGAAGCTCGCCCGCTGGGCCACCGACCAGCCTCGATGAGAACGCTCGTCACCGGGGGCGGAGGGTTTCTCGGCAGCGCCCTGGTGCGTCGTTTGATCGAGCGCGGCGACACCGTGCGCGTGCTGGCCCGCGGCGAATACCCCGAGCTGCAGAAGCTCGGCGCCGAGCTGGTCCGCGGCGACGTGCGTGATGCCGCCGCGACCGCAAAGGCCTGCGCGAACACCGACCTGGTCTTCCACACCGCGGCGAAAGCGGGTGGGTGGGGCGACCCCCGCGAGTACGAGGCGATCAACGTTCAGGGCACCGCGAATGTGATCGCCGGCTGTCGTTCCGCCGCAGTTCCATTTCTGGTTCACACCAGCTCGCCCAGCGTGGTGCACAGCGGAACAGACATCGAAGGCGCCGACGAATCGATTCCCTATGGCACCCACTTCACCGCCCACTACCCCCGAACCAAGGCGCTCGCCGAACAGCTGATCCGCGCGGCCGCCGACTCGAGCCTGGGCACGGTAGCGCTGCGGCCGCATTTCATCTGGGGCCCCGGTGACCGCCACCTGCTTCCCCGCCTGCTCGCGCGCGCCCGCGCCGGAAAGCTGCGCCAGATTGGAAAGAAAGACGTGAAGACCGACACGATGTACGTCGACAACTGCGTCGACGCGCACCTGCGGGCCGCCGGGAAGCTGCAGGAAGGTGGGCCGGTGTCCGGCCGCGCGTATTTCATCAGCGATGGAAACCCGATCGGAGTGTGGACGATGGCGAACCGAATGCTCGAAGCGGCGGGCGCTCCGAAGGTCGGCAGGCCCGTGCCCGCCTGGCTCGCCTATGGCCTGGGGGCGAGCCTCGAAGCCGCCCACGCCCTGTTCAAAATCGATCGCGAGCCGCTGATGACCCGCTTCGCCGCCAGCGAGCTTTCTCACGCCCAGTGGTTCGACATCTCGGCCGCGCGCCGCGAGCTCGGCTACGCACCCACGGTGTCGATCGACGAAGGGTTGGGACGGCTGCAGCACTGGTGTCGAGAAAACCCACCGTAGGAATGCGACAGATTTCCGGGCAGGCGCGCGTTGCCGCCGTTTCGGCCTGGCCTGCGCGCCTTTAAAATCTAGCGGCGCCTGGCTCGAACCGACGCGAGAATCTTGTGGGCCCCGAGCGTTTCCCAGCCCGCTTCGAGCTCCAGGGTCGGCTCGGTGAGAATCACGACCTTCGCCTCGCCCTCGCCCAGAGTGACGTGCGCTTCCTGAAAGCTGACGAACCGGTGCAGGTGGGGGTGAATGGCCTTGTAGGCGGCCTCTTTGAGCGCAAACCGCAGCAGCACCGCCCGCCACCTCTGGGCCGCGGGCAACGACTCGACCTCGACCTGCTCGTCGGGGCACAGCACCCGGTGGGCGATGGTCATCCGTTCGCGGCCATCGCCTTCGAGGTCCAACCCCAGCGTGCCGTTCTGGGCATCCCCCACCAGCGCGACGGCCAGATCACTTTTGTGGGTCACCGACACCGAAAGCCCGGGAGGACAGCAGGGCTCTCCCCGTTCACCGGTGGTCAGCGGCCCGGCGTCCGACCTCAGCGCGCGGTACGCCAGGCGGCCGCCGGCAAACTCAATCTGCCGCCGCCCCCGCAGCTTTTGGGCGATGACGCGCTCGAGGGGATCCAGCCGCTGCAGGACCTCATTTGTCACCGCTTCAACACCGGCCGGCAGATGGATGCCCGCGATCGCCCCGAATGTCGAGGGGCGGACAAAAGCCAGTGAAAAGGGTTCGTTCATCGGAAGGGCGCTCGAAGCAATCCCGTGGTTAGAGTGCATCCGTTTTGGACGAGCTGCTCAAGAAACGCGTGGTCTTGTTGCCCGGCAAGGGCGGCGTCGGCCGTTCCTCGCTCACGGCCGCGATCGGGTTGATTGCGCAACGTCGAGGGGTCCGGGTGCTGGTCACCGAAATCGGCGACGACCCGAAAGACTATTCGCCCCTCGCCCGCCAGTTTGGCCGCGACCGCTTGCCAGCTTCCCCCGAGAAGCTCGCTCCGGGAATTGATGGGGCCCTGCTGCTCGCACGGTCGGGCCAGGAGCTGTTTTTGCGCTCGGTGCTCCGCTCGTCCACCCTCGCACGCGCGGCGATCAGCTCTGAGTCCCTGCGCCGTCTGCTCAGCGCCGGACCTTCGTTCAAAGAGATGGGCGTCTTTTTCCAACTGCTCACCTACCTGCGCATGGAACGGTCGGAAGGCGAGCCGCTGTACGAGTTGATCCTCGTCGACATGCCCGCGACGGGCCACACGCTTTCGCTGACCGGGCTGCCCGACATGCTGCTGCGGTTGTTGCCCCGGGGGCCGATCGCCGAAGCGCTGCGCGAAGGTCAGAGCTACCTCAACGACCCGAAGAAGGCGGCCGCGTACGTCGTCACCCTGCCCGAGACGCTGCCGGTGAGCGAATGCCTCGAGCTGCTCGAGGGGCTGCAGAAGACCTCGATGCCCACCGGAGGCGTCATCCTCAACCGCTTTCCGATTGACCCGTTCACCCGCAACGAGCGCGACCTGCTGCTCCCCCTGGTCGACACCCTCAACCTCTTCGGCTCGGAAGGCTTCCACAAGCCCGAGTCTTCCCGGCGCGAGCTGGCCCGGCTGCGCGCGGGAACCCAGCTGCCGATCTTCGTCGTCCCCGAGCTGCCCGCGGCAGGGTTGATTCCCAGAATCGCTGACGCGCTGCTCGCAGCACAGGACGTGGGGCACCCCAAGCAAGAGCGCGCGACCGGATGAGTGAAGTCCACGTCGGCGAGCTGCTTCGCACCAAGAAGATCATCGTCTGTTGCGGCGCGGGCGGCGTCGGCAAGACCACCACCGCGGCAGCGCTTTCCCTGGCCGCGGCGCGCGCGGGCCGGCGAGTCCTGGTGCTCACCATCGACCCGTCGAAGCGGCTGGCCGAGACGCTGGGGGTTTCGCGAAATCCCCCCAAGCCGGTGTCGATTCCTCCCGATCGTCAGGCGGCCGCGGGGATCACCGCTCCGGCTTCGCTCGACGCGTGGATGCTCGACCCCAAGCTGGTCGCCGACGAGTCGGTGCGAAGGCTGACCAAGAATCCCGCCGACGCCGAGCGCGTGCTGAGCAACCGCATCTACCAGCAGCTGTCGGCGATGGTCGCGGGGATGCACGAGTACACCGCGATGGAAGCGTTGCACCGGCTGGTGATTGAAGGCCGCTATGACCTGGTGGTGCTCGACACGCCTCCTTCGCGCCACGCGCTCGATTTCCTCGAAGCCCCGCGCCGGCTCTCTCGCCTGATCGAAGGCCGCGCGATCCAGGCCTTTCTCCCCCGTGCAGACAGCCTCGTCGCCCGCGCCGCCTCGAAGGTGATTCAGAAGATTCTCGGAGCCGTCTTCGGTGAGGAATTTGCCGTCGAGCTCGTGACCTTCATGAGCCTCTTCTCGGGGATCTTCACCGCGCTCAACATGGACGTGAACACCATGCGGACCTTCTTGAGCGGGCCCGACGTAGCGTTCCTGCTGGTCACCTCTCCGGCCCCGTCGACTCTGGTCGAAGCACACTTCTTCCAGGACAAGACCCGCGAGCTCGAATTGCCTTTCAAGGGGTTCGTGCTCAACCGCAGCCGGGCGCGCAGCACCGATCGCCGCTTTCCCGAAGAGAGCATCTTTGCAACGCCCGCCAGCAGCGAAGCGAAGGGGGCCCTCGGGAAGCTGCAGATCCTCGCCCGCACCGAGCAGGACGCGGCGATCAAAGACAACGCGCTGCTCGAAGAGCTGAAGGGCCGCGCTGGAAAAGGCGCGACCGCCATCGCCATTCCCGAATTGCCCCAGGGCGCCGACGACATGGGGACGTTGATCACCGTCGCCGACGTCCTCGCCGCTTCCTGACGCGTTAGGGTTGGGGCATGGCGAACGCAGCCAAGAAGACCGCTACCTACCAGGACGTGATGAACGCTCCTCGCCACCAGGTGGCTGAGCTCATTCACGGCACGCTCTCGGTACTGCCGAGGCCCGCTGCACTTCATGCGCGCGCGTCGAGCCGTCTGGGCAGCAAGCTCGGAAGGCCGTTTGATGAGGGGGAAGGAGGCCCCGGCGGTTGGGTCATTCTCGATGAGCCCGAGCTTCACCTCGGCTCAGACATTCTGGTGCCCGATCTGGCCGGTTGGCGCCGGGCGCGAATGCCACAGATTCCAGACGCCGCGTTCTTTACGCTGGCCCCAGACTGGGTGTGCGAAGTGCTCTCGCCTTCCACCGAGCAAATCGATCGCACCGATAAGGTTCCCATCTACGCCGCAACCGGTGTCGCTCATGCCTGGCTGATGTCTCCTCTCGCCCGGACTCTCGAGGTTCTGGAGCTCGATGGGCGAACGTTTCGGATCATCTCGACTCACAAGAATGATGAGCGGGTCCGAGCACGGCCTTTCGATGCGATCGAATTCGAGCTGGGAGCACTTTGGGAACGTTGAGTGCAGATTGTGCGCTCGCGGACCCGGAGCGGATTGCCTTCAACCTCCGGTCGTAAAAAGCGGTAGATCGCGCCCATGGGCGCTCAGTGGAAACACGCGGGGAAAAGCGAGAACGCGGCCACCAAGGGACGTGTTCTCGGAAAGCTGGCGAAGGAAATCATCGTGGCGGCGAAGAGCGGCCCTGACCCCGACGCCAACTCACGGCTTCGACAAGCGGTCGACCGGGCCAAAGCGGCGTCGATGCCGCGCGACACGATCGAACGCGCGATCAAGAAAGGAGCGGGCCTGCTCGACGAGGTCATCAACTACGAGACCGTCGTCTACGAGGGCTTTGGTCCTCACCATGTGCCGGTCATCGTCGAATGTCTCACCGACAACAAGCACCGCACCGCCTCGAACATTCGCCTGCTGTTTCGCCGCGGTCACCTCGGCAGCGAAGGCTCGGTCGCCTGGGACTTCAAGCACCAGGGAGTGATCGAAGCGACGCCTCCTCCCGGCGCGGACCCCGAGACCGCGGCGATCGAAGCAGGCGCGCAGGATCTCGAGCCGGGTGAAGGCGGCCAGACCCGCTTCTTCACCGAGATGCACGACCTCGACGCGGTCAGCCGCGCGCTCACCGCCGCGAAGTGGACGGTGAACCACGCGGTGCTGGGCTGGAAGGCCAAGAATCCAATCAAGGTCGAGCCGGCGCACCGGGCCGAAGTCGACAAGTTCTTCGAGGAGCTCGACGAAGACGACGACGTGCAGAACATTTTTGTCGGGCTCGAGCCCTAGTCCACTCGGCTTGATTCGTTACGCGCCGCTGGCCATCGCCCTGCTGGGAATCGGCCTGCTGGTCCGCGCGCAGTTGAAGCCCGACAACCCCAGCGGCGACGCGTCGGGGACCTACACCGATCACCTCCGGCACATGGGGGAAGCGTTGATCCTCACCGACCAGGGGCTCGCGGTCTACCGACGGCCCTACGGCGAATGGATCGGCGCCCAAGGCCTGGACGAAATCCACACCGGGCTCTTTCCCGAGCGGACCGCGCCCTACCCTCCGCTGGGAATGCTCGCCCACTGGCCGTGGGCCCGCCTCGACCGCGCCGGGCTGTTGGCTCCCAGCACCGCCCACCGCGCGGTGGTGTGGATGTGGACGGGGCTCGCCCTCGCCGCCTGCGCCGTCGTGATCCGCCTCTTCGCTCCGCTCTCGAAGACGGCTCAGGCCTGGGCAATTCTCCTCGCGATTCCGCTGCTGATCGGAATCGGGGTGAACGGCTTTCTCGACGCCGGTTACCTTTTCTGCGGCGCGCTCGGGTGCCTGGCCTGGAAGAGAGAGCAGCGGGTGTGGGCGGTGTGGTGCCTCGCGCTCGCCGCGGCGCTTCACTTTCGGGCGGCGGTGTTTGCTCCTCTCGCGGCGGTGGTGCTGTACGAGCTGCGCCATTCGACCCGGAACCTCGCCTGGATCTTGCCGAGCCTGGCGCTGGTCATTCCCACCGCGGTGGCCGCATTCGCGCTCGCCGGCACGCTCGAGACCATTCCCCCGCACAACCCGGTGCACTTCTCTCACCTCAAGCTGCCTCTGGCGCTGTTCACCGGTCTGACCGCGGTCACCGGCCTCTGGCTGTGGCGCAAAGACGAACCCCTCGTCGCCGCAACCGTCCTCGCGGCCTTCGCGCTGGCGGTGCTGGAAAGGTCTCACGGGTGGTGGCACGCGGGCACGTTGCTCGCCCCTGGCCTGGTGCTCGCGGCCCGACCTCCAAAGGCCGGCGCGCACTGGCCGGTGCTGGGAGCGTGGACCGTCGCCAGCAGCTACCTGGCCTATCGCCACCCCGGGTCTGTCTTCTGGACCTGGGTCCCATTGGGTTGGGGAGGCCTGTAGTGTCCAGCCCGATGCTCCCCTCGCAGTTCGCGGACCTGCTGTCGGCCAAAGGCCGCCGTGCGCTCGAAGGAAAAGTACCGGCGCTGAAGGGAATCTTGAAGACGGGCCAGCGGCTGATTGCCGTCAATGATCTGCTCGACCCCGCGAAGAGCCTCACCCTTCTGGCGGCGCTCGAGGCGCACCTCCCACCCCACCTGACTGCGATGGAAGCTCCCATTCCCCCTGAGAGCATCTGGGGCATGGACGAGAACTACGCCGAGCTGTTGCCGAAGACGGTGCGAGTGAAGACCGTGACGATGGCTTCCCGCACATCGGCGGGGACGAAGACGGTCGAGAAGCTGGGGCTGCAGCGGCTGCTCTCGTCCGACACCTTTGGCCGCTTCGCTGAAATCATCTCTGGCCGGAAAGTGCGCCCGCGCTGGGGAACCCAGGTGTTGGCGTACGGGCCGGGCGATTACTCGGGGCCGCACAACGATCATCACCCCGAAGACCCCGAAGCGCGCGATGGCTACACCGACCTGCACCTGACGTTCTGCACCCGGGGCGTCGCACGCCAGAGCCTGGTCTACGCCCCGCTGGGACACTTCTCGCAAGAGGCCAGCGTCAACACCCTGGGCGGAGTCACCGCCTACCGGCTGCCCTTCTGGCACTACACGACTCCGCTGGTCGCCCGTCGCGGGCAGCTGCTGACCGCGCGACGATGGGTGCTGCTGGGGACCTTCCTCGACGCTTAGCGGCGACTAGAGGAGATGTTTGATCGTGCTTGCCGACCACCGACACCGGCGCACGCGAAGCCAGTCTTCAATCCCAACCTTCATGGATGCGCCGCCGGGTTGAAGTACTCGCTGTACTGTCGGATCACATTGGGTAGTAGAGCTTCGACTCGTAGCCTGGCCCTCTGTGCCAATGGGTGTGAGACAGCTCGCAGCTTGAAGTTTAGTGTTGAGGGCGACCAAGGCAGGGACGATGGATTCCGCAGCTGCTGGGCCTCTGGTCGAGGAGACCGAGGTGGTCGAGAAGGCGAAGCGTCGTCGGTTCACGGCGCAGGAAAAGAGACGGATTCTCGATGCAGCCGATCGGTGCATCGCGTCGGGTGAGACGGGAGGCGTCGCCGCGCTTCTTCGGCGCGAGGGCCTGTATTCCTCTCATCTGGCGACTTGGCGACAAGCCCGTGATCGCGGGGAACTCGCGGGGCTTGAGCCGAAGAAGCGCGGCCCTCGCAAGAAAGTACTCGATGCCCGCGACCTGAAGATCGCCGCGCTCGAAAAAGAAATGGCTCGCATGGAGGTCCGCGCTCGCAAGGCGGAAGCCATCATCGACCTCCAAAAAAAAGTCTCGGAGATCCTGGGGATTCAGCTTCCCGAGCACCCTCCGGAGAAAGACTGATGGCGGCCGTAGCCGAGGCGCGACCGATGATCGGCGTGGTCGCCGCCTGCCTCGCGCTCGGGCTCGCCCGCGCGACCTATTACCGACAGCTGAAGCCGAGGCCGGCGTCAAAGCGGCGATCACCGCCGCGTGCGCTCAGCATCGACGAGAAGGCCTCCGTGCTCGCTGTTCTTCACGAGCCCCGCTTCGCGGATCTCGCGCCGGTCGAGGTCTACGCCACGCTGCTCGACGAGCGCCGGTATCTCTGCTCGCCCCGGACGATGTACCGGGTCCTCGCGGAGAATCAGGAAGTCCGCGAGCGAAGGAATCAGCTGCGGCATCCGAATTACGCGATGCCGCAGGTGGTCGCTGCCGCGCCCAACGAGCTTTGGAGCTGGGACATTACCAAGCTGCTCGGCCCGGCAAAGTGGACCTATTTCTACCTCTACGTGCTGCTCGACGTTTACAGCCGCTACGTCGTGGGCTGGATGGTGGCTCACAAGGAATCGGCGGGCCTGGCGATGAAGCTGATCCGCGAGAGCTGCGAGCGGCAGCAGATTCTTCCGGATCAGCTCACCATCCACGCCGACCGAGGAGCGCCAATGACTGCGAAGAACACCGCGCTGCTGATGGCCGACCTGGGCGTGACGAAGACGCATTCACGACCGCACGTCTCGAACGACAACCCGTTTTCGGAAGCACAATTCAAGACACTCAAGTACCGCCCTGACTTTCCCGAGCGCTTCGGCTGCATCGAGGACGCCCGCGCCTTCGGGGCCGACTTCTTCAGCTGGTACAACCGCGAGCACCATCACCTCGGGCTTGCCCTGCTGACGCCCCACGACGTGCACCACGGGCTCGCCGAGCAGCGTCTCGCAGCTCGAGCAACCACGCCCGACGCGGCCTTCCTTGCCCACCCAGAACGATTTCCTCTTGGTTCGCCGCGCCCTGCTCAGCTTCAGGCCGAGGTCTGGATCAACAAGCCCACGCAGCTCGAACCGACAAAGGAGATTGCTCAGTAAACCTACGAGTCCGCTGTCTCACGGTCGTTGACACGTTCCGCTGTTCCCAGGCGCTTCGCTCTCCGCCAGCAACCGCGCTTTCTCCTCCGCGGCGTACCGACGACGAGGTCTGCGGTTGAGCTCTTCTGCTCCAATCGTTGCGGCTACTTCTGGGTTTTTCTTTTCCATCACAGGCTCGCTT
>JAYVCD010000212.1:0-7920 GCA_043750125.1 Archangiaceae bacterium | reverse complement strand
TCGACATGGCCGATGACCTGCGGCAATTCATCCAGGAAAATTCGAGCAAGCTGAAGGTCAAAGAATAGACAGGCGTTCCGTCCATGGCCCCCGAAACTTCAGAGGCCCCGACGAGGGGCGACAAGATCCGCTACCAGGTCGATCGGTTCCTTTCCTGGAGTCCGTTCGCCCGCTTCATCGGGTTGTTTGGCCTTTCGTTTCTGCTGATTTCAATTGGGGCGACGCTCAGCCTGTTCGCGCTTCCGGTGGACCCCGAGAAGCCGCACGATTTCATGGAACAGATGTGGTGGGCGCTGACCCGGGTGGCCGACGCGGGCACGATGGGAAGCGACACCGGCACGGGGCTGCGGGCGGTCGCGATCTTCTCGACGTTGAGCGGAGTCTTCGTCGTGGCGTTGTTGATCGGGCTGGTCAGCTCGACCATCGGCGAGAAGCTCGAGGACCTGCGCAAGGGCAACAGCCCGGTGATCGACGAGAACCACACCTTGATTCTCGGGTGGGGCGAGAAGGTCTTCGCAATTCTGCGCGAGCTGCGCGAGGCCAACGCCAGCCAGAAGCGCGCGGCGATCGTGATCCTGTCCCACGCCGACAAAGAGACGGTCGAGAACGCGGTGCGCGAGCGGTTGGGCGACATGCGGACCACCCGGGTCGTGGTGCGCAAGGGCAGCATCTATGATCCCCACGACCTGCGAAAAGTCGGAGCGGGCCGGGCGCGCAGCATCATCATCATGTCGTCCGACACCACCGACGAAGGCGCCGGGGCCTCGGAAGACGCCGACATGAGCGCGATCAAGACGCTGCTCGCGCTGCGGCGAATTCCCGGGGCGCTGACGAAAAATCACGCGACCGTCGAGCTGGTCGACTCGGCCCGAAAGCAGGTCGTCGAGCAGCTGGGCAACGGCGGGGTCGAAGTGGTCGCTATGGAACAGACCCTGTCGCGAATGATGGTGCAGACCTCGCGGCAGAACGGGCTCGCCGAGGTGTACCGGGGGCTGTTGTCCTACGAGGGCAGTGAGTTTTATTTCAAGGCGTTCCCCGAGCTCGACGGCCAGCCCTTTGGCGATGCGCAGTGGCGAATGAAAGACGCGGTGGTCGTCGGTTACCGGCGCCCCGCGCAGGGTCAAAGTCCAGCCCAGACGGTCCTCAACCCGAAAGACGACGTGCTGCTCAAAGCCGGAGACGAGCTGCTGGTGATCGCCGAAGACGACGACTCGTTCTCACTGACGGCAGCCCATGCGCCCAGTCTCGCGTCGGCGTTCCGGGGGGCCGCTGCGATCGCCCGCAAGCCCGAACGGCTGCTGGTCTGTGGCAACAGCCCGAAGCTGGCCGACATGCTGCGCGAGTACGACAAGTATGTGCTGCCCGGCTCGGAAGCCTGGCTGATGCCCCACCGGGACAAAGAGACCTTCACCGAATTCATCAAGGCCGAGGTGGGCTCGCTCGAGAACCTCAAGCTCAAATATGTCGACGGAGATCCGACCGACCCGGCGGCGCTGAAGAAGGTCGTTTCGCCGGACTTCTATTGTGCACTGATTGTCGCGGACACCAGCCAACCCGATGACGAGGCCGACGCGCACACGGTGATGACCGTGTTGTTGATGAGAGATCTGTTCAAACACTTCACCGATCGCAAGCCGCGGATTATCAGTGAGATCCTCGACCCCCGAACCAAAGATTTACTCGAGCAGGACTACGGCGCCGACTTCGTCGTCTCGTCAGAGATGACCTCGATGCTGCTGGCCCAGATTTCCGAGCGGCGAGATCTCAACGCAGTCTTCACCGACCTCTTCGATTCCGATGGCAACGAGCTCTATTTGAAGCGCGCGGCCTGCTACGTCGAAATCAACGAGCCCACCGATTGGATCGCTGTTCAAAAGCGGGCGCGCGAGCGGGGCGAGGTTGCGATTGGCTACATGAAGGTGGGAAAGCAGCCGTTGATCAACCCGCCCCAGAGCCTCAATCAGCCCTATGTCGAAGCCGACCGAATCATCGTCATCAGTGAGGACGACAGCGAGGCGGCCCCGCTGAAGCCGGTGGTCGAATTCATGACCGACCCCCTGGTCCCCGATGTCACCCCGCCTTCTCCCCGGGCGGTGGCGGTGGCCAAAGTTCCGGCGCCGCGCGCGACTTCTCCGCTGGTCCCCCCGCAGCCCCGACCGCTCGATGCGCAGACGGTGACCGCCGGCCCCCGCATCACCGGGCCCAGCACCCAGCCGCGCTCGCCGCTGCCGTCGAAGCCCAAGGCGTGAGCCGAAGCGCCAGGCTCGAAGCGGCCCTGCTGGTCCTCTGGCTCACCCTGCCCTGCGCCGCGGCTTCCGAACTCGGCGGGTTCAAGCCCGCGGGGAACCTGAAGAGCGCGCGGTACCTTCACACCGCGACCCGGCTGCCCGACGGGCGGGTGCTGGTGGTCGGGGGGCGCGGAATCGACGGGACCACCGAGCTCGACTCGGTCGAAGTGTACGAGCCCGCCCAGAACCGCTGGGTTCCCGGACCGAAGCTGTCGGCAGGCCGCAGCGGGCACACCGCGACCTTGCTGTTCGATGGACGGGTGCTGGTGACTGGCGGAACCAGCCATGAGGCGAGCAGCGAGGGAAATCGCTTCGTCGCGCGCGACACCGTCGAGCTGTTCGATTCCAAAGCCAACCAGTGGCGGGCCGGTGCTTCGATGTTGCAGTCGCGCAACTGGCACACCGCGACGCTGCTCGACGACGGCCGGGTGCTGGTGGTGGGTGGAGCGCGAGAACAAAAGAGCCACCTGGCCACTGCCGAGCTCTATGACCCGACCACGGATCGCTGGACTGCGGTCGGCTCGCTGGCCCAGTCGCGCTGCCTGCACCAGGCGGTGAAGCTCACCGACGGCACGGTGCTGGTCGTCGGCGGCCGCTCGAACCAGTCTGGTTTCGAGCCCGGCGGCCCGGACGGAGGAATGGCCCAGCGGCCTCACGGCGGCTCGCAAGGCGCGGCCGGCTTTGGCAGTCCGATTGCGTCCGCCGAAGTGTGGTCTGTCGATGGCGGCTGGACGACGCTCAACGAGCCGGTGGATCCCCGGCAACGCCACGCACTGGTGATGTTGCCGGGCGGGCGGGCGATGGTGGTCGGGGGCGCCACCCGCACCGGGCTGACCAACCTCGTCGAGCTGTGGATGCCCGATGCGGGGGCGTGGGTCCTGCCCGAGCACAGCCTGTCGTTGGGGCTGGGCAGCCACACCGCCACCGCGCTCGAAGGCGGCGATGTCCTGGTCGTGGGAGGTGAGCCTCCCAACAGCGTCGACACCCCGCGCGCGCAACGGTTTGATGCTGCCGGTCAGCGTTGGTGTCTGGCCGGCGAGCTGCGCGCGTCCCGCAAACAGCACACTGCAACGCTGCTTCCCAACGGAAAAGTATTGGTGGTGGGCGGCGTCTCTGCAGGCATTTCAGAGTCATCGGCCGAGCTTTGGGAAATGCGCAAGGGCAAGTGTGAGGAGCCGCCCGGACCCAGTCTTGAATGGTAATGATTAGACAAGGACCGGGTGTGTATGTAGAAGCCCGCCAGTTTTCATTACAGCCTCGTCCAGCCTCTTCAAATGGAGCCACCAACAATGTCGTTCGACAAGATTCTCCGGGACATGATTCGCGAAGAGATTTCCTCCGTCATTGGTCCGATCGCCGACGCGGTTGCCGCGCTTCGCGAGCAGGGCAGCGTGGCCTCGCAGCTGAGCTCACTGCTCGGGGGCGGCGCGGTCGGAGGAGTGAAACGAGGGCCCGGACGGCCGCGCAAGAACGCGCTGATGCAGCCGCTGCTGACCGCTGGAAATGGCGCCCGTCGCGGCCCGAAGGGAAAACGGTCGCGGGATACCGGCGATCACGGCTGCAACATCATTGGCTGCAAGCGCCCGGCGCGCAGCAAGGGTTACTGCGCTGCGCACTACCAGAAGTACCGCATGCTCACCCGCACCAAGCGCCTGCCTTCGGACTGGGTGGATAACGCGGCTCCTGGCACGGTGCGCGACATGGTGTTGCCGCGCGGTCGGGCGGGCGCCAAGGCGCTGGCCGAGGCCCGCAGGTCCTAGTCTTTCCATGCATGCGCAACTGTCTTTTGCGCATGCAAGTATTTCGAAATTGACTGGTTTTGGTTTCAGGCCGAACGGCTTTGAGCCCGCGCCCATTGAGCAAGATAGAGCGCGGCGCTCAAGCCCAGCACGACCCCGACGCAGCGAAGGGTGAAGGGAGCACCGAGCTGTCCGGCGATCCACCCGGCCGCGATGGCTCCGATGGGAACCGTGCCGACGAAGACCATCGTGTACAGCCCGAGCAGCCGGCCGCGCAGGTGAGGCGGTGAGCGCTGCTGCAGCTCGGTGAGAATTCCCGAGCTCTGGGTAATCTGGCCCAGGCCGATGAAGAACATCGCGAAGGCCGCCGGAACGGTGGACGCGGTGGTTGAGAGGCCGAAGATCCCCGCGGCCATCACCAGGCCTCCGACGCCCACCCGCCATTCCTGCCCGGTCTCTGCGAGCAACAGCAGCATCGCCGCGAGCAGCGCTCCCGCCCCTCCGAAGGACAGCAGCTGGCCGAGGACTTCTGGCCCGCCGTGAAGCACGGTGGCGACCCACGCGGGAATCAAAGTCCCCCACGCCTGGCCGACTGCCGAGAAGGCGACCAGCAGGAAGAACAACGCGCGAACCCCCGGTTGGTGCCACGCCCACTTCACCGCTTCGCTGATCGGCACGCTCAGCGCGGCGGGGTGCTGCGAAGCAGGGGCCAGCGGCAGCGCGACGATGGCCGCGATGACCGCGAGGAAGCTGAGCGCGTTGACGGCGAAGCACCAGCCTTCGCCATAGCGGGCGACAATCAATCCACCCAGCGAGGGGCCGAGAATTCGCATCAGGGTGACCAGGGTCGAGTTGAGAGCGACCACGTTGGGAAGATCTTCCCCGGCCAGCTCGGCGAGCATCATCTGCCGCGCAGGAATTTCGAACGGAAAGGTCAAGCCGAGCATCACCCCCAACAGCAACACGTGCGTCGGCCGGACCCAGCCGGTCAGCGCGAGCGTGGCGAGAATCGTCGCCTGCAGCGTCGCGACGGTGAGCGAGACCACCACCACCGTCTTGCGCGGCACCCGCTCGGCGATCGAGCCCGCCCAGGCCCCCAGCAGCAGCGAGGGAAGCTGGCTGCAGAAGGTGAGCAACCCGAGCATCTGGGTCGAGCCGGTCAGTCGCCAGACCAGCCACTGCTGAGCGACCGGCTGCATCCAGGTTCCCAACAGCGAAACCGATTGGCCGGCGAAGAACAGCCTCAGCGCCGGTTGGTTCAAGCTGCGCAGCGATCGGGGGAGCTCCACCAAAACCACAGATGACAAAGTTGAAGACGAAGCGCGACGATATTTTTTTGTCCGGTTCCGATCGGCCCGACTTCAGCTTCGACGTACCATCCGGCCGCCATGAATCCACGCGAGCTCGAGAAGGGCATCCACACCGATTTCAAAGCTGAAGAGACGTACGCCGGGTACCTGAGACTGGACCTGTTGCTCGGCGCCCAGCAGCCGCGCAGCAAGCAACATGACGAGCTGCTGTTCATCATTCAGCACCAGACCAGCGAGCTGTGGATGAAGCTGCTGATTCACGAACTCGACGCGGCGGTGAAGTTCATTCAGGACGACAACCTCGAAGGGTCGTTCAAGATCTTCGCCCGCGTCGGCCACATTCAACGAATGCTCTTCGAGCAGTGGAGCGTGCTCGAGACGATGACGCCTTCGGAGTACCTCACCTTTCGCGAAGCGCTGGGGCGAAGCAGCGGGTTTCAAAGCTTTCAATACCGCGAGATCGAGTTCGTGCTGGGCAACAAGGACGCCAACACTCTGAAGCCGCACCTGCACGACCAGCCGCTGCACGCCTACCTCGAGGGCCGGCTGCAGCAGCCGTCGATTTACGACGAGTTCCTGCGGTGGCTCTCACGCCACGGCCACGCGGTGCCCAAGGAGTGCGTCGAGCGCGATTGGACTTTGCCCTACGAGAAGCACCCCGCAGTGATGGCGGTATTCCAGCGGATCTACGAGAACACCACTCAGCACTGGGACGCGTACGAGATGTGCGAGAAGTTGGTCGACGTCGAAGAGCGATTCCTGCTGTGGCGCTTCCGGCACATGAAGACGGTGCAGCGCATCATCGGCTTCAAGCCCGGCACCGGCGGCAGCAGCGGCGTCTCGTTCCTCAAGAAGGCACTGGAAGTGACGTTCTTCCCCGAGCTGTGGGACGTGCGCACCGAGCTGCAGCCCCCGCCCCGCCCGGGCTGATTTTCGAAAGAGGCTTTTAGCGAGCCGGACGCTTGGTTTGGGCGACCGGGCCCAGCGCGTCTTTGAGCAGCTTCTGCGATTCGGGCCGGCTCATCAGCTGCCCGACGAAACCCATCACATCCTGAATGACTTGCGGCAGCAGGTTGAGGGCCTTCTTTCCCAGCGGGGTGCCATAGAACCTTCCCAGCTCAGTGAGCTCGGCCGAGGTGTAGTACTTGGCCAGCAGCCCCGCCTGGAAGTCGAGCAGCTCCTGGTAGTTGAGCAATTTTGCAAATGCCGCTCGAAGCTTGTCGGTATTCACTTTGATGTCCGGCTTGTTTGCCAGCTGGGCCATCGTCCCGGACATCGCGGCTTCCAACTGCTGGGTGTGCTGCGCGGGGGTGTAGAGCAGCTTCGCCAGGGCGTAGGCTTCGGCTGAGACTTTTTCGGTGGGGACCGGGTTTTGTGCTGCGGCGGCGAAACAGAACGTGACGAGGCCGACCGAAATCAGTTTGGACATGGTCGGCAGGCTCATATCGAGTTCCGCCGGCCCTTTTCAACCTGACGACGCCTGCGGCTCGGCTCGAGTGAAGTCGATGGTGTCGTTCTCGATGGTGAGGCTCAGCACTTTGCCGACCAACGTCGCGCAGAAGTTGAAGACCTTTCGGTAGCCGTCGACTGCGCGCCCGACCAGAATTCCTTCGCTGATTTTACCCCGCAGCGCGACCCGTTCACTGCCCAGGTAATCAGCCCGCGCACTTCACCGTTGTTGTTCGTCAGCGTGACCACGCCCTGGTCGGCGTGAAACGTCCCCTTGAACGGAGCGGCGTGAAGCAGACACAGCGTCAGGAAGGTGAGCATCACGGCAATGAATTGCAGCCGTCTTGCCAACGCATCCGCGAGAAAAGAGGCACGAGGGTTGTTTGCCCACACGATCCAAAACGCCCCAGCGTGCCCGCAACCCCCAAACCAGACACCGCTCACAGCGCCCGGGCCATTCGCTTCACGGCCTCGCGCAGCTCACCCTCGTCGAGGTGACCGAAGCCGAGGCGGACGAAGGGAATCGGCCGACCGTTGGGGGCGTATTGGCGGCCGGTGAAGAAGCGGACTTTGCCGAGGAGGCTGGCTTTGGCCCAGCGCTCGACGTCGATTCCGTCGTCGACGCGAGCCCAGAGTGCGAGGCCTCCGCGCGGAACCTCGAAGGTGAGCGCTTGCTTCAGGTGGGTACGCAGCAGGCGGACCAGCACGTCGCGGCGGGCATGGAAGACCCGCTTCGCGCGAAGAGAATGACCCAGCACCTCGCCGTCTTCCAGCAACTGGGCGACGGCGTGCTCGAGGCCCAGGTCGCCCTGGCGATCGACCTGCCTCCGCACCGCCAGCAGCGCCGACCGAAGCGGAGGCGGCGCGATCGCGAACCCCATGCGCAAACCGGGGGCCAGCGCCTTGGACAGCGTCCCGACGTAGACCACGACTCCGTGGGGGTCGGTGCTCGCCATCGGCAAGACCGGAGCGCCCTCGAACTGAAATTCGTAGTCGTAGTCGGCCGGTACGCGCGGGCGAGGACGTCGGCAGGATCGCTAGCGGGACCTTCGCACTTCGAGTTGGTTGAATCTCACGCTGCCCTCGTATTTCTGGCGTTCGGCCGCATTGCGACCGTAGTTGAACAAAGAGAAG
>JAYVCD010000211.1:0-11981 GCA_043750125.1 Archangiaceae bacterium | reverse complement strand
ATTCCCACTACGGCGCTCCGCTCACTTGAAGAAGTGCCTCTTTACGATGTTCAGAAAGTCGGCTGAGAAGTTCGACATCTCGGTGTCGAACACCCGAATCCGCGCGATGAACGAGTTGTACGCAACCACCGCCGGGATCGCTGCGAACAGCCCCGCCGCGGTCGCCAGCAAGGCGTTACCAATCGGTGCCGCTACTGTCGCGATCGTCGCATTGCCCTTCTCGGCAATCTCGTTGAATGCACCCAAGATTCCCATCACCGTACCAAAGAGCCCGACGAAGGGCGCAGCGGCTCCGATGGTGCCGAGGAAAGAAACCCGCGCCTCGAGCTCGGTCAACTCAGCGGTGGACGCTCGGTTCAAAGCGCGCTCCACATTTTCAATGCCTCCCAACCGCTCGGCCATCGCGCCCTCTTTTGCGTCTTTATGCTGGGCGAGCTTGGAAAGTTCCTCGTAGCCGGCCCGGAAGACCTTGCTCAACGGGGAATTCTCGAGCTTCTGGGCTGACTGGTAGATCGCGTCCAGCCGCGATGCCTTCCAGAACACGTCCAGAAATCCGACCGATTGAGACCGGGCCCGGCTGAGCTGCAGAGACTTCATTGCGATCAAGGCCCACGACCAGGCGGAAGCCAGGGCCAACACTGAGAGGACAAACAGCTCGATGAAAGAGGCGCTCTTGAGCACCTCGAGGTAGTTGATTGCAGCCAGCATGTGTCATGGAACTAACATTCCTTTTGCCGGGGCAGCAAGAATCTCCCTCAGAAATCCAGAGGTTGGCGTCTTGACCTGAATTTTCATCGCATGCGGAACGTCCCTTGAAAATGCTTCAACGACCGAAGGAGAACATTTTCATGAACGCGCGCTTGGTGGTGGCTGTCGCAGCTTTGTTGGGCTCGAGCGGTTGCTTTTACGTCGGCAGCGGAGGCAGCGGCGGCGGCGGAGGCGGAGGGTTTGACCGTCGCCCCGGCGACCTCACCTTCACCTGGAGCTTCGCCGGCAGGCAGTGCAATCAGGTTCCCGAGGTGAAGTCCGTTCGAATCACCATCCCCGGACAGACGCTCGACAATGGTGGGGTCTACCCCTGCCTTG
This sequence comes from Archangiaceae bacterium, assembly GCA_043750125.1. Taxonomy (GTDB): domain Bacteria; phylum Myxococcota; class Myxococcia; order Myxococcales; family Myxococcaceae; genus JAGSPQ01. The sequence goes on along the minus strand of JAYVCD010000211.1, from coordinate 10,895 downwards.
TCAATGACTACCCCGGCATCGTGCTCAAGGACTTCGCGGGCGGGACCTACGACTACACCATCGAGGCGCTGGGCTACGGCAACGAGCGCCTCTACGCCGGAAGCAGCAGCTTCACCGTCAACGGTAGCATTCGGGTGGACATCGATCTTACGCCCGTCGGCGGACCCAACTCCTACGCCTACTTGACGTGGAAGTTTCCTGCGATGCAGGGCGCGCCGAACCCAGATTGCAACACCGCGGGGGTGGCCAATGTCCTGGTCAGCATTGACGGCGCCGCCCCCAGAACCATCGACTGCACGCTGGGCTTCAATACCAACCCCGGCGTTCAAACGCCTTTCTTGAACGCGGGGCAACACACGATTGAGCTGACGGCAGTGAACGGCACCGGCTACGCCTACTACCGGGGCGTCAGCACGCTGACCACGCGTGCGGGCGCTCCGGTCACTGCCGAATACGCCCTTCCTTGGGCAGTGGGCGGAGTCGCGGTGAAGTGGAGCCTCACCGATGGGTCGTTAGGTCAGACCTGTGCCCAGGCCGGTGTCACCGACATCTACATCAACTTCGTCGACGCGCAGGGCAACCTCGTCTACGGCAGCCAGGGCGATCCCAAGCCCTGCACCGCTGCCGGGGTCGAGTACCCGTTCCTCAAGCCCGGCACCTACCGCGTGCGAATGATTGCGGCCGGTACCGGAAATCGGTTGTACGAGTCGAACTACACCTCGCCGCCCGCGGTGACTGCAGTCGCCGGTCAGTTTGCTTCCATGAGCAGCGCGGTGAACGTGCAGCTCTTCCGCACCCAGTAACCGAAACGTTCGGCCTCAAAGTCAGCGGCACGCTTCGTGGTAGTACCCGGACCGTGCGGCACGACAGACACAGCGCGATCGGAGTCTTTGATTCGGGAGTGGGCGGGCTCACCGTCCTCAAGGCGCTGATCGCGCGACTCCCGATGGAAAGCACGGTGTACCTGGGCGACACCGCCCGTGTTCCCTACGGGACGAAGTCGGGTGAAGTGGTGACCCGGTACTCACTGAAAAATGCCGAGTTGTTGCTCGATCAGGGCATCAAGCTGCTGGTCGTCGCCTGCAACACGGCTTCGGCCGTCGCCCTACCCGCGCTTCGCGAGCACCTGCCCATTCCAGTCGTCGGAGTGATCGAGCCCGGTGCGGCCGCGGCCGCAGGAAGCACCAGGACGGGCAAGGTCGCGGTGATCGGAACCCCCGGAACCATTAAGTCCGGCGCCTATCAGCGGGCCTTGATCGGCTTGCGGGCCGACCTCGAGGTCACGACCAAAGCCTGTCCGCTCTTTGTTCCCCTCGCGGAAGAAGGGTGGGTCACGGGTGAGGTTCCAATGCTCGTCGCCCGCGAATACCTCTCTGGGTTCGTTACCGGCGGCATCGATACGCTGGTGCTGGGCTGCACCCACTACCCGCTTCTTTCCGCGGTCATCTCGGAGGTCGTCGGACCCTCGGTGATGTTGGTCGATTCTGCGCACGCGACGGCCGAGCGGGTGGCCCAACTGCTCGCCGAAAAAGACCTGCTCAAGGTGGGTCTGTCATCGGTCGAGCGGCATTTTTTCGTCACCGACGTCCCTGACCGCTTTGTCGAGGTGGGGGCGCGCTTCCTGGGACGCCCGCTTTCGGGGGCGCGCCAGGTGGATCTGAAATTTTCCTGAAAAGCCCTAGTTCTCGCTCAGCTGAGGACGCGGCTCGGCCTTTTCAGGCAGAGGAGCAACGACCAGCGCCGCCTCGAGACCAATGTCGTCCTTGCGTGGGATGGCTCCGGTGAGCGCGGTGATCAGCCGCTCACTGTTCCGATAGAACCCGAGCTTCTTCAGAGGCCAATTCAGCCAGCCCGTCGTAATGCAGTAGTAGTCGAGGAAAGGCCGAGTGTGGTGAATGCGGTGGTGCTCGGGCGGCAAGATCAGATGCAGCCGCTGTAGCCAGGTCACCAGGCCCGGACGCTCTTCATCGGTCTCGTGTGCCCATTTGTGAAACTGGTTCGTCATCATCACCCAGAAGATCATCGAGGTGATCGAGACCACCATGAACAACGCCAGGTGATGCCACTCATGCTCGAGTGGCGTCAGCAAGGAGCCCAGCGCCCACGGCACCGAGATCGCGCAGTTGTTGCCGTTGGTTTCGATGTAGTCGTGGCGGGTGATCGCGCGTTGATCGACGTGGTGCTCGCGGAAAGGGCGAATCAGGGCCTTTCCGACCAGCGGAGTTGCGGTCGAGCCCCAGGTATCTGCCATCCAATGGACGAAGCCTGAAACCCAATCGGCGACGATGAAACCGGTCAGAAATGCCGCCAGCGTCAACCACGGGCTCGCCTTGACGTAGGGCGCCACCTTCACCACCGTGCCCAGCGTAAAGGCCCAGAAGAGGATGATGTTGGCGACTTCAAAAGCCCGGTGCTTCCAGGTGTACAGCGAGGCCAGCTCGACTGCGCTGTGCTGCTCGATTTTGAGGTCCTTGTTCGACATGGCGTTCCTTCGAAATCTGGCGAGCGAAGGTATACGAGAGACTGGGGTGCGATGTCATCGGCCTGTCACTCTTGACGAATGGTCGAGAGCGAGTCGGTCAATCGGGTGGCGTGGGTATAGACGTTGAAACCTTTGCCACGGACGAAGGCGACCAGGGTGATGTTGGCTTTCTGCGCCAGATCGATCGCAAGCGAGCTGGCCGCCGATACGCTCGCCACCACCGGGATGCGCGCCATCGCGGCCTTTTGCACGATCTCGAAGCTTGATCGTCCGCTCACCATCAGCATTGTCCCAACCCCGATCCGACCCGACAGCAGCAGGTCGCCGATCACCTTGTCGACCGCGTTGTGACGGCCCACGTCTTCGTACCCAGCCAGCCGCGTTCCGTCGGCAGCGAGCACGACGGCCGCGTGCGTACCTCCGGTGTCTGCAAAGTTTTTCTGCAGCGCTGCCAATTGGTCCGGGCCGCCTGCCAGTAACTGGGCGCTCAAGCTTGAATCGTTTCCGACAACCGGGACCCGCGAGATCAGATCTTCAATCTGTCGGCGACCACAGACCCCGCATGCGGCAGTCGTGAGCGTCCCGCGGCGCGCGGCCTCGGCCCGCTCGAGCGGCCAGTGCGTTCCTGAGGCGGGAGTGACTTCGATCACGTTCCCGTAGCCTTCCTCGCCCGGGTGGCCGCAATGCGAAACGGTGCCCACGTCCGCCAACGATCGAATGATGCCTTCGGAGTACAGGAAACCGATCGCAAGCTTGGCGTCGTTGCCTGGCGTTCGCATCGTGATCGAGACCGGCTCGGACGCCGCCCGGATTTCGAGCGGCTCTTCGACCGCAATCAGGTCGTCAAAATGGGTTCCGTCGCGACGTTGGGCCGGGCGGGTCGCCACTCCTTTCATCGGACTGCTTCCGGCTTGCAGAGGGGGAATCGTTCGAGAGAGGCAGTCGACACGGCGGCTACTCGTAGGGGTCGCGCTTCTTCTTCGGGTTGGTGAGCTTTCCGTCTTTGAAGATCTCGACCCGATTCGCACCCGGAGCGTTGAGCCCCTTGGCCATTCCGATCATCGGTTTCGCGTCGGGCGGTTGGTAAAGCACGCGTACTTTCGGGCCCGCCGGGAGGCTTCCGATGTTGGCGTCGATCAGCAGGTAGATGGTCTTGTCGGTCGCGTTGATGCGTTCAGTGTCGCGCCGCAGATCGAGCTCGGCCAGAACGGCGCCCTGTTCGACCGAAGTGGCCTCTTCCGAAAATTGTTTCACCTTGATTCGCAACACCGACAGCGACGAGCTGTCTTTGTACTCACGCGCACCTTGAATTGTGATCGACAGATCCGAGCCGGTCATCATCGACTTGGGATCTCGTAACTTCAGGCCCGTGTTCTTGTCGTTGTCGGTGTCGAGAAAGACGGTCGTATTTGCACAGCGCGTCCCGCAAGCGTCGCCCCAAGGGGGCCGGTTGAAGTCGACCCTGAAGGCGTAGTCGCTTCCTTGCGGACCCACTGTGATCGAGGTGGCGACGGGACGGTCGTCCTCAGATGCAGGGGGAGCCTTGTAGGTGATGCAAGGCTTCTCAGCCGCTGCGGCAACGTGGGCCAGTGACAGAAAGCAAATGAGGGCGGCGCGTACGAACATGGGAGGCTAGGAATTCAAAGAATGCTCTACGTACGCCAGATGACCTACGGGCCTATGAAAAACTTCATCCACCTGGTGGGTGCGGCTGGGGCAGCCGAGGTGGCGGTGGTGGACCCCGCGTGGAACGTACCTGCCTTGCTTCAAGAAGTGTCGCGCGAAGGAAAGAGTGTGGCCGCGGTGTTTCTCACCCATTCACACGAGGATCATCTCAATGGGGTGCCTGAGCTGCTGAAGACCCATGACGTGCCCGTCTATGCGCAGTGGGCTGAAATCGATTTCAACCCCCGACTCAAGGATTTCGTTGGCGCGCTCAAGCCGGTCGGGGCGGGTGAACGGGTGAAGGTCGGGCCGCTGGAAGTGACTTTCCTTCACACTCCCGGACACACGCCGGGCTCGCAGTGCTTGTCGTGCGCAGGCGCGCTCTTCACCGGCGACACGCTGTTCGTAGATCACTGTGGTCGGTGTGATTTGCCCGGCAGCGACGTGGGGCAGATGTTCGACAGCCTTCATCGGGTGTTGGGCACGCTGCCCAATGAAACGAAGATCTACCCGGGCCACGACTATGGAGCGGTGCCCGTTTCAACCCTCGAGCGCGAGCGAAAGTCGAACCCCTATTTGCAGCGAACCGATTTGAAGTCGTTCAGCGACTACCGGCTGCGCCCCAGAAGCTGATTGGGCAACCGGGTGGTCATGACCAGCGGCGTTGGCCGCCGTCGCATCGCCACCCTGATTCCCAGCCCGAGCACTGCTGCCGAGACCAGCGTCCATAAGGCGGCCCAGAATAGAGAAGGGAACGGGGTGATGTCGGCGAGCAACTGCGCGTCGCTGTGAACGCGCACCGCGCCGTTCCACAGATCGTCTTTCAAATCCATAGCGGCATAGAGGGCGGTGAACGAGGCGATGAACAAGTTGATGACCCCCACGACCTGCTGGGGCAGGAATCGGGCCCCGACGCCAAAGGCGATCGCCATTCCAAAACAGAAGGCAAGGGTGAAAGCGTCGCGCGCATAAAGCAAACCCATCACTGCCAGCCATGCGCAGGCAGCGCCAAGCATGAAGCGGCGAAGGTCGAACCGGAACGTCAGCAGCAGCAATACGACTGAGATGACCGCGCTGCCCACGTAGCCGGCTGAGTAGACGACCGTCCGCGCAAAAAAGCTCGTCGGAATTGCCGACAAGCATTCGCCCGACTCATTGCCGGCGATGGACACCCGGCTGACCGAGCCGCCCGCAAGCAGCGATGCGATGGCGTGCCCGGTTTCGTGACCCATTACTGCCAACAGCTTGAAAGGCCAGAGCACCGTCCAGTTCCACCCCACGATGCCGATGGCCAGAAACGCTGCGAGCAAAAGCAGCTTTCCGACGTCCAGGCTGCTGGCAGGGGCCGTCGGCTTCACGAGAAATTCAACCTCCGCCAGGCCCCGGTTGTTCCGAGCGCGCAGCCCAGCCCCGGTTACAGACCCGGAACGCCGGTATGCCCACAAAATACGTCGCGGTCGAGCATCCGCGCGTGGGCGGGCAATACCCGGGGCAGATTGCGCAGGGCAGGGTAGTCGCGCAGCAACTCGGTCATCTCTTTGTGGTCCAGCATCACGACGCTGGTGGTCTCTCCCGCGTAGATTCGAAGTCGCCCTGGGTGACCCGACATCGCGCTGGTGACGGCGATGAACTGACCCTGGGTTACTTCGAATTGCTTGGCTTCCTGGCCTCGTTGGGCGCGATCTTCGAGCACGAGCGCGCCGTGGGTGACCACTCCAATCAGGCTGCACAGCTCACCGGGGTGCATCACGGTCTCACCGGGCTTGAACAGCTTCTCGACGAATCTGCCGATCATCCGCGCGCGGGCGATGGCGTCCACGTCTGCGAAAAGTCGGCTCGAGCCCAGAAAGCCTTCGAGGATCCGTTCCTGATAGAATCCGACCATCCGGTCATGGAGCGCCGCGTCCTGCTCGATGACCTGTTGCAGCGCGGCCGCGGGAATCTGAAGGACGACCGCGTGACCAATCGCGCGGGCACAGGCCGCACGCTGCTGCCCTGAGAACAACCCGAACAGCCCGATCGCTTCGCCGTGCGAGAGGTGACGAAGCGCGACTTCACGGTCGTCCTTGCGGCGGAGAATCTCAAGAGTCCCCTCGGCCACCACGTAGAATGACTCGGCCGCATCACCCTCGATGAAAAGGTACTCGCCTTCGAGGACTTCGCACTGCATCGCGCCTTCGGCCAAGGCTTCGAGTAGGGCGTGGGGTAGGCCTCTAAATTGGGGGACCTGAGAGAGGGCATCGATCGCCGTCTGGGAGTCGGCGGGGGTCTGGGGCAGGGCCGCGGCGTCTTCCACTCCCAGCTCGTCAGCCGTGTTGATGTGCTCGTCTTCCGGAAGGTCCAACCGCTCGGCGGCGACTTCTCTTTCGTAGGCCTGCATCACGTCGAAAGGAATCAGCGACGGATGCAGCACCGGCGGCGCAATCGGCACCGCGATTCGCGGACGGCTGCTGCGTGGAGGAAGCTGTGGAAATTGCTCTGGCATGGCGGTGCGCCCCACGATGGCGAGCCAGTGTACGGATCGGCGACTTAGAGTCAAATTCACCCAGAAGCGGGGCGCTCCGCTGTCCCCCCGAGGGCTCATCGCAACCAGCCGCTGATGAACTCAGAAATCAAAATGGAGTCGACGGGGGCCCGCTCGCAGCTGACGTTGGCGATTCTGGCGGGAGGATCTGGAAAGCGACTGGGTGGCGCGGCAAAGGGGTTGCTGACGTTCCAGGGAATTTCATACGTCGAGCGGATTCTTCAGCTGAGCGCGCTGTGCTCAGAAGGGCTGATCATCTCATCGGACCCCAGGTACGACGCCTTCGACGCAAGGCGGGTGGAAGACGTAGAGCCCGGGCGTGGGGCTCCGGGGGGAGTGGTGTCCGCGCTGCTGGCCGCGCGAGCGCCGTGGGTTCTGGTGGTCGCCTGCGACATGCCGTTCGTCACCGTCCAGGCGGCGCGATTGCTGATTGCCGCGGCGGGGAATCACGATGTGGTCTGTTTTCAGCGAGGGGGAATGCTCGAGCCGTTGTTGGGCGTCTACCGCGCTTCTTTGGGGCCCCTGTGGCGTGAGCGGCTGGGGGAAAACCCCTCGATGAAATTGTTGCTCAGTGGGGCATCGGTGTGCGCGCTGCAGCCTGCGGACCCCGGCTGTCTGGAGAGCATCAACACTCCCGAGCAGCTGGCAGCGGTCAAAAGCTAGCGGCCTTCACAGAGCGTCTGTTACCGTCGCGACGAATCTCACCATGGCGAAAACCTTCGAGAAAGCCGTCACCGGCTTCAACCACAACATCAAACACAAGGGGAAGGTCTACCACGTCCAAACCGAAGACTCGGGCGCGGCCAACCCTCACATCATCACCCACCTGTTTGTCGGTGGAAACATCCTCGCGTCGAAGAAGACGGGCTACGCGGACATCGTCCAGACCGCCAATCTGGCCGAGCTCGTGCGCGAGATGATGGAAGAGCAGCACAAAGAAATGCTGCGCAACCTGATCAACGGGATCTACGACAACATTGATTCCAAACAGCGCAGCTATCAGCCCGGCCAGCTCGCGACCGCAGCCGAGTCTGCACAGGCCCAGCACCAGCACAACCTCGCTTCCCTGGGGGTGACGCCCGTTGCCTCCCCGGCGGGTGTCTCGAACGCGCTGCCTCCGGAAGTCGTCGCCGCCCGGGAAATGAAGGAGCTGCCGAGGATCAACGAGATCGGTGTCGAGACCCTGTTCGGTGAAGATTTGATCAGCGAGAAGAGCCTCGATGAGGTGATCTTGAGTTACCTCGCAGGCGAAGGCGACGCCGGATAAGTTCGCTTCGACTGAAGGGTTTCTGGGTTAGATCGCGCGGCCATGAACACCTCCGCGACGGTGGACACCCTTTGCATCAACACGCTGCGCACGCTTGCGATCGACGCCGTTCAGAAAGCGGAGTCCGGGCACCCCGGCCTGCCTCTGGGTGCTTCCCCGATGGCGTACGTGCTTTGGCAAAAACACCTGAAGCACAACCCGACGGATCCCACGTGGCCTGATCGCGATCGGTTCGTCCTCTCGCCCGGCCACGGCTCGATGTTGCTGTACGCGTTGCTGCACGTCACCGGCTACCCGTTGACGATGGACGACCTGCGCGCGTTCCGGCAGTGGGGCAGCAAGACCCCAGGGCACCCTGAGTTCGGAGTGACCGAAGGAGTCGAGGCGACCACCGGCCCCCTTGGACAGGGCCACGCGAACGCGGTCGGAATGGCGATCGCCGAACGTGCGCTCGCCAGTCGCTTCAACCGGCCGGGCTTCGAGCTGGTCAATCACCATACCTACGCGATGATTTCGGACGGCGATGTGATGGAAGGCCTGACCCACGAGGCGGCCTCGCTGGCGGGTCACTTGAAGCTGGGCAAGCTGACTTGTCTGTACGACGCCAACGACGTGACGCTGGATGGGCCGTTGAGCGTTTCATTCAGCGAGAACGTGCAAGCCCGTTACGAGGCGTACGGGTGGCACGTGCAGACCGTGCACAACGGTGACACGGATCTCGAGGCCATCGACAAGGCGATTGCGGCAGCGCGAGAAGAAACGGCGCGCCCTTCACTGATCGTGGTGAAGACGACTATTGGCTTTGGCTCGCCGAACAAGGCGGGCAAGGCGTCGGCGCACGGAAGCCCGCTGGGCGTCGATGAAGTCGCGCTGACCAAAAAGGCGCTGGGCTGGGATCCCGAAAAGAAGTTCTACGTTCCCGAGGAAGCCTCGAAGCATTTTCGGCTCGCGCTGACCAAGGGTCAGGCGGCACAGAGCGCGTGGCAGAAGATGTTGGCCGATTACGCGGTGAAATTTCCGGAGCTTGCCGCGGTGTGGAAGCGGACCCAGGCAGGGGATCTGCCCGAAGGGTTCGATCAGTTGCTGCCCCAGTTCAAAGCTGGCGAGGACGTGGAGACTCGCAGTGCCGCGGGAAAAGTCCTCAGCGCGCTGGCGGCCAAGCTTCCCGAGTTGATTGGGGGCGACGCCGATTTGGCAGGCTCGACCAAGACCGGGCTGAAGGACGGCGGAGACTTCGACGGACAGACGGGCAAGGGCAACAACCTTCACTTCGGCGTTCGCGAGCACGCGATGGGTTCGATCGCGAATGGGATTGCGTACCACGGAGGCCTGCGGCCCTTCACCGCGACCTTTTTCACCTTCAGCGACTACATGCGCCCGGCGGTTCGATTGGCGGCGCTCAGTGACCTGCCGGTGGTGTTCGTTTGGACCCACGATTCGATCGCGCTGGGCGAGGACGGACCGACGCACCAGTCGGTCGAACATCTGGCGGCCCTGCGCGCGATTCCCAATCTGTACATGGTGCGGCCCTGCGACGGAGCGGAGTCTGCCCAGGCGTGGAAGCTGGCGCTCGAGCGCACGGAAGGCCCGACCGGGCTGGTGCTCACCCGCCAAAAGGTCGCCGGGCTCGACCGGACCCGGCTGGCCAGTGCGGAAGGTCTTCGCAAGGGCGCATACGTGTTGTCGGATTGCGCGGGTCAGCCCGCGGCATTGCTGCTGGCGACGGGGAGCGAGGTGCAGTTGGCGTTGGCCGCTCAGGAGACCCTGAAGAAAGAGGGGATCGCGACCCGGGTGATTTCGATGCCGTGTTGGGAGGCCTTCAAGGCTCAGCCTGCTTCGTACCGTGAAGAGGTGTTGCTGCCATCCGTGCCGGTGCGCGTCTCGATCGAGGCCGGAGTCACCTTCGGTTGGGATAAATGGATCGGCGATGAAGGTTTCGCGATCGGCATCGACCGATTCGGAGCTTCGGCTCCTGCCGAAGTGGTGATGGAGCACTACGGCATCACCGCGGCCCACGTGGTTCAGGAAGTGAAGCGCCTGGTGGTTGGCCCCTGACCCTTGCGGGTTTTCAGTTCATCGTCCCCGCGCAGGTGATGCCTGCAGCTTGCAACGCCTCGACTGAATAGAGATCGGTGGCGTTGATGGCCTTCAGATCTGCGGGCGGGATCTGGGTACCCAGGGTGGTGTTGATTTCTTCGATGAACATGTTGGCCAGCACCGCGTAGCCGGTGTCGGAAAAGTGCATCGAGTCGAGCGAGAGGAGCCCTCCAAAGGGCGAGGGCTTGAGCACCTTGCCTCCGATGTCGACGCCTTGCGAAAGCACGACCGCCACTTGTCGATGCAGGTCGACCACATGCACTCTTGGGTGCGCCTGGACTTCTTGCCTCAGCACGTTGTTGTAGGCGTCAATTCGCGCGCGAAGTGCCTGCAGCCAGTCGCTGGCCTCGGCATCTGAAAAGCCTGCCGCCTTCAGTTGGGCCACTTTTTCCGGGTACATCGGCAGCACCGTGTTGTCGGGGCCGGTCGCCACGAAGACCTCTGCGCCCGTTCCCTCGAGGCGGGTGAGCACCACCCGAAGCGAGGCGCGCAGGTCTTCGATGGGCGTGAGGGCCGTCAAGTCCGGCACCTTGTCGGTGTGGAGATCCACGTTGTTGTAGTCGTTGCCAAACAGGTCGGTGCTGATCGCAATCGTTGGGGTCAATGCGGTGACCCGATCGAGCTGCGATTCTTTGGGAGGAGTCACCAGACCGGAAGTGTCGACCTTCGCGTCCCACACCACGTGCTCGAGCACGGTGCCAAAGAAGCTCTGCGCCCCGCTGACGGTCTCTGAGATCCGAAAGCCGCCGATCGCCACATTGGTCGCTACCAGGTTGGGGTCGACCCGCATTCTGGCGATGAGGATTTCGCCCGAAGCGTCCCTCAGCTTTGGAATCAGCTCGACCTGAGCTCGAGCGCCG
>JAYVCD010000210.1:0-11146 GCA_043750125.1 Archangiaceae bacterium | reverse complement strand
GCGGCAGTCAGTTCGTCATTCATCTGCCGCTCTCGCACTTGACGGCGTGAAGCGATGCACGTCCTTCGCGACGCGCCTTTGCCGCCATGGCGCAGGACTTGCTCGACTACCGCCACCATGACTTCGAACCTGTCGAAAATTCGGGTGGTCCTTGTCGGCTGGGTGGATGAAGAGCTCCGCTCGCTGTTCAAGGATGCGCTCGACATCGAGCTCGTCGAGCCGGATCAGGCGCCCGACCTGGTGTTTGCCGTCATCGCACTCAGAGATCCATTCCGCACCCTTGCGTCCGCGCAGGCGGCTGGGGGTCCTCGAACGCCGATCATCGCCATTCTTCCGATCGCCGATGAGCGGCTCTCTCGTCGAGCGCTTGTCGCCGGGGCGCAGTTCTGCTGGCCGCTGGATGGATCACTTCAAACCCTTCGCGCAACGCTTCTCGGAATGGTTCCAGACGGCGCCTGGCCCGAAAAAGAAAAGCAAAAACCGGCCTGAGGAAGCCCCGATGTTGCGCGTCATCTACAAGTTCGTGTTCGATACCAATTTCTCGAAGGCGATGCTGTACCTCGTCGCGGGCCATCTCCTTCGAGGTGGGCACAAAGGGCTGCATCCAAGGGCCTTGCCACCGGGTTGACTCTGAGGGTTGTGCTGCGTTGAGTGGGCGGGGATGGGGACAACACGCGACGCGGTAGGGACGACGAATGAGTGATGCTCGCCTGCGTGGTTTTGTGGCATTGCTGCTGGTGGCGCTCGGCTCGGCTGCCTTCGCGATCGCATTTCGTGCCTCCGTTCACAGCGCCTCGCAGTTGCTATTTGGGACGGGCAACTTGCTCGATGTCTTGCGCCGGCTGCACTGGTGGGAGTGCCTGCTGTTGTCGCTGAGCAGCGGCGTGCTTGCGTGGGGCGTGCTGGGACTTTCTGCGCGCTTCAAGCAGAGCGCTTCGGTGGGCAAGGTGATGGAGGCGGTCGCAATCGGCCGCGGAACAATGTCGGCGCCAGCGACGGCCTTCAAGGCGCTGGCGAGCTGGATCGCGATGGGGGGCGGCGCCTCGATCGGTCGCGAAGGCCCTCTCATTCAATTTGGCGGCGCGCTCGGCAGTTCCTTGAGCCGATGGTTTTCACTTGATGGCAAGCAACACCGCGCGTTGGTCGCAGCTGGAACGGCGGCAGGGTTCGCCGCGGCGTACAACACGCCGTTGGCGGCGATGTTGTTCATGGTTGAGGTCGTTGCCGGTGTCATCACCCTCGATGTGCTCGTGCCGGCGGCAGTAGCGACCGCGCTGGCGAGCACGCTCACGCGCTGGGCCATCGGGGAAGGGCCCATCTACGGCGCGCGCGCCTTCAGGCTGGTCAACGACGGCGAGCTGTTGGCATTTGCAGTATTGGGGCTTCTGGCCGGAGTCGTGGGTGCCGGATTCATCAAGCTGTTGAACAAGGGCGAGCAGACGGCCGGGGGCAGCTCCCTGAGCCTGTTGCCGAAAATTCTTTTGGGAGCACTGGGGGTCGGGTTGATCGCGATCGCGCTCCCTGAAGTCGCCGGTAACGGCTTCGAGCCGCTGTCTGAATTGTTGTCGGGAAAGATGCCTCTGACGGTAGTGGTGGCCCTGCTTCTGGCAAAACCGCTGGCCACCACACTCTCGGTCTCATCCGGGCTTCCGGGCGGCGTCTTCACACCCACCCTGTTGGTGGGTGCGTGTCTGGGGGCGCTTTATGGAAACGCGCTCAACTTGTTTGCTGAAGGTCACGTCGCTCCCGCGACGGCGTACGCGCTGGTGGGTCTTGCCGCTCTTTGCGCTGCGACGACGCACGCTCCGATCATGGCGGCAGTTCTCGGCTTCGAGCTCTCGGGTGACTACGCGATCGTCCTTCCTCTGGTGCTGTCGTCCGCGTGCGCTGTCTGGGTGTCTGAGCGCCTGCATTCCAGCTCGCTCTATGAGACCGAGCTCCAACGCCGTGGGCTGGCTTGGCACGAGGCGCCTGGTGAGCGGCGACTGGTAAGAAACGGCTAACGCAGAGCTCCACTGTCATTGGCCCGACGCACTCGGCTGGCGGGCTGCACGGCGAGTTCGGGCGTGACTTCCGGAAGGTTGAGAGCACGATCGAGGTTCACGCCACGCCGGGCGCGGCTCCACAGCAATTCGTCTACTGCTACTGCCGGATGCTTGAAAATTGAAGTCGGCTCTCCAGAATATTGGGAGCCCCTTGAGGATGAGCTAACACTGCGGCCTATGCACCTTCGGGCCCTCCTCGTGGTGATCGCTGCCCTCGGCGTTGGCTGCGCGGCGAGCAGCCGAAATCTGGGCGGCAAAGACACCGACGGGGATGGGATCGCCGACAGCAAGGACGAATGCCCCGATGTGGCCGAAGAGCCCGGGGGCGATGGCGATGGCTGTCCCGACGTTCCACAGATCAAGATCGAAAGCGGAATGATCAACATCCGCGGGAAAATCGTCTTCAACGTCGCCTCGGCCGAGCTGTTGCCGAAGAACGCAAAGCTGCTCGAGCTGCTCGCGAAGCTGCTCAATGAGAATGACCAGATCAAGCGGGTGCAGATCGAAGGTCACACCGATGCCACCGGCGACGAAGCGTTCAACCAGCAGTTGTCGCTGCAGCGCGCGCAGACGGTGGGGCAGGCGCTGATTCAGCGCGGGGTCAAGAGCGAGCGGCTGATCACCCGGGGCAAGGGGCGATCTGCGCCGCTGGGAAGCAACGACACCGAAGCAGGCCGCGCGAGAAACCGACGGGTCGAGTTCCGGGTGATCGAGTAGGCGGGAGTAGTCGAACGCCGCACGTCTACCCATCGGACTTGTTGACGCGCGCGCGCAGGTCCCGTTGACGCTTGGACAAACGCGCTCGTATCATCGAGGTTCAAAGTCGACCCTGTACAAGGGCAATCCCGGCCGAAAGGCCAGGTGCGCAAAATCGCGGGGCCTGAAGTTCGGCCGGCCGTGGTCGCCGTGGGAAGTTTTCGTTCGTCGGTCCCAAGGTTCCTTGCTCTCGCAGGAAGCTGGGACTTTTTAGTTTCTGGGGCCTGCACCCCAGAGAAGGGGAAACGGATGAACCGGCTTCTGTTGGCGATGGCGGTGGTGATCTTTCCTGCGGTGGCACTGGCTGTCGTGCCGGTAAATGGCGCACTGCCGACGTTGCTTCCGGTCACCATCAACGCCGGCGCGGGAGATCAGAACGACCCCCACGTGAGCGGCGACTGGGCGGCGTACAGCTCGGACCTCAGCATTCGCTACTACCGCTTCTCGACAGGGGTCGACACCCAGATCCCGATGGGCGCGTCCTCCCGGGACCTGCTCTCAGACATCAGCGGCAGCAAGGTGGTCTTCTCGCGCGTGATCAGTGGACTGACGACGGCAGTGATGGTGTTCGACGCTGCGACGGCCGCGCCCGCGATCGAGATCGACCCTGCGCCTTCGACCACCCGACTGGGCTCTGCGATCGGCGGCAACACCGTCGCGTACATCGACTTTGATCTCGAAGCCAACGGAGAGCTCGTCATCCACGATCTGTTGACCGCAACCCGTCAGCGGATCACCACCGACACCAACCCGGATCAGAGCCCTTCGGTGTCTCCCGACGGCAACGTCGTCACCTGGGAACACTGCAATTCTTCGGTGAGCAACTGCGACATCTGGCAGGCGAAGAAGAGCGGCGCTGCCTGGACTGTGGGTGTCGTCTCTGCCTCGCTCAATGCCGAGGGCAACCCAGACACCAACGGGACCCTGGTCGTCTATGACTCCTTCCGCGCTGGGAACTCAGATGTCTTCTGGCGCCCGGTCGCCGGTGGGCCCGAAGCTCAGCTGCAGCTGCCCGGCTTCGAAGGGAACCCGAGCATCGCCGGAAACTTCATCGCCTTCGAAAGCCGGCCGACGATCGGCTCGACGACGGACCTCTTCGTCTACGACATCGTTGGCAATCGGCTCTACCAGATCACCAACACTCCCACGGTTACCGAGCAGCTCAACGACATCACGGTGCTGGCGGACGGTTCGGTGCGGGTGGTCTGGGCGAGCAACGAAGACGGCAACTCGGCGCGCAACGTCAAGGGCGCCACCTTCATGCTCCCGAACCCCAACGCGTGCCTTGCTCGAACGGTCACTCTCACTGCGAGCAAGAAATACAGCCCCACTCTCTACCTCGACGCCTCGGCGGCGATGACCCCGGCGATGAAGTTCGCGATTCCCGCGACGCTCGCGGTCACCGCGGGCAATTCCGCGAACGACTGGGTGACTTTCACCTACCAGCTGAACTCGGGCGCGATCACCACCTGCAAATACCGCGGCGGCTTCGGCGGCCCGCATCCCACGACTGCCTATGATTTGGCCAAGGCAAGCCAGTACGTCTTCCACTCGTGCAGCACCCAGGGCTGTGGAGATCACCCCGAAGCCGGCGATCTCGTCACCGCCAATCACGTCACGCTCCACGTCAACAATGGAGACACCCACAACAGCATCACGACCGTCGTCGCGACGCTGACTGAGTCTTGTACGGCTGCCGGCACGCCTCCTCCGGGCTCGATCCACCACCATGGAGACGACGACGGGGATGATGACGACGGCGAACACGACGACGATTCCTCGGGACACCACGAAGATGACCTGACCGCTGCGCCGAACGCGGCGGACCCTGCAATGGGATGCTCGGCCGCAGGCGGGGCTCCGACGGTGCTGATCATCCTGGGCGTCGCCGCGTGGCTGTTGATGCACCGCCGCGCCGCGAAGGCAGTTCGCGCCCGTGCCCGTGCCCGCGGCCGGAAGTAACTTTCCGGTCACGAGTGGCTGATCAGCTCAGCTAAGGTTCGGGCCTTGGCGAACTCGGCAATGCTCGTTGCGCTGCTGGTTGCCAGCGCCGCGTTTGCCGACCGCCTCGAATTGCTCGGGCCCGCGGGCTTCGTTTCTCCCGATGGGTTTGAAGTGGCGGTTCGTCGCGTGGGCGAAGGCGGTCCATCGCAGGCCGCTCGAGACGCAAAGCTCGGGGTCGAAGGCGGGGACGCTCGCCGCAGCGATCGCGGCTTCCTCGTCGTGCCCCGACCTGGCGCTCGGCAGCTGAAGCTCAAAGCCGAAGCGCAGGGGCTGATCGCAGAGGCCACCTACGAAGTCGGCCCGCCTGCCTCGCGAATTTCATTGCGGTGGGTGGGCGCGCCCCCGGTGAAGAACCGCGACACGGCGGTGGAGCTCTCAGTCGAAGTGCTCGGCGCCGAGGGAAAGCCAGACCCTCAATCGGCCCCTCCCGTGCTGCGGGCCAATGTGGGGTCGATTGAAGGGCTCGCCCGCGTCGCTCCGGGGCGGTATCGCGCGCTCTACGTCTTGCCCACCACGCGGTACCCCGAAGTGGCAGTGGTGGTGGCCTTCTCCGCCTGGCCCCACCCGCAGGCGGTGCACGGCGCCTTCGGTGCTCTTCGCGTTCCGCTCGCGAGCGCAGTCGAGCTGCCGGGGCAGACCGAGCCCAACGCCGACTTCTCAATCTTGATCGCGGGTCAAAAGTTCGGACCCGTGCAGGCGGGGCCCGATGGCCGGTTCAAAGTGCCGGTGGTGGTGCCGCCCGGGTACGGAAGTGGTCAGGCCACCGCGATTGATCGCCTCGGCAACCGCCGGGTGACTGCGTTTGATCTCCAGGTGCCCGCGACGGATCAGCTGGCCTGCGTGATCAGCCCGACCCGCCTTCCCGCCGACGGAGTGTCGCGGGCGCGGGTGATGTGCGCGACCTCGGACCCGTTCGGCAACGTGGCCACCGGCGCCAAGGTCCAGCTGGTGGCCACGAAGGGAACGCTGTCTTCCGCGCGACCGCTCGAGAATGGCGTCGTCGAATGGACGTACGTGGCTCCGCGAGAGCTTTCCGACAAGCCCGACGCGTTGGCCGCCAGCTGGCGCCAGGGGACCATCAGTGCGCACGAGAATCTGAGCCTTCAATTGCTGCAGGGGCCCGCGGTTCAAGCCCGCGTCGCGATCGATGAGCCGCTGGTGCACCTGGGGGGGCGCGCAGCGCTCAGAGTGGAAGTCGCCGATGCGTTGGGGCGTCCGCGTCCTGGGGCGCTGCTGACTGTGACCGCGGGTTCCGGACAGCTCGCAGCGACCCTCGAGAGCGTTCCTGGGAAGTTGAAGGTCGATTGGCAACCTGCGGCGCCGGTCGGGAAACGGACACTGACCGTTCGGGCCTGGGGGCCGGCGGGAACTGAGCCCGCGCGCCTGGTCGTCTGGGCCGAGAGCGGGTCACTTCATGCCGCGGTGACGGACCTTGCCGGGTTGCCCGTTCCTGCCCAGGCGCTGAAGGTGGGAACGCAGACGATCATGACCGAGGCCGACGGGGTCGCCCGGCTCGGGCCGCTGGTCGATGGCGAAGTCGAAGTGGGCCACAGCGAATGGCCGGGACTGTCGATCACCGTTCACGTTCGCGACGGGGGCCGATGGGTGTTCCCGGAAGGATCTCGGCCGGGCAGTGCTCCCCAGAACCTCGAGCTGACCGTGGCTCCGGCGGTTCCGGTCAATGTCCGGGTCGAAGCTTCGGGCAGCGAAGCGCAGTACTGGGTCGAGTCTGCGCAGGGTGAATTGTTGCCTGAGCGCAAGGTGGCGGTGAGCGTGTCGTCGGGGGTGGTGAGCTCACCGGAAATGAAAAACGGTCGGGCGTGGGTGCGGGTGAGCGAATTGAAAGGACCCGCCACGATCTCGGTCGTCGACCTCGAGACCCAGGTGATCGGCTTGGCCAAGGTCAAGCCTTGAGGGCTGCGTGGTTGCTGGCCGTGGTGCCGGCATTCGCGTGGGCGCAGGTGCGCTCGGTCGGATACACGACCGACGGAGCGCTGGTTGGACGCGTCTGCGAGGACCTCGACGGCAACGGCCGCTGCAGCGCAGACGAGCCGGGCCTGATCGGGGCGAAGGTGGTGATGGAGACCGGGCTCATGGCCCTGACCGATTCTGCTGGGCGATTTCATTTCGCGGCGCTCGACGCCCGCCGGCCCGATGCCCTGACCTTCGGTCGCCTCACCCAGGGTCGCCATCGATTGAAGGTCGACCCCCGCGCGCTTTTCCCCGGAGCGGAGGTGACTCCCGAAAGCGCGACGGTGGAGATCTCGATGGGAGCGCTGGAAACCATCGACTTTGCGGTGCGTCGGCCGACCCCGACCGCGCAGAGCCTGGGGCCTTCGCTCGAGGTGCCTCCCCGCGCAGTGCTCGAAGGCGATGGGGTGCGACTTCAATTGACTGGAAAAGTCGCCGAAGGCAGCTCGGTCAAGGTGTCCGAGGTCCGCGCCGAGGTCACCGCCACCGGGGTCTGGACGGCGTGGCTCTCGTTGAGCCCCGGGACCCATGAAGTTCCCCTCGTGGTGCAGTCGGCCGATGGTCGGGTGGCGTTATTTACTCAACGGGTGGAAGTCGTGCGCCGCGCGAGCGGAGTGCTGATTGCTCCGATGCTTCCCCAGCCGCTGGGGTCGCTGTCGATTCCTCCGGCGATCGCCACCGGGGCGGTGGTGTCGGTCGAGGCTGCTCCCGGCACGAAAGTCAGCTTCGAGGGGTACAGCGTCCTGGTCGGCCCCAGCGGCCGGGCTTCGGCGCAGGTGAAGTCCGCCACCCCGAAGGCGATGGTGGTGCAGTGGGAAGTGCCGGGCCGGCCCGCCGTCACGGCAACACTCTCGGTCGAGACGTCGAACGCGCCCTTGCTCGTCGGAATGCTGGATCTCGAAGGCTCGCTGGACGTCGGGCGATTGGGAACCGGGGTCAGGCTGACCGGACGAGGAGCGGGCCTGGCGCGCGCTCGGCTGTTTGGCCAGGTCGACCTCGCCGCAGAAATTGATTTGCGCGACACCGATGTCGAAGGGGTGCGAACGCAAGGACCGATGGCGCTGGTCGGGACCCGCGAGGTCGGCGTCTTCGAGCGCAGCCTCGACTGGCTTCGCACCCCGCTGGTCTTCGGGGACGACGCGGCGATCGAAGCGTCCAACCCGGCCGGCGGAAGAGTCCGGGTCGAGCTGTCGAAAGAGGGCGTCGGCAGCGTCGGCTACGGGACCACCCGCGCCTGGGTCGGCGACACCGAGGTCGGCCGCTACCACCGCGCGTTGTTCGGCGGCTTCCTCGACGTGAGAAGTCCCGACGAGAAGTGGGTGCAGGTTCGGGCTCGGGGCTTCGCCGCGCCGACCGAAGGAGATCCCACTTCGGGCCTGTCGCGACGCGCAGCGCACGAGCGCTTCGAGTCGACCGGCGGCAGCCTCTACTACCTGTCGAACTTTGCGATCGTTCAGGGCAGCGAGCTGGTTCGGGTCGAAATTTCCGACGGCAGCACCGGCCTTCCCCTCGAGGAACGCCACCTGGTGCGCGGGCGGGACTACACCATCGACTACCTCTCGGGACGGATCCTGCTCACCCAGCCGCTGTCGTTGATGGGCTCGCAGCCGCTGCTCGGTTTCGACCCGCTCACCTCGGGAGGCGCGGCGGTGCTGTGGGTGGACTACGAGCACACCGAGCTGGCTGCCTCGCGGGGCGCGGCGCTGGGCGGAGAGCTGTCGGGGAAGTTAGGCCCGGTGACCCTCGCCGCGGGAGGCGTGGCCGAACGGGGGGCCGGCTACTCGTTGCTGCATGCGAGGGCTTTCGCTCCGCTGGGGCCGGTGTCGCTCTGGGCTGAAGTGGCGCGCTCGGAAGGCATCTTCGAAGGCCTGGCGTTCAGCGATGACGGGGGCCTGTCGTTCATTCGGCCGCAGGGGCCCGCGACCAATGGTTGGGCCCTGACGCTTCGGGCCCGAAGCAGCGGGCTGTTCGGGAAAGGGTTCTTCGACGCCTCGTACCGGCAGCGCACCCAGGGCTTTTCAGATTCGTCCCACTTCGACCCGGTCTTGTTTCGGCAGATCTCTGCGCGCTTCAATCAGCCGCTGGGGCCGATCATCGTGACCGGCCTGTTCGACGACCGGCTCGGCTCGGACCCGCGCCGGCCCTTCGACAACCTCAACGCCCACGCCCGGGTGGTGGGCGGCGGGGCAGGGTGGGAGACCGAGCGCTGGGGCATTCGGCTCGAAGCGCGCGACACCGAGCTTTCCGTCGTCGAAGGAACCGGAGCTCGGACCTCGGTGGGCGTGTCCGCCCGCTTGCGCGTCAGCGATCGGGTGACGCTGATCGCCGGGCACAAGCAGCGCGTCCTCGAGCGGGGAAGCGGGCCCGGAAAATGGGACGACTCGTTCAGCTCAGCCGGCGTGGATCTGCACCTGAGCTCAACGGTGGACCTGGGCGTGCGCGGCGGCTGGGGGCCGGTCATCGGTCCTCAGGTCTGGGGCCACGCCAGCTGGAAAGACGGAGAGGTGACCCACTACGGCGGTCACGCCTTCGACGCCGATTCGCCTTCGCTCGGCGAGTCCCGCACGTTCACCGGCGCTCGCCAGCAGGTGGGTCCCACCGCGGCCGTGTTCGTCGAAGACCTCGCCGCGCATGACGCGACCTCGCTCAAGCTGTCGCGCGCGGTGGGGTTGACCCAGGAGCTCGGTTCCGGATTCTCAGTCTCCGCCCGCTACGAGCGCGGCTTGCGACGGGTGCTCGACGATGCGCCGACGATCACCCGCGACGCCGGAGGAATCACCGCTTCGCTGGTGCGCCCGTCCGCCCGGGTGTTCGGACGGGGCGAGGTGCGCGCCGATGGTCCGCTCGTGCAGTGGGTCGCGGCCGCGGGGGGCGAAGTCCGATTTTTCGAGCAGCTCAGTGGCGCCGCCCGGTTTCAGTTCGCGCACACCGCCCAGGGCGCGACGACGATCGCCCGCCTACTCGAGGGCACAGTGTCGGTGGCGTGGCGACCTTCCTGGGGCGCGGTGGTGGCGCGGTACACTCTGCAGCGTGAGCTGGCTCCTCCCTCGCAGGGCGGCTTTGCCGAGCGGAGCCTCGATCTGGTGTCCCTGATGCCGGCCGTTCGATGGGGGTCGCGCTTTACCCTCGGAGCCGGGCTTCACGCCGCCTGGTCCGGCCTCGAGTCTTCGCGCACCCTGTTGTTGTCTGCGTCGCTGCGTCCGGCGGTGCGGGTGATCGCCGGCCTCGAGCTGGCCGCTGAAGTCGCGCGGCGATCCCAGGCTTCCGACGGGCAGCTCACCGCGATTCGGGGCGAGGTCGGCTATCGCTTCAACGAGAACTTCCTGCTCGCCGCAGGCTTCACCGCGCTGGGCTTCAGTGGCCTGGGCCTCAATGACGGGCAGCCCGATGAACGAAACCGGGCCTACCTGCGCGCCGAGGCCGCCTACTGATGCGCGCCCTGATCACCGCAGCGATCTTGCTTGCGCTGCCCGCGAGCGCGACCTGGAAGTCTTCGCTGATTCCCGGAACGCCCACCGATGTGGACACGCTCGATGCCGGCCTCGCGGTGGTCTCGTCGATCAACCCGAACGGACAGATGGGGCTGTTCGCGGGAAGCAGCGCGGCCGGAATCTCGCTTCAACAATTCGCGATCGGCAGTTTCACCAGTGCGGCCTGGAGGGCCCCGGGCTGTCTGGTCGGCCTGCTGGACGGGACCTCCGCCGTGCAATTTTCCGGCAGCTGCGGGGCCAGCCAGGTCTTTCTTTCGGGCGGCGCGGGGGTCACCGGCCGGCTGCGGCGCCTGGCCAATGGGGCCCTCTATGCCTACGTCTGGCGCAGCGGAGGAGGGCAGGTTCGCCTTCAGCGCGCGGCTCCAACCGCCGGTCTGTTGACGACCGATTGGAACGTCCTCAACTTGCCGCTGACGGATTTTTTCGAGGCGGCCTCGCCCCTTTCGGTGCTCAACGTCCCGAGCGGCGCCGACTATTTTGCGTGGGGGTATGTGACCAGCGGCGGCAGCTCGACGCTCGCGCTGAACGTCGATGGCGGCCCGGCGTTTCGCACCTTTCCGACCGGTGAAATAAACGATGTCGTGTTGTTCGACCGCGACGGAGGACCCGCCGCGCTGATGGTCGTCGATGGAGGCTTCGTCCAGATCAATCTCGATCTGCTCAACGGGGCCTTCACCCCAGTCAACGTTCCCCGCAATGTCTTTTCGACCGTCAGCTTCACTGCGGCCGGCGGCAGCGCCAATGGAATGGGCTTTGGGATGCTGACCGTCGGCAATCAGATCTACAGCCCGGTGCCCAACCCGAACGCGATCGGACAGCAGTGGATCCTGCGCACCGAGGACGCCGGGTTTCAGAGCTCACTGGTTCGCGCCACCTGCC
>JAYVCD010000209.1:0-9029 GCA_043750125.1 Archangiaceae bacterium | reverse complement strand
AGCTCGGTGGTGGATCGCGAGACGCAGGAAAAAATCGATGTGGTGAGGGGCCGGTTGATCAAGAACTTCGGGTACGACGAAGAGTCGGCGACCGATGTGCTGAACTTCGTCGCGAGCATCTTCGCGCGGGGTGATGCCAAGGACTGAACGTGGCTCTTCGCATCGACCAGGATCACTCGCGCTTCAAACAGATCGTCCGAGGGAAGATCAAAGCCAACCTGCGCAAGTACGTGCAGCAAGGCGAGATGATCGGGAAGAAAGGAAAGGAGACCATCTCCATTCCGGTGCCATTCATCGACATTCCGCACTTCAAGTACGGGTCGAAGGAACAGGGCGGCGTCGGCCAGGGCAAGGGCGAGGTCGGCGATCAGCTCGCGCCCGGCGAAGAGCAACCCGGCGACGGTCAGGGCTCAGCCGGCGAAGGGGAAGGCGAGCACGCCCTCGAAGTCGACATTTCGCTCGACGAGCTGGCGCAGATTCTCGGTGAAGAGCTGCAGTTGCCCAACATTCAGCACAAGGGCACCGAGAAGATCGTCACCACCAAGATCAAGTACACGGGCATTCACACCATCGGCCCCGAATCGCTGCGCCACTTCCGCCGCACCTACAAGCAGGCGATGAAGCGGCAGATCTCGATGGGGACCTATGACCCCAACAACCCGGTGATCATTCCGGTGCGAGAGGACAAGCGGTACCGCACCTACAAGCTCGAGAACCTTCCCGAGACCAACGCGGTCATCATCTACATGATGGACGTGTCGGGCTCGATGGGCGACGAGCAGAAAGAGATCGTTCGCATCGAGAGCTTCTGGCTCGATACCTGGCTGCGGCACCAGTACAAGGGCCTCGAGTCGCGCTACATCATTCACGACGCGGTGGCGCGCGAGGTCGATCGCGACACCTTCTTTCATACCCGTGAGTCTGGCGGGACGATGATTTCCAGCGCCTACAAGCTTTGCCGCGACATCATCAAGGCCGACTACCCGGCCTCGAGCTGGAACATCTACCCGATTCACTTCAGTGACGGTGACAACTGGAGCGCGGACGACACCCGGCTGTGCGTCGAGATGCTGAAGACGGACATCTTGCCGACGGTGAACCAGTTCGCCTACGGCCAGGTCGAGAGTCCCTATGGCTCGGGGCAGTTCATCAAAGACCTGCGCGAGCACGTCGGAGACCAGGCCAACGTGGCGCTCAGTGAAATCGCCGACAAAGATTCCATTTACGGGTCGATCAAAGATTTTCTTGGAAAGGGACGCTAATGCCCAAGGGTCTCACCCCACGGCTGGCCGATTTGAAGCAGGAAATCGAAGGCTACGCCCGCGGCTTCGGGCTCGACTGCTTCGAGACCGTCTTCGAGATCCTCTCGTACGAAGAGCTGAACATGGTGGCCGCCTATGGAGGCTTCCCCACCCGCTATCCCCACTGGCGCTGGGGGATGGAATACGAGCAGCTCTCGAAGAGCTACGAGTACGGGTTGTCGAAGATCTACGAGCTCGTGATCAACAACGACCCTTGCTACGCCTACCTGCTCGAAGCGAACGCCGAGATTGATCAGAAGCTGGTGATGGCCCACGTCTACGGCCACTGCGACTTCTTCAAGAACAACTTCAGCTTTCAACACACCAACCGGCGGATGATCGACGAGATGGCCAACCACGCCACCCGCGTGCGCCGGTCGATCGACAAGATTGGAATCGAGAAGGTCGAAGACTTCATCGATCGCTGCCTCTCGCTCGAAAACCTGATCGACCAACACGCGCCGCACATCAAGCGCAACCCAGACCCCAAGCTCGCTGAAGAGCAGTCGAAGGCCAACGATCGCGTTGGCGGCTTCAAGGTCGACCGCGAATACATGCGCGGGTACGTGAACCCGGCGTCATTTCTCGAAGCCCAGCGCAAGAAGGTCGAGGACGAGAAGGCGAAGGCGAAGAAGTTTCCCGAGCGCCCCCAACGCGATGTGCTGCTGTTCCTGCTCGATCACGCCCCGCTCGAGGAGTGGGAATTCGACATCCTCTCCATCGTTCGCGAAGAGGCCTACTACTTCGCCCCCCAGGGCCAGACGAAGATCATGAACGAGGGCTGGGCCAGCTACTGGCACTCGACGATCATGACCACCAAGGCGCTGCGCGACTCGGAAATCATCGACTACGCCGACCACCACTCGGGAGTGATGGGCACCGCTCCGGGCAAATTGAACCCCTACAAGATCGGCATCGAGCTGTTCCGGGACATCGAAGATCGCTGGAACAAGGGCCGCTACGGGAAAGACTGGGACGAGTGTGACGACCTGCGCGCGCGCCGAAGCTGGGACAAGAAGCTCAACAACGGGCGAGCGAAGATCTTCGAGGTCCGTAAGCACTACAACGACATCACCTTCATCGACGAGTTCCTCACTCCAGAGTTTGCGATCGAACAGAAGATGTTCACCTACGGCTTCAACGAGAAGCACAACGCCTGGGAAATCATGGACAAGGAATTCAGGAAGGTAAAGGCCAAGCTCCTGCAGAGCCTCACGAATTTCGGTCAGCCGGTGATTGAAGTCGTCGATGCCAACGACGACAACAAGGGCGAGCTGCGGTTGGCCCACAAGCACGAAGGCACCGACCTGAAGACCGACTACGCCCGCGAAACCTTGAGGAACCTGCAGTCGCTGTGGCGCCGGCCAGTCACGTTGGTCACGAAATCCGAGAACAAGGGCGTCGCCCTGCGTTTCGATGGGACGACGCACTCAGAGAAAAAGGTAGAGTTGTAGCCCCGTGGCCCTTTCCCGAATCGTCGAGCTCTCTGTCACCCGGGTGCGCCTGGTGCTTCCTGCAGCCGAATTCGTTCGGTTGCCCGCTGCGATGGGCGTCACAGTCGTGCGCGAAGGCGACGATGTGCGGGTGACGACCGAGCAGCCGCGCTGCGCGCTCGTGTTTCACATCGAGGGCGACAACGCGACGCTGACCGAAGCGATGGTCAAAGACGACATTCGGGGTGCGTTCTTTCAGCAGGTTCTCGGAGCCTTGTTGATTGAGTACCGGGGAGACCTCGACGGGGAAGTCGAGTGGAACCAACCCAAGGGCCAGAAAAGCCGGGTGTGGGTGGAAGCGGGTGAGACCGACTACCCGCTGCTGGCGTCACTGAGTGCCGGGCGGGCCGGGCCTTTGCTCGAGACGACACCCGACGACAAGCCCCCACGCGATGATCGTCGGGTCGAAGCGCACCTCGAGAGCGCGCGCGCCGCCTGGCAAGAGTACCAGCGGCTGAAGACTGGAAAAGCGACGCGCGGGTAGTCCTCGAATACGCTGCCGGCCTCCTTGATGATCTTCTCTGCTCTCGTCGCTGTGCTCGCGTTGAACGCTCCCGATTTCGCGGCCGATCAAGTCATGGTCGTGAAGAACCGGAGGCTCGAGCCGAACCAGACGGTGGCCAAAGCGCTCTATGAGGCCGACCTCGACGAGGCGACCGTCGAAGCGGTGCAGGGCGCGCTGAAGGCGATTGCGTTCGACTTCAAGAAGGCCAGGGTCGGAGACCAGCTGCGGTACGTCTTCCGAAATGGCCAGCTCGACACGTTCGACTACCGGCGTTCGGCCTTGAAAGAATGGTTGGTGCGGCGCGACGGCGATCACTACGTCGGCCGCTTGCGGGAGGTCGAGCGGGAGCAGCAGATCGCGGTGATCGAGCTCAACATCGACAGCTCGATCTGGGACGCCGCGATTGCGGCCGGCGAAAAACCTGAAGTCGCCGTCACATTGAGTGACGTGTTTGCCTGGGACATCGACTTCTACCGCGACGTGCGAAAAGGCGACCGGCTGCGGGCGGTGATCGAAAAGGTGGTCAGCAAGGGCCGCACGATCGAATACGGCAACGTGCTCGCGGCCAGCTACGTCGGCTCGTCGGTCGGAACCAAGCGCACGTTCCGGTACCAACTGCCCGATGGCACCGAGTCGTTCTTCGCCGAAAACGGGAGCTCAGCCCGAAAAACCTTCCTCAAGAGCCCGCTGAAATTCGCCCACGTCACCTCGGGGTTCGGCGGACGCTTTCACCCCATTCTCAATTACTTCGGCAGTCACAATGGAGTCGACTACGGGACTCCGACCGGCACTCCGGTGTGGGCCGTCGCGGACGGGTCGGTGGTGCGCGCGGGCTGGGACAACGGGGGAGGCAACATGGTCTGCGTGAAGCACGTGCTCAGCCTCGAGACCTGCTACCTGCACCTGTCGAAGATTCTGGTGAAAGTGGGCGAGCGGATTTCCCAGAAGAAGGTGCTCGGAGAATCGGGCAGCACCGGGCTGTCCACCGGCCCCCACCTGCACTTCGCGCTCAAGCGGGGCGGCACTTTCGTCAACCCGCTCAATCAGAACTTTCCCCCCGCCGACCCGCTGCCCACAGAGCTGCTGAGCGACTACGGCGAAAAGATTTCGTCGGTGAAAACGCTGCTCGATGCGATTCCGGTTGCGGGTCGACTGACTTTGGAAACCGCTCCGTAACTGAAGGTCGCGCGGGTAATGTCGCGCGCCATGAGTACCGTTCCCATTCCGTCTGAATTGCGCGCTGGCACCAGCGCGGAAGCCCTTCGGCGCGCCTTCATCGATCACGTCGAGTACACCCGAGGCAAGAACTTCGACTCGGCCAGTCTCTACGACCGGTACCTCGCGCTGGCGCTGACCGTTCGAGATCGCCTCGCCAAGAGCTGGGTCAAGACCCAGCGCAGGTACTACCAACAAGACGTGAAGCGGGCGTACTACCTCTCGGCCGAGTACCTGCTTGGTCGGGCGCTGGGAAACAACCTCATCAACATGGGTTTGTGGGACACCACCCGAGAAGCGCTGCGCGAGCTGGGCGTTGATCTGACTTCGCTGCTGGAAATGGAGCAGGACGCGGGCCTGGGCAACGGAGGCCTGGGTCGACTGGCCGCCTGCTTCCTCGACTCGCTGGCGACGCTGGACATGCCCGGCATGGGCTACGGGATTCGCTACGAGTTCGGAATCTTCACCCAGGAAATCATCAACGGGTACCAGGTCGAGCGGGCCGACGAGTGGCTCAAGTTCGGAAACCCCTGGGAAATCGTGCGCCCGGAAAGGATCGTCCCGGTGCGCTTCTACGGCAGCGTGGAGCAGACCCTGGCTCCCGACGGCCGAAGAGTCGCGCGGTGGGTCGGAGGCAAGACGGTCCTCGGAGTCCCCTACGACACCCCGATTGCCGGCTTCGGCGCGCGCACCGTCAACACGCTGCGACTGTGGCAAGCGCGTGCCTCGGCCGAGTTCGATTTCGCGCTCTTCAACGACGGTGACTACGAGCGCAGCGTGGTCGAGAAGAACGACTCGGAAGTGATCTCGAAGGTCCTCTACCCCAACGATCAGAACCAGGCGGGGAAAGAGCTGCGGCTGAAGCAAGAGTACTTTTTCGTCGCCTGCAGCATCGCAGACATCATGCGCCGCTACCTCAAGACCCACTCGGACTTCGTGCAGTTTCCGAGCAAGGTCGCCATTCAGCTCAACGACACCCACCCGGCCATCGCAGTCACCGAGCTGATGCGGGTGCTGATGGACGAGAAGCGGATTCCCTGGGACGAGGCGTGGGGCATCACCACCCAGACCTTCGGATACACCAACCACACCCTGCTGGCCGAGGCGCTCGAGAAGTGGCCGGTGGCGCTGTTCGAACGGCTGCTGCCTCGGCATCTGCAGATCATCTACGAGATCAACCAGCGCTTCTTGCGCCAGGTGCAGATTCGTTGGCCGTTCGACACCGATCGAATGGCGCGGATGTCGCTCATCGAAGAGAGCGATGAAAAGCAGGTGCGCATGGCTCACCTCGCGGTGGTGGGAAGCCACAGCGTCAATGGGGTGGCGGCGCTGCACAGCAAGCTGCTCAAAGGCGACGTGATGCCCGACTTCGCCGAGATGTACCCCGAGAAATTCAACAACAAGACCAACGGAGTCACGCCCCGCCGATGGCTGCTGGCGTGTAACCCGCGGTTGGCCCGGTTGATCACCGAAGCGATCGGCGACAAGTGGATTTCAGATCTCGAACGGTTGATCGAGCTCGAAAAGTTCGCCGAGGACGCGGCCTTCGTGAAGGCTTTTCGCGAGGCCAAGACGGCGAACAAGCAGGACCTGGTGGCTCACTTGCGCGACGTGATGTGGACCAGCCTTGATCCAACGGCGGTGTTCGATGTGCAGGTCAAGCGCCTGCACGAGTACAAACGGCAGCTGCTCAACGCCCTGCACATCGTTCACCTGTGGATCCAGGCGCGCAAGGACCCGAGCAGCATCGGGGTGCCGCGGGCCTTCCTGTTCGGGGCCAAGAGCGCCCCCGGGTACAAGACGGCGAAGCTGATCATTCGCCTGATCAACGGAATTGGAGAAGTGGTGAACAGCGACGCAGGCCGAACCGGGCTACGGGTCGCCTTCATTCCCAACTACCGCGTCTCGCTGGCCGAACGCATCATCCCCGCGGCGGACGTGAGCGAGCAGATCAGCACGGCAGGAATGGAAGCCTCGGGCACCGGAAACATGAAGTTCGCCCTCAATGGCGCGCTGACGCTGGGCACGCTGGACGGAGCCAACATCGAGCTGCGTGAGAAGGTGGGGGCCGAAAACTTCTTTCTGTTTGGCCTCACCACCGACGAAGTGGCCCAGCGCAAGCGCGACGGGTACAGCGGCCGCAAGGTGTACGAATCGAACAGCGACGTTCGCGAGGTGCTCGACCTGATCAATTCGGGCTTCTTCAGCCCCGAAGACAAGTCGATCTTCCGGCCGTTGATCGACGGCCTGCTCGATGACGACCGTTACATGGTGCTCGAAGATTTCGAGGGGTACCGTAAGGCCCAGACCGAGATCGCCCACAGGTACCAACAGCCCGACCGCTGGTGGCGCTCGGCGATTCTCAACGTCGCCCGCAGCGGCTGGTTCTCGTCAGACCGGACGATCAAGGAGTACGCGAGCGACATCTGGGGGATCAAGTCGATCGTCCCTGCCAACGAAGAGTGAGCACAGGGTGTGGCAGTGGAGCAGCGCTGCGCATGGCCAAATCACACCTCAAGCGCATTCGGGGCAAAGCGGCCTCTTGTGGTTGCGACCGTTTGCCCCCGAAGTGAAGTGGCGCGCAGCCTGCACTGCCGTCCTTCATGGTCCGTGCACTGTCGGCAGCGATGATGGTCGTCACCTTCATTCCCACCCCCCCTGCCCCCGCGCCAGCCCTGCCCGTCTGTGTGCGCCTGAGTGGGACCCAAATCGGCCAGCTTCCCCTGGTCATCGAAGTGGCTGGCCAGCGGGTCGAGTTCGTCGAATGGAAAGCGACCGACATCACCGCCCATGAGCTGATTGGCTTCACCGCGCAGGCCCCAGAGGCGTTTCGCTTCACCATCGAAGCCGGAAACTCGAGCTTCGAGGGCAGCGCCAACTGGCTGCACCCCGCCGGAGTGGTGGGACCGCAGGTGAAAGCGATTGACGCGCTCACCGTCTGCGCCTCCTGAAGCCTCGCCCTACTCGAAGATCAACTTTCCGAAGCGCGGCAGGTGGTGGAAGTCGCCCGCGAACAGCGGAGAGAACGACTGCCCTTCAATCTGCTTTCGTCGAACCAGGTGCTCGAGGCGATAGAGATTGAAGCGCCAGGTGTCGCCCTTCTGGGGAGGCAAGCGCGGGACTTCCATCAACTTGTCGAGGGGGATCTGCATCTCGACGCTCCACCCTTCATCTTTGTCGGCGTCGTTGTCGATCGTGCCGCGCACCGTGACGGCGCTCTTCATTCCGGATTCCCATTTCATCGCTTCGGCCAGGTCTGAACGGCGGGTGACGAAGGCCGCATCGAAATTCACGTTGTGGGGCGAGACCTGCAGCTCGTTGTAGGTCTTCCCATCGCCGTTCGCGTCGATGAAAATTTCGACCGCGTCCTCGGTGTATATGGGGTCGTCTTTCTTGAGCAGGCTGCCCCACACGTCAGGGTCCTCGCAGTCGAACGCGACGTAGAGAAACTTGTCGTCGTACAAGATCCGCGCGGTCGTCCTCTTCGTGACCGGCGAGCCGTCCATGCTCGAGGTCAATGTGACGGCGGGGGCCGCTTTCCAGATTTCATCGTCGAGCTTCCCGTCAATGGTCGGGGGCCTGGACGCTTTGGGAACCCGGTACTCGGGAAGCACCTGCGCAGGCGACTCGAGCCTCGGCCCGTACATCCGCTGCTGCCCGTCATGGGCGGGCTGCGCGGGCGGCGGCCGGTCGTCGACGGGAAGCCGGGCATCCCCCTGCCAGAACCCAATCACCAGCTGCATCGGCCCGGCGTAGTTCGGCATCTGCAGCAGGTGGACGTCTTCGATGACCTTGCCCACCGGCCAGCTGCCCACCGGCGCCGCGCCGCCCTGCAGCTCGTGATCGGCATTGCCCAGCTGCTGCCCGCTGCTGGCGTCAATGACGTGCAGAAAGAAGTTCCAGCCCTGGGGCGGAGCCTTCAAGGCGGTGAAGTAGTGGCTGACCTTCACCTGCTGGCCGGCCTGAGGGCGCTCGGGTTCGAGCTTCGAGCCGAGGTATTGAAGGGTGCCTCCCGCCCAGGTGCCTCCACTTTTGAAGGTGAGGTCGGTCGGGGCCGCGTCGAGCGTATGCAAGGCGACGCTGGGCGCGGGTTGTTGTTGCTGCTGTTGCTGCTGCGGCGCGGGGCGGTTCCTGGGTCCCGCCTGTTCATCCCGACAGCCCCAAAGGCCCAGCAGTCCCACCCATACCCAACGCTTGTCCATGAGGCGGCGCAGACTACTTCCAGTCCCGCTGTTGAGACGCAACAGAGTGTCGGGCTCGTCCTTCCCGGAGGTTGCGGTGGCCGACGGGCTGCTCTTCGGCCCAGTCATGTTCATCGAAATCAGCTTTGGCCCCGAGAAGATGGAATTCGACCTCGTCGACGGGGTGCTTCACGTCGGAGGCGCGGCTGACGACGAAATCCACGTCGCGGACATGCCGAAGTCCCTGCTGACCCTCAACCTGTTGGGCGAACGGCTGATGGTGACCGCCGCCCGCGCAGTGACCATCGGTGGAGTCCGGTTTCCGGCCCACATT
>JAYVCD010000208.1:0-22254 GCA_043750125.1 Archangiaceae bacterium | reverse complement strand
CGCGTCTTTCTTGATCTTGAAGTAGCTGAAGATGACGAGGAAGACGAAGAGGTTGTCGACCGAGAGCGCGTACTCGATGACGTAGACGGTGAGGAACGTACCGGCGGTCTTCACTCCGCCCTGGGTGTAGAGAAACCCTGCGAAACCCAGCGCGAGGCTGACGTAGACCGCGACCCACAGCGCAGCGGCTTTGACCGAAACTGTCCCGCCCTGCGCCTTGACCAGAGTCAGGTCGATGACGACCAGCGTGAGCACGCCGGCCAGGAAACTGATCCAGAGAAGAGGCGTGCCCACGTCGCTCCGAAGCTACAAGACTTTGCTCAACTGCTGCATCACGATCAAACTGCGGCCGGGCAAAACCATTCTCTGCCCGGGATCCAAAGATCGACGGGCCCGGTCGTCGCGCGTCGTCTCGAGCAACACTTCCCACCCTTCGCCCCAGCTGTTGTCGGGCAGCTGCAGCGGCACTTCTTCGGCCCCCGCGTTGACGTAGATCAACAGGCTCTGGCCCACGACCTTCCGGCCATCGGGGCCGCGGGCGCCGATCGCGTCGCCCCCCAGAAACCAGCCGAGGCAGCGAATGTGGGGCTGGGCCCAGTCGCCCTGCTGCATCTCTTTTCCGTCGGGGGAAAACCAGGCGAGGTCCCGAAAGTGCGAGTCCTCGAGCGTCGAGCCGAGGAAGAAGTTGCGGCGCTGCAGCACCGGGTGATCTCGGCGCAGCTTGAGGCAGGCGCGGGCGAAGTTCAAAAAGTGGGTGCGGGTCTCGTCGAGATCCCAGTCGACCCAGGACAGCTCGTTGTCCTGGCACCACGCGTTGTTGTTTCCCCCCTGGGTCCGACCCAGCTCGTCGCCGGCGCAGATCATCGGAGTGCCGACCGACAGGAACAGCGTCGCCAGCAGGTTGCGCGCCTGGCGATCTCGCAGCGCGTTGACCAGCGGATCTTCGGTCGGACCTTCGGCGCCGCAGTTGAAGCTGTGGTTCTCATCGGCTCCGTCGCGGTTGTCTTCCCCGTTGAGCGCGTTGTGTTTGTGGTTGTAGCTGACGAGGTCTCGCAACGTGAACCCGTCGTGGCAAGTGACGTAGTTGAGGCTCGCGGTCGGACGGCGGCCAGAAATCTTCATCAGGTCCGAGCTGCCCGTCAGCCGGTAGCCGATGTCGGCCGCCTGGCGTTCATCGCCGCGCCAGAAGCGCCGAATGCTCTCGCGGTACTTGTCGTTCCACTCGGCCCAGAGCAGCGGAAACTGCCCGACCCGGTAACCGCCCAGCCCCATGTCCCACGGCTCGGCGAGCAGCTTCACCCGCGAGAGCACCGGGTCCTGGTTGATCGCCTGGAAGAACGGCCCGGTGGGGTCGAACTCGCCACCGCCCCGGCGCCCCAGCGTGGTCGCGAGGTCGAAGCGGAAGCCGTCGACGTGCATCTCGGTGACCCAGTAGCGCAGCGAATCGAGCACCAGCTTGAGCACCTGCGGGTGGCGCATGTTCAAGCTGTTGCCCACTCCGGTGAAGTCGAGGTGGCGAGAAGGGTGGGCGGGGTCGAGCCAGTACCAGACGGGCGCGTCGAGCCCCCGGAAGCTGAGCGTCGGGCCGCGCTCGTTGCCTTCGCAGGTGTGGTTGTAGACCACGTCGAGCAGCACCTCGATTCCCGCCGCGTGCATCGCCTTCACCATCTGCTTGAATTCGCGCACCTGACCGCCGCGCGCGCCGCTGGACGAGAAGCGCTGATCCGGAGCGAAGAAGCCCAGCGTGTTGTAGCCCCAGTAATTGCTGAGACCCTTCTCGAGAATGAAGCCTTCGGACGCCGCTTCGTGCACCGGCAACAGCTGCACCGAGGTGATGCCCAGCGACGTGAGATGGCCAATCACTCCGGGGTGGGCCAGGCCGAGGTAGGTCCCCTGCAGCTCGGGAGGAACCCGCGGATGTTTGGCGGTGAAGCCCTTGACGTGCAGCTCGTAGATGACCGTCTTGCGCCACAGCACCTGGGGACGGCGCTCGCCCGACCAGTCGAAGTCGTCGGCGACGACCACGCTCTTCGGAGCGCCCGCAGCCGAGTCGCCGTCGTTGCGGCTCTCGATTCCCGCGGCGTCGAAGTCACTGCCATGCAGGGGCGTTTTCCAATCGGGCTTTCCGCTGACCGCTTTCGCGTAGGGGTCGACGAGCAGCTTTTTGGGGTTGAAGCGCAGGCCGCGCGAAGGGTCCCAGGGGCCGTGGGCCCGAAAGCCGTAGAGCTGACCTTCTTTGAGCTGCGGCACGTAGCCGTGCCAGACGTGGTTGGTGACATCGAGCAGCGGGAAGACGTGGGTCTGCTTCGAAGGGTCTTCACTGTCGAAGAGGACCAGCTCGAGGGCGGTCGCTCCTTCGCTGTAGATGGCGAAGTTGACGCCCCGTTCGTTGCAGGAAGCTCCGAGGGGGTACGGCACTCCGGGCCAGACTTCTAAGGGGGCAGTCACGATGAGCCCGTCGACTTAGCGCGCGAGGCTTTCAGGAAAAAGAAATGAAAAGGGCCCGCCCTTCGTCGAGAAGAAGAGCGAGCCCTCCAGAGAAGCTCTACGGCAAAAACCTCAGGAGAGGTGCTTGCTGACGAGCTTGGTCATCTCGAACATGTTGACCGACTTCTTCCCACCGAAGACAGCCTTGAGCTTGTCATCGGCATTGATCTGCTTGCGGTCCTTCGCGTCCTGCAGACCGTGCTTCTTGATGTACGCCCAGACCTTGCTGGTGACTTCGGTGCGGGGCAGTGGCTTCGCGCCGACAATCTCAGCCAACAGCGACGACGGGGTCATCGGCTTCATGAACGCGGCGTTCGGCTTTCGCTTCGGTGCGGCGGTGGTCTTCTTCGCAGCTTTCTTCGCGGCCATTTGTTTCGGCTCCTCCCCCTGGAGGGGGACGTTAGCGGTCTCCTCACGAGATCCGGGCCGCGGTGAGTAGCAAAGGCCTCCAGTGAAAAACAGCCCCTTGATCCGTTTTTTCGAGGGAAAGTACCTACAGATGCGACACCTGATCACTGGAGCAAACGGTTTCCTGGGGTCGTGGCTCGCCCGGCGGCTGGTCGAACGGGGCGACAAAGTGCGCTGCTTGATTCGCTCGGGAAGTGACGATTCCGCTCTGGCGGGCATCGATTGCGAGCGCGCGACCGGCGATGTGACCCAGCGAGAATCGTTGGGCGCGGCGCTGCAGAACGTCGACATCGTCTTCCACCTCGCGGGCATTCGGCGCGCTGCGACCCGGGTGTGTGAAGAGATGGTGAACGCGCGCACCCGCAGGTAGGAAATGGACAACACCTCTTTGCCGCTGTTGTTGGACGGGGCGACCGCGATCGGAATCGGGCTGTTCATCGGCCTCGAGCGCGAGCAACACGAAAACCTCGCCCAGCCCACGCCGCACGAAGCGCTGATGGGCGTGCGGACCTTCGCGCTGCTCTCGCTGTTCGGCTGGCTCGCCGGCCTCTTCGCCCCGTCCAACCCGTGGTTGCCGGTGGCGGCGCTGGTCGTGGTCGGGGGCCTGGTGACGGTCGCGATCGTCAGCCCGTTCGGGGCCGGCCGGGGGCTGACCACCGAAGTGGCGGCGCTGGCGACCTTCCTGCTCGGGATGCTGGTCCACGCGCACCGGTTGCTGGCGGTGGCCTTCGCGCTGGCGGTGATGCTGCTGCTGATTTCCAAGCCGTGGTTCAACACCCTGGTTCCGAAGATGAAGCGCCGGGACCTCACGTCCACGCTTCAGCTGGCGGTGTTGCTGGCGATCGTGCTCCCGCTGCTGCCCACCGAGGCGCGAGATCCGTGGCAGGTGCTCTCACCGCGGCGGCTGGGGATCTTCGTCGCGCTGATCGCCGGCATCGGGTTCATCGGGTACGGGCTCAACCGCTTCCTGGGCAGCCAGCGCGGCGCCGGCCTCACCGGCCTCGTCGGCGGCCTCGCCAGCTCGACCGCAGTGACCGCGTCGATGGCCCAACAGGCCCGGGCGTCCCCCTCGATGGTAGCGCCCGGGCAGCTGGCCACGATGCTCGCGAGCACGGTGATGTTCATTCGGGTCTTCATCGTTTCGGCGTTGATTTCACCGAAGGTCGCGCTCGAGCTGGCAGTGCCGATGGGCGCGATGGCGGCGGTCACCGTCGCGGGCGCGGCGTGGAAATGGAAGGCGATCAGGCTTTCGCCCCCCGTGCCCGGGGAAGCAGTCGAGCTGGAAAATCCATTTTCGATTCTGCCCGCGCTCAAGTGGGGAGTGCTGCTCGCGGTGATCCTCGTCGCGGCCGCCCTCGCACAGCAGTGGCTTGGAAATGCCGGGCTGCTCGCCACCGCCGCGATTTCAGGGTTGATGGACGTAGATGCCATCACCCTCGCCGTCAGCCGGCAGGCCGCGTCGAACGAGCTGTCGCTGTCCATCGCCGCGTTGGCGATCATGATCGCGGTCGGAACCAATACCCTGGTCAAAGCGGGAATCGCGCTCCTCGCAGCCGGCCGCGCCTACGCCCTTCCCGTGCTCGCCGTCTTCGGCGCGGCCACCGCCGTCGGAGTGTTGCTCGCCGTCGCACTGCTGGTGTACCTGCCCCACCATGTCTCGCCCTGAGATCGTCTTTTCCTTCCGGACCATTAAGGACGGAAAGCTGCTCGTCTCGTGGCAGGGGCGGCTCGGAACCGCCGTCGGATGAGCTCGCCCGTGCGGGCCAGTTGCGCCTGGCGATACGTCTTGCCCCGAGGCACACGCCCTGGCGGCCCCTGTGGTTTTCGTCAGGCTGAGTGCGGGCATTGACGGGAAAAGGCATTTCGAACCGACAGCCCCTCTCGACGACAGTCTTGGCCGTTCTGGGGTAAAAGTCATTCGGACATTGGGACTCAATTTACCCCGGTTTGTCGGTCGAGAGTGAACCCGACCTTTTCAGGCCCGGGAAGCTTTGGTCGGCTCGCCCTCGAACCATTCTTTCAGCGCCGGGACCACCGTCTTCTTCCAACCCGGCCCCACGCGCACCTTGATGAACTGCTCAATCAGCGCGTCGATCAGTCGGCCCAGACGAGAGACCAGCTCGAGTCGCTCATTCAGCTCTTCGCCTTCGTCACCTTCGTTGAGCAGCGCCGGCAACTTCGCCCCCCGCAGGTCAAAACGCTCGGCATCCAGCGTGACTTCAAACGTCTGCTCACCATGGGTCAGCTGCAACCGCGCCCCGTGCACCAACAAGTTGCGCTTCAACGCGAAACGGACAATCGAGGAATAGGGCGCCGCCACCCCCTTCGCCGACACCTCGGTCACTTCTCCCGAGCCCGCGCGAAGCAGAATTTTTCCCGTGAACACCGCCGTCAGCGACAACCCGTCGACCTTGCACAGCGCTTCGGAAGACTCGCTCTTCATCAAGATCCAGCACAGCGCCTCTCGCCCCAACCAGGCCCGACCCCGGTACAGCGCTTCGGTTGCCTTCACCTGCTGCGCGACTTCCGGGTCCACTTCCATCTTTCCCGACGCACCGTCCACGCCGGTCTCGCCCTTCATGAACTTTGCTTCGGCCTGGGCCTGGGCTCGCGCACTCATCGCCCCGCCTCCTGATGCTCAAACAGCTCGGGCGTCGGGCCCAGCGCCTCGAGCACCGCCGGCGAGACGAACGACGCCGGTACCCGCGGAATCAGACGGACCGCCAGGCCCTGCTCCAGACCGGTCTGCACTTCCTCCACGATTCCCGTCGAGCTCGCCCAAACCAGGATCTCGCCCACCGGCAATTCGTAGCTGATGTCCGAAACCGAGGCCACCGGCTCAGTCCTCGCGCGCATCGCTTTGCGAATCAGCTCTTTCTGCTCGCTCTTCTCGCGCCGGCCCGGCTCACGCCCGTTCTTCACTTCGAACTTCTTTCCCCACTCGAGCAGCTCGGCACGAACCGTCGACGCCGGGATGCGGATTTTTTCCACCCGCCAGGAAAACAACGCGTACAGCCCTTCGAACAGCGCCCCGCCTGAAAAGGCCGTCGCCCGGTCGTCTTCCAACTCGACGAACCCCGCCGCACGCTCTTCGTCACTCTTCGGATCAATCGGCTCGAACGCGCCCGTCTTCAGCGCTTTCGTCAGCCACTTCTTCACGTCTTTGGGCACCGTTCCCTCGATGCGAAACCGCGAACAGCTCACTGCTCCTCTTCGAATCGGCATCCGCCCTTGTCGGGCAATCGAACACCGAAATCACCAAATGAATGAATGCCCCACGGCAGGAGACTGACGCGACGATGAACGCGGCGTGAGCCGGGCGCCGTTCCTTACGAGGGGAACCCCACATGTCTATGAATCTTGCGCGAGCCGTCACGGCTCGTTCAGTCGCGTCGTGTCTGATTGGTCTCTTTTTCCTCACCGGATGTAGCAACCCCGGACAAATCACCCTCGCCCGGCCCCAGCACCAGGGCCAGCACCAGGGCCAGCACCTCAACCAGGCTTTGAGCTCTGGCTACCCGGGCACCGCCAGCTTCGATGTCCCCGTCGTCGACCCCAACACCTGGCAGGGCACGCCGATGGGAACCGGCACCTGGTCCACCAGCGCCACCCCTCCCGCCGCCGGTGGGCCCTCGGGCATCGGCTTCCTCGACAGCCAGGCCGGCAGCACCCTGCACTACCTGATGATCGGCAACTTCACCGCCGGCACTGGAAACTTCTTTGGAATCATCTCGGACGGCGCGCCGCTGAAAGTCGGCACCTCGAGCATCAACAACACCACGCTCTTCGCGGGGATCTTCGATTCCGCAACGGGAAATCCCGTCGCGCTCGCAAGCGCCGGCACCCTCACCCTCACCGCCGCCGGAGTCATCGGCGGACGCATCACCGGAACCTTCAGCGGCACGCTCGACGATGCCACTGCGATTCCTGCCTGCACCACGAACGCCCAGTGCCGCAGCAATGAAGTGTGCCTCAGCGGCGCCTGCGTTCCCCAGGGCTGCACCTCGAACGCCCAGTGCGCCACCGGGCAGGTCTGCCAGGCCGGACAGTGCGTCACCGCTCCTCCCGCCTGCACCACCAACGCCCAGTGCGGCGCGGGCAAAATCTGCCAGGCCGGGCAGTGCGTCAACGGCCCTCCCCCCTGCACCTCGAACGCTCAGTGCGGCGCGGGCCAGGTCTGCCAGGCCGGGCAGTGCGTCACCGCTCCTCCCGGCTGCACCTCGAACGCTCAGTGCGGCGCGGGCCAGGTCTGCCAGGCCGGACAGTGCGTCACTTCCCCCCCGGTTTCCTGCAGTCGGCTGCAGGGCGATGGCAACTTCTCGGGCACCGTGGGCAACGTCGCCGTCTGCTCGGCGTTCGGCAGCGGAGCCGTCAGCGTGCCTTCGGGCGTCGCCGCAGTGGGCGATGACGGCAGCGGCCTCTCGCTGTTCGTGATGGATCCCCAGGTGACCTCGATGGGCGCGGTGCTTCCGCTCAGCGCTTGCCCTTCGGCCCCCGGCACCGTCTCGGTGTCCAACGCGATCTTCTGGGACCAGAAGACCGCCGGCGGAGTCACCTTCTACGCCTCGCGCCCCGCAAGCTCTGCCACCGTGACCTTCACCCAGGTTGCCGGCGGGCTCAAAGGAACCTTCGTGATGTCGCTGGGAGGAGGCGGCACGATCAACGGCGCCTTCGACGTTCGATGAGCCACTTGCGCTGCTGAAAAGGCGGGGGACGTGGGGGGCGCGCGGCCTTCCGCGTCCCCCGTCGTCTTTCATCACCAAACCCATCCACTCGGCCGCCCGCAGGCGCTCAACCCCACCAGGTGTCCAGCCCGCTTGAAGTAGGGGCAAGCTGTGGTATCCCGCCGCCCGTGCATCAAGGTCCTCACGCTTTAGGCAAGGCTGCTTTCTACGACGTAGACGGCACGCTCATTTCGACCAACGTCGTTCACGCGTTCGGCTACTACGCGATGAACGAAGGCAGCGTGATGGGAATCCTCGGCCGCACGCTGAGCACGGTCGCGTCGATTCCCATCTTCGGCGCGCTGAACCTCATCGACCGCAAGACGTTCAACGAGTTTTTTTATCGGCGCTACGCCGGCTTCTCGGAAGACCGGCTCTACACCCTGGCCGAGGACTTGTTCGAAGACGTAATCAAACCCGCCATCTACCCCCGCGCGAAAGATTTGATCGACGAGGCCCGCCGCGCCAATTGCCGCATCGTCTTCATCACCGGCGCGCTCGACTTCACGATGGCTCCGCTGGCCCGGTTCCTCGGGGCCGACGACGTCATCGCCAACAAGATGCAGTTCGTCGGAGGCGTCGCGACCGGGAAGGTGATTCCTCCGATCATCGAAGGCGCGAACAAGGCCAACGTGATTCGCGATTATTGCGAACGCCACAACCTGGCGGCGAACAAGAGCCACGCGTACACCGACAGCGCCAGCGACTACGCCATGCTCACCGCCGTCGGCCGCCCCACCGCGGTCAACCCGGACCTTCGCCTGCGCGCGCTGGCCCGAAGCTACAACTGGCCGATTCTCGACCTGCGCTGACTCTCAAGGAACTCGCATGCGCCCGCTGAAGACGCTGAAGAAGCTGTACGACGAAGAAAGTCACATCGTCATCCAGGAGAAGAGCTCGCCGCCCCGCGTGCTCTTCTACGGGGAAGACTTTCTGCTCGAGGACGTGCCCGTCGGGACCCGGATCATCTACCCCCGGCCTCCGCTCGAGCCGGTGCCCAACCTCAAGGCGGCGATTCGCTACGCGATCAACCACCCCGAAGAGATGGAGCCGCTGCACGCGCTGCTGACGCCGGGAATGAAGGTGACCATCGCGCTCGACGACATCTCTTTGCCCCTGCCCCCGATGCGCACCCCGGACGTGCGGCAAAAAGTGCTCGAGATCGTGCTCGAGCTGTTGTCCGACTCGGGCGTCGACGATGTCCACATCATCATCGCCAACGCGCTTCACCGGCGCATGACCGACGCCGAGCTCAAGCGCTGCGTGGGCGACGACATCTTCCGAGAGTTCCACCCCGATCGTTTCTACAACCACGACGCCGAAGATCCCGACGGAATCGTCGAGATGGAACGCACCGCGCAGAACGAGGTGGTCGCACTCAACAAGCGCGCCGCCGACAGCGACCTGCTGATCTACGTGAACATCAACCTCGTCCCGATGGACGGGGGGCACAAGTCGGTCGGCACCGGCTTGACCAACTACGCGTCGCTGCGCGCGCACCACAACCCGCAGACCATTCGCGACACCAGCAGCTACATGGAACCGAGCACGTCGGCGCTCCACCGTTCGACCGAGCGCATCGGCCGGGTGATCGACAAGCACCTGAAGGTCTTTCACATCGAGACGGTGCTCAACAACCGTGCGTTCGATGGCCAGCTGGACTGGCTGATGAAGAAGGAAGAGGACTTCACCGAGTTCGATCGGTTGAAGTTCCAGGCGACCAAGTACGCGCTGTCGAAGATGCCGCGCCCGATGAAGCGCAAGATGTTCCACAGCATTCCGGCGGCGTACGAAGTGATTGGGGTGTTCGCCGGTGCGACCGAGCCCACGCACCAGAAGACGCTCGAGCTGTCGTGGAAGCAGTACTCGGTGCCGGTCGACGGGCAAAGCGACATCGTCATCTTCGGGATGCCGTACATCTCGCCCTACAACGTCAACTCGATCTTGAACCCGTTGCTGGTGCAGGTGATGGCCTGCGGGTACCTCCACAACCTGAACCGCGGAGTCCCGCTGCTGAAGAAGGGCGGGGTGATCATCATCACCCACCCGGCGTACGACGAGTTCGACCCCGAGCACCACGCGCCGTACATCGAGTTCTTCAACCGACTGCTGCCCGAGACGCGCGACGCGATGGTCCTCTCGCACAAGTACGAAGAGGAATTCGCGCGCAACCCCAGCTACGTGCACCTCTACCGCAAGGGCAACAGCTACCACGGGGCCCACCCCTTCTACATGTGGTACTGGGGCGAGAACGGCCGGCAGCACGCCGGGAAAATCATCTGCGCCGGCGCCGAGAACAACCACGTGCCCGCGCTGCTCGGTTGGGATCGCACCGACACGTTGTCCGAAGCGATCGAAGAGGCGCGCGGGTTCATGGGACGCAACGCGAGCATTTCGATGGTCAAGATTCCGCCCATCCTCCAGACCGAAGTGCGGCTGTAAGCGCGATGGCGGCCGCGAAGAGCAGAGCGAAGGTCAAGCGCCAGGGACCCTTGAGTCCCCAGGTCATCACCGATGCGGCGCTGGCGTACATCGACACCCACGGACTCGAAGCGATGTCGACGCGCAAGCTCGGCGCGGTGCTCGGGGTCGAAGGAATGGCGCTCTACAAACACTTTCCTTCGAAGGACGCGCTGCTCGATTCGGTGGCCGAGAAGCTGGCGCTGTTGCTCGAGCTCGACGTCCCGCTGGCTGGAAAGGGGACCTGGCAGGAAAGATCGCGCCAGATGGCCCGGGCCTACCGCGCGCTCGCCCGCAAACATCCCAAGGCCTACCTCTTGTTCGCGATGCGCCGGTTTGCCACCCCAGGTGCGCTCGCGTTCCTCGATCGGATTTTCGCGATGCTGCTGCACAACAAGATGACGCCGCGGAAGTCGGTCGAGCTGTACCGCAGCGTTCTTCACTACTGCAACGGCGCGATTCTCGACGAGCTGGCCGGGTTCGAGATGGTGAAGCGCGGGACTCCGAAAGGTGCCATCGCGCCTCCTCCCCAGCTCGCCGCGTTGAACAGGGTGATGGTCTGGTTCGGCACCGATCGCTTCGATGAGCTGTTCGAAGCGGGGCTGGACCGGGTGATCACTTCATTCGAGCGCGGTTAAGACCGAAGCTCAGTGCCCGCAGTTGGCGGCACCCACCGGGGCGGGCACGTCGATGCGGTTGTTCTGGCCCGGTTGCGGATTGTCGAGCACGAAGATGGTGGTGGGGACAGTCGCATCGGCGACTCCGATGTGAATGTCGTCATCGCCTTCGTCCACAAAACCAGTGCCGGCCGGGAACACTTCCGGAATGCAATCGGGCGAGTGGAAGATGGTGACCGAGCCGGTCTTGACGGACACGAAGTGCGGTCCGGCGTGACGATGCCAGCCGGTGTTGCCGCCGGGCTGAAAGGTGACGGTCGAAAAGACGAGGTCCGAAGGGCCCTTCTGCTTAATCTTAAATTCCGTCGCGATCGTAACCACCGCCAGTTTGGTGCCGACGGCCAACAGTCCGGGCGTCGCGAGGACCGCCGTGCCCCCCAGGAGCAGTCCACCGCAGACGAGGGCAATCGGGGTCTTCAGGTTTTTTCGGATCATGTTTGGACAGCTCCTTGGGAAGTACGTTGCGTGGGCGACTTGTGCAGTGCCCATGCCGGGTGCATTTACCAAAGGGTTTCGAGAGCTTGGGACAAACCCCCGAGAAGTTGCACAACCTGCGCAAGCCTGGTTGCGCAGCTTCGGCACCTGTAGCGCGGCGCCTGCACAACCTTGAACTTTGAGCTGGAGACGAAGCTAAACTCTCGTTCCCTTTGAGCTCCGAGACCACCCAGCGGCAGATCGAGGCACCTCCCGAGTTCCTGCTCGCGAACAAGAACTTCCTGATCGTGATTGGAGCCGAAGGGACCACGACTCTCGAGCTTCCCTGGAATGGCTCGATCGTGATCGGCCGCGAAGCCACGGTCGAGATTCGCCTCACCGATTCGACCACTTCCCGCCGCCACGCCGAAGTGGTGAGCCGCGAGGGGAAGGTGTCGATTCGCGACCTCGGCAGCCAGAACGGCACCCGCGTTCGGGGAGTTCAGATCCAAGCCGAGTGCGCGCTCACCGGTGTCGACCTGGTGGAGATCGGCAAGACCCGCTTCTTTCTGCGCACGGGCGGGCTTCCCGAAACCCACGCGGACAGCGGCCACCTGCTGTTCGAGCGGCGCTTGCAGGACGAGTGTCTGCGCGCGCGACGCGACACCCAGTGCGTGGGCCTGCTGATGATTGAGGGCGAGCCTCCTTCCAGCGCCTTTCGCGGGCTGATTCGAAGTTTCCTGCGGCCCGGCGACATGGTCGAAGAGTACGGAGCCGGGCAGTACGAGGTCCTCGTCGCGGCGGCCAATGTCGCGGGGATCGAGAAGGTCGCCGTCCGACTTCAACAGACGCTCAAAGACTCGAAGCTGACCGCCTCGGTGGGCCTGGCGGTCTTCCCCCGCGACGGGACGTCGTCCGACGAGCTGTTCACGGCTTCCCGCCGCGCACTGCGCAACGCGCGCCGGGTCAACGGGATGCCGACCCGCCCGGAAGTCGAAGGGGCGAATTCCCGGCTGGCGATCGTTCGATCTCCCGCGATGCGCGCCATCTACCAAATGGCGGGCGAGGTGGCGGCGGGCAACATCTCGGTGTTGATCACCGGCGAAACCGGCAGCGGCAAAGAGATGCTCGCCGCCGCGATTCACGAACGCTCGTCGCGCCGCGCCGGCCCCTTCGTGCGCGTCAACTGCGCGGCCCTGCAAGCGCAGCTGCTCGAGGCCGAGCTGTTCGGCTACGTCAAAGGCGCTTTCACCGGAGCGTTCAAAGACAAGGTCGGGCTGCTCGAGCACGCCACCGGCGGGACGTTGCTGCTCGACGAAATCGGCGAGATGGAAGGCGCGCTGCAGGCCAAGCTGCTCCAGGTGCTCGAGGACAAG
This sequence comes from Archangiaceae bacterium, assembly GCA_043750125.1. Classification (GTDB taxonomy): domain Bacteria; phylum Myxococcota; class Myxococcia; order Myxococcales; family Myxococcaceae; genus JAGSPQ01. Next base: position 9,708 of record JAYVCD010000208.1, on the reverse strand, counting down.
GCCGTACGGCGGGTGGGAGATCTCGAGCCGCGGCCAGTCGACGTTCGCATTCTCGCGGCCACCAACTGCGACGTCTTGCAGATGGTCCAGGACGGAAAATTCAGGGCAGACCTGTATTGGCGGCTGTGTGGAATTTCAATCGCCCTTCCCCCGCTGCGAGAACGCCCCGAAGAGATTGTGTTGCTGGCGCAGATGTTCCTCGAAAAGTACGCCGCCGAAATGAACCGGCCGGTGCCCGAGTTGACCCCCGCCGTCGAGAAGCGGCTGTGCTGCTATTCGTGGCCCGGAAACGTCCGTCAGCTTCGCAACGTGATGGAAAGGGTGGTGCTGCTCTCGCACGCCCGGAAGATCGACCTCGCACATCTTCCCGAGGCGATCGCCACCGCGGCCCCGCAGAGTGTTGCCCCGACCCTTCCGAACAAGGTGCCCGACGACGGCCTCCTTCCGCCCGCGGCACCGGGCCCGGTACGCGACGAGCTCGAGGCGGTGGAACGCGAGCGAATCATCGAAGCGCTGAAGTCGGCCGGACAAAATCAGACGCTCGCTGCCCGGCGGCTTGGAATGCCTCGACGGACCTTTCTCACCCGGCTCGATCGCTACGGAATCGAGCGCCCACGAAAGAAGAAGACGGTCGAAGGCGCAGCTGAAGACGACGACGAGCCCTAACAGTCGCCGCTGCTGATCCGCCCCCACCCCAACAGGCGCGGGCCCCCGTCAGGGTAGCTCGGCACCTCGCGCCCACCTCCAAACCGACGCTTCACCTCGGCGACCGCCACCCCATAGACGGCGACGCTGGGAGTAATCGCGCCGACGAAGGCCCGGCCAAAATGCTCGGCCCGGGCGCGGTGGTCTCGCACGTCGAAGTCCTTCGGCAGGTCGTACCGCGCGAACCGAAACTTCCCATTGCGCGCGGTCGGGGCATCGACCGACGACAACCGGGTGAAGCGCACTTTGATCGCCGGCCACTTCGGAGCCTCACCGCTGTGCAGCGCTCCCATTCCCGCGGTGAAGACGGCCTGCTCGCGATCGAAGTGCGACAGCGTCAAGTCGGCCAGCGCGCGAAATCTTTCCTCGCCCCGGGCGATGCCCAGCGCGTCGTACAGTCCCCTGGCGAGTTTTCGGCTCTCGGCGTCCATCGCCGGCAAGAACGGCCCACCGAGCAGCGCTTCGGCGAGCTCTGAATCTCCGGTGGTTCGCAGCGCGCAGCACCGCAAGGCCAGCAGGGCCGTCGGCACCGAGTCGGCGAAGATCGCCCGGTTGGTGCGACGAAAGACGTCCTGCATCCGAAGTGGAGCGACCGGCCCTCGCTCACCGCGAGCAACATCATCTACAGCCACCGGACCCACGGGCTCACCGACGCGCAGATTGTCGAAGCCACCGTCCGAGAGCTTTCGGAGTTTTTGCCTGAAGCCTCGAAAGCAACGCTGAGGCACTCGGTCGTCAATCGGATTCCGATGGCGATTCACTGCCCGTTCCCCGGCACCGAGGCGGCGCGGCCTTCGACGGCTTCCAATCGTCCGGGGCTCTTTCTGGCCGGCGACTGGGTCGATACCGGGCTGCCTTCCTCGATGGAAAGCGCGGCGAATTCCGGGTGGCGCGCGGTCGAGGAAGTGCTGAAGGTCGAGGGAGTGACCCGGTCCTTCGCCGTCAACCATGACGAGATGCTGGGCTTCGCAGGAATGGTCGAGAAGAGCGCGCAGTGGCTTCCCAACCGGGTGGTCCGGCGCGCGGCCGCCCGGGTGACCGCTAGCCTGCGGTGACCCCGAGCAGTCGACCGATGCCGGCGGTGACGCCCATCGCGAGCAAACCGCCCGCCGTGACCCGGAGCGCGCCGCGAAGTTTCGGGGCGCCTCCGAGGTGGGCTCCGAAGGCGCCCAATGAGCCGAGGCTGACCAGCGACGCAACGGCGATCGTCGGAATCTGGTTCGCGCCGCGCGAGGCCAGCAGCGCGAGAATCGGGACCACGGCGAAGAGCGCGAAGCTCACCGCAGAGATCCACGCGGCCTGAACCGGTTGAGAGAGCGCGGAAGGATCAATGCCCAGCTCGTCGCGCATGTGTGCTCCGAGATCATCGCGCTCGCTCAGCTGGGTCGCGACCTGGGCCGCCAGCTGACGGGTCAACCCCCGCTTCTCGTAGATCCCCGCCAGCTCGCGCAGCTCGTCTTCCGGTTCGGTCGCCAGCTCGCGCTTCTCGCGTTCGATGTCGGCCTGCTCCGAGTCTCGCTGCGAGCTGACCGAGACGTACTCGCCGACGGCCATCGACATCGAGCCCGCGACCAGGCCGGCGACTCCGGCGATCATGATCGTCTGGGTCGAAGCGGACGACGCGGCGACGCCAATCATCAGGCTGGAAGTCGAGACGATCGCGTCATCCGACCCGAGTACCGCGGCGCGCAGCCAGGCCGCGCGGCCGCTCTTGTGTGCTTCGTGATGTCGAAATCTCTGTCGGCTCATGCGGTCCGTTTCATCTCACGACGAGCACGGGCTTACGGCAGATGTGCACCAGGCGATCGGCGATCGACCCGAGAAACAACCGGGCCACGGCGTTGCGGCCGCGGCTGCCGACCACCACCAGGTCAAAGCCTTCGGCTTCTGCGACTTCGGCGATCCGTTCGGCGGGCGGACCTTCCAATTCCAGAGTGTTCAGCTGGGGGTTGCCCAGTGCCTTCGCCACTTCGTCCAGCAGCCGCTTTCCGCGGACGACTTCGGCTTTCACCACGTCGGTGACGACGGTGAAGGGCACCTCGCCGGGGATCAACATCGGAGGCACCGAGTACGCGACCGTGAGGGTCGCTCCCGTGGCGGTAGCCAGGCTCTGGGCCATCTTGGCGGCGTGAAGGGACGGCTCAGAACCGTCGACGGCGACGAGGATCTTTTTCATGGGCGCGACCATGCCAGCAACCCGCATGGGGCACCTGCCTTACCGCAAGGCGAGCCGTTGGAGGTCAGGTTTGCCTTTTTTCGAACGCCAGTGTCTGAAACCGAATGAAAAGTGCACTCGGCTGCACCTTGGTGTTGATCCTCGCCGGTTGCCGGGGTCTCGAAGTGCCTGCCGGGCCCGCGGACGCGTGCGAACCCGTTGCTGCCTTGGGTCGACGCCGGCGTTCCGGACGCGAGCGTTTTGGACGCGGGCTTCACCGACGCGGGCGTTGCGGATGCCGGGCCGGAATCCAATTCGAGCTTCAACCCAAAGAGGGCCGCGTGGTCACAGATCGCGGCACCGTCGAAGGGGTGCGGGTCGGGGCCTCCTGGGCGTTCAAGGGAATTCCGTACGCTGCCCCGCCGGTCGACGCGCTGCGATGGAAGCCGCCTCAGCCGTCCGCCTGCTGGAACGGCGTTCGACCGGCCAGCGGGTTCGGCTACATCTGCATGCAGCGAGACTCGAACGGGACCGCGGTCGGCAGCGAAGACTGTCTGACCGCGAATGTCTGGACGCCCGCGGCATCGACCCAGGGCTTGCCGGTGATGGTGTTCATCCACGGCGGCTCGCACGTCAGCGGCAGCAGCCGGGGCAATCGACACCTGCGCGTTGGTCGCCTCGCCCCTGGGCAAAGGACTCTTCTCACGCGCGATGATGCTCAGCGGCAGCTGCGGCGCATTTCCGCGAGCCACCGCCTCTGCGGCCGGCGTCGGAGTCGCCATCAGGTTGGGCTGCGACGGGGCCACCGATGTCGCCGCCTGCCTGCGCAGTCGCAGCGCCGCCGAAGTGACGACCACCCCGGTCAACTTCAGGGGCGGGACCACCGACAACGGCTACAACGGAGTGACCGTCGACGGCTGGGCCCTGCCCGACATGCCGCTGGCGATCGTCCGCCGCGGCGAGCGCCTTTGCCACCACCCAGACCCAGGGGGTCTACCGCGGCCAGTTCGCCCAAATCTTCGAGACCGGACTGCTGCGGCCCTACCGCGCGGGGCACGGAATGGACCTCTGGTTCGGCTTTCGCCACCTGAACTATTCCGGCTTCACCGCCAGCGCGGCCGAGCTGACGCTGTCGGACACGATGGCCACCTACTGGACCCGCTTTGCCGCGACCGTAAACCCCAATGACCCCAGCGTCCCGGCCTGGCCGAAGTACGACGCCGCGCTCGACAGCTACCTGTCGCTGGCCCCCCCCCGTGGCCGGCACGGGAATCCGCACCGCGCTGTGCGACTTCTGGGGTCCGTGAAGGGGATCAGTGCGCACCGGGGGGTGAGTGCTTCACCTCTTTTGCGATCGTCTTTCAATTGAGGCAAAAAGGGTCGCTCCTTTTTGCCTCGTATGAATCTCTAAAACAAAACGCGCTCGGCTAAAGGCGCGTGGTCTGGAGCAAGGTTCGCGAGGCCGCGGCGAGCTGCTCACCGTCCATCAAGCCGAGAACTCCCCGGGCGACCGCAGGCACATCGTCGTTGCCGAGGCGTTCGAGGGCCTGGTGCTGAGCCTCCCGGGCGCGGCGGCGCTGGGCCAGGGTGAGCTTTGGCATCAGCGCGCGGGCCAGCTCGAACGAGAAGTCGGCGTGGGCCCGCTCGTCGACGGCGATGGTGGCCATCGTGGCGCGCACGTCGTCGCTCGAAGCGGTCTGCGCCTGGTGGGCGTTGATCAGCGCGCCAAACAGCTCACGGCCGCACCCTTCCCCGGCGTTGTCGATCGCGACCTGCTCGAGCGTGCGAACTGGAGTGGCGACGATCGGTCGCTGGGTCGGACAGTGCCCCATGCCGAGCGCGAGCCGGGTGATCGCCCGGGCGTGCTGCACTTCCTGGTTCGCAGCCTTCAGAGCGTACAGTGCAAACTGCTTGAGGCCGTGCGCCTGCAGCTCGTCGGCGAGGTGAGAGAACGCGTAGACCGCGGCGCCTTCCAGCTCGGCCATCCGCGCGACCCACGAGCCCGGTGAAGCGTCGACATTCGACAGGGTGAAGAGTCCCGGAGGCGCTCGGCCGCCGACGCAGGTCCGGTCGCAGTTGAGCAGGCCGGCGTCCAGAAGCGAGCAGGTCTCAGTGGTGGACGAGCACAGCGCATTGCAGTTCTGAAAACTGAAGCCGCCGTCCCAACTGCCGGCGTCGGGAAGCGCCTCGTTGAACGTGATGACCCGGTGGGTGCCGCAATTTCCACCGGTGCTCGAACCGCAGTTCATCAGGAACGGCGCGCCGGCGATGAGTCCCCGTCGCAGCCAGGTCTTCCACTCTTGGTTGGTCATGCTGCGGCCTTGAGCAACTTCTCTGCCAGCAGGGGGCTTTCGGGCCGGGCCGGCGGGTTGTGAGGGCCCGCTCGGGCAGACAGGACAAGGCTGTCGCGCCTGGAGTGGGGCACCCGCGTCATACCCCTCTCGGCTTACCGTGACCCTTTGAGTCGTTCAATGCGCTTGTGACGTTTGACCTTCGCCGACGGGGGCCGCTTCACAACCCGGGGCGCCTGTTTCAGCTCGATTCCAAACAGGTTCGAGAGGTCCTGCTCCTCGATTGCGTGAAAAGCTTTTGGACGGGCGCCCACTCCCGCGCCTGCCTCGGCGATGAGCGCAGCCTGGTCGACTCCGCGCAGCACGAAGAGCAGCTCGGGGGCGTGATCGAACCGAGCCCCGACGCCGTAGAGCACCGCTGCAATGTGTTTGCAGACCCAGGCACCATCGGGGCACGAGCACGCCATCGTCAGCTCCTGGGTCGAAGGGAAGAGGCCGGTCTCCTTTCGACACAGCAGCTCCATCACCGCCCGCGAGAGCTTCCCGGTGAGCAGCTCGAGGACCGAATCGATCTTGCCGGCGCACTGTGCCGAGAGCGCAGACCACTGCTTCTTCGCGACGGGGCCAATCTTGATCTTCACTTCGTACAGCCTCGACCCGCTCACGAGCGCGGTCAGAACACCCGCTTCGATCTGCAGGTCGATGACCGAGCCGTTTCTGACGTAGGTCCGCCCCCGAGGCAGCCGGTTCGAGATGTCGCTGTAGCTCTCGAGGTTTTCGCACCACGCCTTGCCCCAGAAGGTGGTGGCGATCGTTCTTCCTTCGATCAACACAGGGCGGGTCTGCTTCCCCTGTTTCTTCAATTGCTGAAGTTTGCGTTGGGCCTGCGCTCTTCGCGCGGCGACCGGAACGTAGGGTGCAAAGTCCGTGTCGTAGAACATGGTTCGTGACCCTCAACTGTCCGCGCGAGCGGTGTGGATATCGAGTGCGACCAATTTCATCAAGTCAGCGTCGCTGAGCTCGGTGAGCTTGAGCTCGTCGCCCCCTTCGAGCAGTTGCTGGGCGAGGCCTTGCTTCGACGCGAGCATTTCGTCGATCCGCTCTTCGATGGTCCCTCGACAAATCAGCTTGTGCACCAGGACGTTTTTTTTCTGCCCAATTCGAAACGCGCGATCGGTCGCCTGGTTCTCGACTGCCGGGTTCCACCAACGGTCAAAGTGAATGACGTGCGAGGCAGCGGTGAGGTTGAGCCCGGTCCCTCCGGCCTTCAGTGAGAGCACGAAGAAGGGCACCTGCTCGTCTTCTTGGAATTGCTTCACCCGCAGCGCGCGCTGTTTGATCGGCGTGTCACCGGTGAGGACGAGCCCGGGGCGCCCAAACAAGCGGGCTCCCCAATTCGCCAGGGGCTGAGACATTTGCCGAAACTGGGTGAAGAGCAGCACCTTTTCCTGTCGCTCGGCGATCGTCTCGCAGATTTGCTTCAGGCGGTCGAACTTGCCGCTGTGCTCTTCGGCCCAGTTCCCATCGTCCAGCCACTGCGAAGGGTGATTGCAGATCTGCTTGAAGCGAATCAGAAACGCGAGCACCAGTCCTTGCCGGGCAATGCCGGTCGCATCGAGCAGTCGGCCGCCCAGCTCGTCGACCGCTTGCTGATAGAGCGCCGCCTGCAGCTTGCTCAGGGAACAGAAGGCCTTCAGCTCGGTCTTCTCGGGCAGATCGCTGATGATCGATTTGTCCGTCTTGAGTCTTCTCAAGAGGTACGGACGGGTCAGCTCGCGCAGCGGTCCGGCCGATTCAGTCTTCCGGGTGAAGGCCGTGAATTGTTTGGCCGAACCCAGCAGGCCGGGGTTGAGGAAGTCGAACAGCGACCACAAGTCCCCCACCCGGTTCTCGACCGGAGTGCCGGTGAGCGCGATGCGCGCTTCACACTGCAGCGATTTCACCAGCCGAGCCTGACGCGTACCCGGATTCTTGATCGCCTGGGCTTCATCGAGGACGACCAACCCCCATCGACTCGACGCGATCCAGGGCAGGCGCTGGGCCGAGCCGTAGCTGGTGACCACGAGGTCTACTTCATTCAGTGCTTCCAGACCGAGTGCAGCGAGATCTTTGGCAGCGATCTGCGAAGGGTGCGCGATCAGAATTCGCAGCGACGGAGTGAAGCGCTCGGCCTCGGCTTTCCAGTTGGCAATCAGTGACGCCGGGACGACGAGAAGGTGGGGACCGGCGAGCTCATTCCGCTTCTTCAGCAGCAACAACAGGGCAAGCACCTGAATCGTCTTGCCGAGGCCCATGTCGTCGGCGAGGCACGCGCCCAACCGAAGCCGAGAAAGAAAATGCAGCCAGCGAACGCCCTGGGCTTGATAGGGGCGCAGCTGGGCATGCAGCGCAGGTCCGGGGTCAGCTTCTTCCGTGCGCGCCGACGCGAGTACCTGCTCGAGCCACGGGCCGGCCTCAACGGACATCCACTGGCGATCTGCGTCCAGCACCGGGTCGTCGCCCAGCCGAGCGCCGGCGATCAAGCGCATTCCTTCGATGAACGAGATGCCATCGCCGGCTGTTTTTTCGAGCGCACGCCAGTGGGCCAGAGCCTGATCGAGCCGTTCGCGATCGACCTCGACCCACCGACCTTTCAGTAGCATCAGTCCTTCGGTACTGGCACGAAGGGCTTGCAGCTCTGCAGGGGTAAGTGCCTTTCCATCGAGCGTGACTTCGACGGTGAAGTCGAGCATCGCCTCGAGCCCCAGTGCCGATGGTTTTTCCTTTCCGATACCCACCGTCACCTGCGGCCGCAAAGGCCGACGCGGGGTCCACCAATCAGGAACGCGAACCACCAGGCCGCATTGTTCGAAGGTGGGAATGTCGCTCAGGAAGCGATGCGCCTGACCCGGAGTCCACCCCAGCGGCTGGAAGATATGACCTGCGTCGACCAGCTCTTTGAGGAAAGGACTTTGCTGCGCAGCTTTCTGAATGGGAACGAGCAATGCGATCAGTCGCTGCTTGTCGCCGGCAGAGGAAGACTCTCGAACCGCTTCACCCAGAGGGCGGTGCTGCGGCTTGCCTTGAGCGGTCAAGCCGGTGGTGTAGCTGGCAAGGAAAGCAAACGGACGCTCAGCGCTTTGCTTGTTCTCTGCGAGATGAAAAAAAACCCGCCCGACGACGTTCCACGCGGGGTTCTTCTCGGCCAATAGGCGCTGCACCGAGCCAGAGTTGCCACGCACTTCAGCGCGGAAAGCTTCGAGCAACAGGGCCCAGATTGCACCGAGCACTTCGGTCGTCAGGTACTCGCCCCCCCGCATCGGAGGTGCCTCGTGAAGCACCTCGTTCAAGAGCGTCAGGGCAGGAGGAAGCGCAATCTTCTCTCGATGTTCCTCGAGCTCGGGGAGCGCGCAGACCGCAGCGACGAAGCGACGGGCGAAGTCGCGCCAAAAGGAAAACAGGGAGGGAAGCGGCGTCGAAACTTCCACGGCTCCAAGGTGAAGAAGGCTGGGGCCATTTGCGATGTCGAGTGCAGGCAGAACCCGCGAAGCCTCGGTGGCGGAAAGCCCCGGCTCATCGACCTGAGCCGCGACGAGCAGTAGCTGCCCCCGCGGGGAAAGGCACAGCGTCAAGCGTTCTGCGGGTTCGAGATTGTTCAAAGCTTGAGACCGCCGCATACCACGCGATCGCAGCAGGCGGCCCTCATGCGGTACGGTCAGGCGTGCGGAGCTTCTTATTGTCGGCTTTGAAGAAGAAGTTCGTCGGCTCGACGCTGGACACCTTCACCGAGGCGCACGGCCATGATTGGTTGGTGTGGGAGCCCGGCGGTTGGATTCCCCCGGCGAAGACGACGCTCGCAGGTGGGACGCTCAAGGTCGTGCCGAAATTGGTCGTGCGATCACCCAGGTTGGAAGTGCGATCGCTGAGCGGGGAAGCGCTCGCGCTGGCGCTCGAGCCCAAACGCGACGGAACGCCGATCATCCTCGGCAGAAAGAACTGCGACTTCGAGGTCAACGACGCGACGGTCTCGGTCAAGCACCTTCATTTCATCTACGACGGCTACCGGTGGGCGGTCGCAGATCTGGGCAGCCGCAATGGGACGAAGCTCAATGGCGTGAAGCTGAACCAGAACCTCGAGCCGATCTTCAACGGCGCCCAGATTGCGGTCGGAAGCGTTCGGCTGACCTATTACCTGCCGATGGGGATGCACGAGCGGCTGTCCGGCGCGCAATAGAGCGCTCGTGGCTTCAATGCCCGGTCTCGTCTGCGGGGTTCATCGTATTCCATAGGTCTGCAGTGCGACTGCGAACGCGGCGGTCGAGGTTTTCGGCCGCGGTCCTGGCATCGGTCGACCGTGGGTAGAACGCCATTGCGAACAACGACTGTTCGGGCCGGTCTTTCAGAAAGCTCAGCGGGCCTTCACGCGCCGCCTCATCCGTCGCGGTCCACAGAAGCACGGTCAAGATGTCTTCTTCGTAGGCTGCTGATCCGGGCGGCTTGAAAGTGATCCACCTGGCGGTCTGAAACTGATCCACCTCGCAACTGGGGACAGCTTGCCGGGCACAGCCCGGCGTGCGT
>JAYVCD010000207.1:0-12755 GCA_043750125.1 Archangiaceae bacterium | reverse complement strand
GCTCAGCGATCGTTGGGATCGCGCAATTCAACTCACGCTCGAGCCACTTCGCCACGATGTCCGAGTCGCTGCTTGATCAGGATGAGAGCCCGACCCGTTCACGGGCCGGTGCTATTGGCCGGCAAAGCAGATACTGGCCGACTGGGTTTCTATAAGTCACACCCGCGTGACGAGGCCGTCACCGCAGAACGTCACATTGCGCTGGGCGCGAACAAGGGCCCGAGCAGCACGGTGAAGCGAGACCCGCCGTCGAGGCCTCGGTAATAGCCGGCCGAGAAGACCAGCGTGTCCATCACCGACCACCACAGTCCTCCGCCGAAGCTCAAATGCCAGAGGTTGCCGCGAATCGACGGCCCGAAGGCGCGCCCGTGGTCGACCGACAGGTTGACGCCGATTGCCCCTGCCGAACCCAGGCGAACGACGTCGATGCGCAGGTCGCTGGTCTGAGAAAAGGCCGCGTCGCCCGTGAGCTGTTGGGGGTGGTACGCGCGCAGCTCGGTGTCGCCCAGGGTGGGCGAAAAGTAGAAGGGGTGTGCTCCGATGATTCCTTCGAGCGCCACGCGGGACAGCAGGACGAAACGGCGCGCGCGGTCGAGGGGAAGCGCCACGCCCGCTGTGACTTTGCCATTCGCCGAGAGCGCGTTGCCGTTCAAGGCATCGAGGCGACTTTCGACCGACGCGGACACCGAGATTCCCCGGGTCGGCAGGGCGAGGTTGTCGAAGGTCTTGAAAGAGGCAAACAGCCTTGCGCCGACGAAGCCGCGGGCCCCCAGTGCGTCCGCCGCCACATCGGAGGAACGAGCGACGAATCTTCCGGGGGTTGCCTCGGTGACGAATGCCTGACCCAACACCTGGGCACCGACCCGGCTTCGGTCGCCCCCAAAGCCATAGCTGAGTCCGGCGCGCGCCTCGTACGCCGCCTGCCGCACCCGATAGAAGTCCAGCGGCTCGCCGTCACCGACGAACGCGTTGGAATACCCAAAGAAGTTTCGGGTCCAGGTGGGGGCCCGGATCGAAAGGCTGATCTCCTGATCCAGCAGTTGGGTGCTTTGAGGAAACAGCCCGCGATAATCGACCGCAGCGCCCAGGGTCGCGGTGGCAAAGCGGGCGACGAATTCGTGGCGCGCCGCGAAGGGCGTCTTCTTGAACCCCTGGACCAGGTAGGTGGCGTTGGCGCCCACCAGCACCCCATCGTCCGGGTCGATCAGCACGCCCGGGATGAAGGTGGCGGCGTTCGGCTCGTGGTTCTCAGTTCGATCGTACTGGTTGAGGCAGGCCCGGCGCGATCGTTCGTCGCTGACCTCGATCGAAGGGTCGACCTGCGCGCCGTCCTCACCGTCGTACAGGTGAATCGCCGTCGCGCGAAGAACCTTCGCCTCGGGCCTGGCGGTGACCTGGTCGTTGCCTTCCCCCCCGACGAACCGAATGGCGATCTCGGAGTGCGGCGTTCCGTGAACCCAGAGCGTGTCGTCGCCCTGAAGGCCGTAGAGGCGCAGTTCCCGGGTTTGCGCAGCCTGGAAGACCCGGTCGAACCAGACCGCTCGGCCCTCACGGGCGCGAACCGAGACCCGCACCGCGCCGTGTTCCAGAAACCAGAGCTCGAAGGTGTCGTCGTGGGTCGAGCCCACCACGTCGACGTTCTGGTTGATCAGCTTGAAGTATTCACCGGCGACGTTGACCAGCGTGTCTCGGCGGACCTTGAGGGCGGCGGCGATTCTCGAACCATCGAGCGCGTAGGCCTCGGGGTGCCAGGTCGAGAACGCCTCGTCGATCACGGTGTCGGTGAGCGCGTCCTTCACTTCGGTGGCGATTTCCAACCAGCGCGCGCGTGACAGCTGGTTCAAGAAGATCGGGTCAAGGTCGCGCGCGGCGTAGATCAACCAGACCAGCGAGCCCATCTCGCCGGTGTAGGGCTGAAGCCGGCGGGTCTGCAGGGCGGACAGGCGGGCCAGACCCAGCCCCAGGCCGTCGTAATTGGCAAACGCCTGGTCGCGATCTCGGGGAATGGGCTCATACTTCTTCGAGCCGTCGGCCTGGGGAATGGCCGCGAACCGCCACTGATTTTGATGACGGTCCCAGTCGCCCAGCAAGATGTCGAGCAGCCGGGCGCGCAGCCAGGCTTCCTGGTCCACCCGGTGCTTCGCCGGGTTGTCATTTACCTTTTCGATCGTTTCGACCGTGGTGCGAAAGCGCGTCTCGCCTTCATCGGTGGGCTGTCCGGCGAGGCTTTCGGGAAGGACTCCGTCTTTGGGCTCGGAAGGGCTTCGTTCGAGCATCACGGGCTCGTCGCTGATGTAGCCGCGAAATTTTCCAAGTCCGGTTTGATCGGGCAGGTACATCAGCCGGGGTTCGGCGTGGAGCACGCCGACGGCCGTGGCCAGCCTCGGCACCGCGAGCGCGGCTTCCGGGTGCGTTCCGGTGAAGGCGTGACTGACCGTGCCCCCCGCCGCGCTGCCTTCTTTCTGCCTGGCTCCCAGGAGCCGGCTGGAATCTTTGGTGGTGGCCCGCACAGTCCACGAACCCCCGTGAGAATCGCGCAGCCGAAGCGCGTTGGTCTGAAAGCTGCCGCCGGTCCTGATCGGCTCGAGGCCCCCCTGCTCGGTGGTGAGGTCGAGAAGGTCGTACGGAAGCTGAAGCGCGTAGGCATCGCCGTAGAACGAGCCGAGGAAAAACTTGGCCAGCCCGCCCATCTTCTGGCCCCCTGATTTCGAGTAGGTCGTAATCACCGGCGGGGAAGGGAAGGGCCTGGGCTCGGCTGGCAATGACGCCGCGAAGGGCTCGAGCGGAGGAATGACGCCCTCGAAGAGCAGCTGTCCATTTGCGCCCGAGAAGAACTTCGTGGTGCCTCCGCCCGAGGGTCCGATCGTCAGCTCGGCCCACCCCGACGCGCCCGCGGCAAAGTCGCCTTCGTCGGCCGGGGCGGTGGGCCGCGGCGATGCCGACGAGGTGCCGGAAATGATCTGGATCTGTCCGCCTGCTGCGACGAACTGAAGATTGGAATCGTGTCCAGACGCGAAGACGAAGGTGCCGTACCGGACCGCTTCTTCCTTCATCAGCGCGACGTAAGAGCTCACCCGGGGGTGACTTGAGTATTGGGACAGCAGCCCGGCGTGGGCGGCCAGAACCACCGCGGTCCCGAGAACCGGTGCGGGCTGCAGGTGCGCCTGGACCGTAAAGCCGCCCCCCAGCTCGCCATAGCTGCGAAGCGGGTGATGGGACGCAACCACCAGGCGCCGGGTGCGGTACTCGTTGAATGCATCGCGCACGTGAAGTCGAAACTCTTCGGTCGACTTCACCTCGCAGCCCAGGTTGGCCTCGGGGTCGGCCTCTCGGTCTTGCATCCACCACTGAGAGTTGACGAGCAGCAGGCCCAGGGTGTCGGTGAGCTCGAGCACGGTCGAGTCGCCACAGGCTGCTTCCGGCATGACGTCGATTTGCGGCCCGAACGCGTGGTTGAGGAAAGTGCGCAGGCGTCGAATGGCCCTGGATCCTCCGCTGGCGAAGTCGAGGTGCCCGGGAAGGAAGACCACCTTGCCGCCGCGCTGCACGAAGTCCCGGGTGGCTGCCACGTGGACGAGGATCTGCCGTTCCGCCTCGGCGCGGCCTGGCTCTTCTTCCGCCGGCAGCTCTCCGCGGCTGTAGTTGCCCGTAAAGACCACCCGTCCGTGGAGGGGATCCAGGGTGCTCAGCCGTTGCCGCAGGCGCCCCAGGGTTGCCGAGCCATCGTCACCCGCCGCGCCGCCGACGAAAATCAAAGTGAAGTCGCCCGTCGGCAGCTCGCCCTTTCCCGCGTGGGCCCGCATCGGCAGGAACACCACCAGGGCGAGCAGCGCGGTATAGGGGAAGGCCGTCATGTCGAATCGCACGGACTCAGCAACATCTGACATCTGCGCCCGCCGACCGCGTGTGCCGCTTGTTTCATGTCGGTGGCATTTTGGGACCGCTGGACAAGAACGTCACACTCTTTCTCGGCCGCGTACCATCCACGGATTGTGGCGCATCGTTTGCTACCTTCGGCGCATGCGAAATTGGATGTTCTGCCTCGGAGTCCTCGCGGCAGCCTGTGTGCCCAAAGCAATCGTCGAGAACCGGACCCCAGGGGCGATCGCGGGCCCGGACCAGTCGGTATTCGGCGGGCACCCGGTCATTCTCAACGGCTCGTCGTCGAGCGACCCCGAAGGAGATCTGCTCACCTATTCCTGGACCCAGACCGCCGGAGAACCGGTCGTTCTGCAGGACGCCTCGACCCCGGTTGCCCAATTCGATTCTCCGAAGGTCACGGGCGCGAAGACGCTGGTGTTTCAACTGAGCGTCAGCGACGGGCGCCTGAGCAACAAGGCTTCGACGAGCGTGACGCTCAACGTGGCAGATCCGAACAACCAGGCTCCGATCGCTCGAATCGCCGCGCCGGCCACGGTGCAGTCGGGGTCGATGGTCGAGCTCGACGGCTCGGGGTCCAACGATGCCGACGGGGACTCGATGAGCTTTGCGTGGACCCAGACCCGCCCTCGGGCGCTTCTTCCGTCGGTGACGCTGACGAATTCGGACCAGGCCAGGGCGCTGTTCGTCGCTCCGATCGTCACCCACGACACCGTCGTTGCTTTCACCCTGACGGTCAGCGACGGGAAGGGAGGGCGCTCGTACGTCGAAAGACCCGTCACGGTACAGGCGATGACCAGCAACCGACCTCCGGTTGCGAATGCCGGCCTGAATCAAAACGCGTCGGCGACCGCGATCGTCAGCCTTTCGGGCTCAGGCATCGACCCCGACGGTGACGACATCGCCGGGTACAAGTGGACGCAGACCGTGGGCGCTCCGGTTTCTCTTTCGAGCAACAGGGTGGCTGCGCCGAAGTTCAAGGCGCCCACGCCCGAAGCCGCGGTCACGCTCGGCTTTTCGCTGGTGGTCACCGATGCGAAGGGGCTCGAGTCGGCGCCGTCGCTGGTGAACGTGGTGGTGAACACCGGCGCGGTGACGCCCACCCATTTCACCAAGGTCGTCTCGCTGCATGCGGTCACCCGGTCGAGCATCGTGGTGTTCTTTCTCACCGATGTCCCGGTGATGGCCTCGGTCGACTTTGGAACAGGGTCGACTGCGGAACACACGATCAGCGAGCCGCAAGCGGTGACCCGGCACGCGATTGCCCTGACAAATCTGACGGCAGACACCCGGTACTTCTACGCGGTGCGGGCGGGGAGCGCGTCGTCGAGCGGGACCTTCACGACGGCGATCGACTTCGCCGCAGCTCCCAGGCCGTTTTCCTTCGCAGTGGTCGGCGACGCACGTGCGCACGAGGTGTGGAAGAACGTGGCGTCCTCGGTGCTCGCCAAGAATCCGAGGTTCATCATTCAAACCGGCGACAACAATGACTCGTGGGGCTCGGCCGAAAGCTGGGCGAACTACTACTCGAGCGCGGAAGAGCTGTTTGCCAACGTGCCGGTCTTCGCCGCGCAGGGGAACCACGACACGGGCTCGAACTACAGCGTCTACAACCTGGCTCCGCAGTCGTCGTCGAGCTCGGATCTCTATTACGCCTTCGTGTACGGCAACGCCGGGTTTGTCGCGATCAACACCAACGGCTCGAGCAGCGCGATGACGTCGTGGGTCTCGACGGCGCTGGACAAGTTGAAGGGGGGGCCGCTGTTCGCGTTCCAGCACCACCCGCTGTACTCGTGCGGCAGCCATGGCAGCTCGACGTCGCTGCAGTCGACCTACCAGGCGATGTTCGAGACGAACCACCTCACCAGCAACTACACCGGGCACGATCACGCGCTGATCGTCTGGAAGCAGATCAACCGGGTGCACTACATCGTCTCGGGCGGAGGCGGCGCCGGGCTGTACCCTCTGCGCGGGTGCGAAGGCCCGTACGCCCAGTCGAAGTACGGCTTCATGATGGTCGAGGTGAACGGGCCGACGATCAACGAGACGTTCTTCGATCAGAACGGAGTTCGGCTCTACAGCAGTGGGAAGTTTTCCGCCTTTGGCCCCGCGCCCGACTTCTCGAAGTTGGGCGAGCTGGTCGCGTACTGACCGCGGGCTAGAAGAGAAACGCGTAGGTCAGCGCGGCATCGAAGGTCACCGCGAACCGCTGCTTCTCGAGGTCCCACCAGACGTAGCTGATGTTGTTGTAGACGCCCGCAGTTCCGCGAAGTGCGATTCCAAGCTCGTGCCGTCGGCTGTCTCCGATGCGAATCGCGAAAGGCACTTCGAGCCCCGCCCGCATCGACCAGAAGCCCCAGTACAAGATCAACCCGGCGCCCACCGAGAACCGCGGACTGAGGTGGAAGCGGTAGGTGATCAGGGTCTCACCCGCGACCGTGTCCGGGATCCCCCCGCTCAATTCGAACTGAATGCTCGCTTCCTGGTGGCCGAAGGTGCGCGCGCTGACGAAGACGATCAGGCCGCTTTCGACCAGCAGAAACGGCACCTGCTGCTGGTGCATCAGCCCGACATGAGCGCGCAAGCCCAGGCCCCAGTGGACGCGCTTTTGTTCGCCGGCCCAGGTGTCGCTGGGCCCATGCGCCTCGACCGCGATCGGCTCGGGTTCCGCGGCCACCGGCTGGGGTTCGGCCGCCACGCTCGGGGTCGCGATCAACGACAGCACCAGCGCGAGCGTCCCCATCAGGGATCCAGCATCGCGACGCTGGCGAAGCACATTTCGTCGGCCGTGCCTTCGCCGTAGCTCACGGTCTTGGTGCTCAGGTTGTCGTAGTGGCAGCGCACCCGGATCTTGTCCCCGGCCCGGGTCACGATCTGTTCATTGAGCTTGTAGAGGCTCTGCCATTGAAAGGACCATTTGGGAATGTGGAGCAGGCATTGCTCGGTGCCGTCGGCGCGAACCAGATCCATCTCGAGCGAACGACCCAACAAGTGCATGTGTCCCCACACTGCATAGATTCGCCCCTCGGTGCCGACGTTGAGCGCAGGCGTGGCGCCTTTGGCCATGATCGCTCCGCTCGAATCGACCGTCGTGGTCGACATCGGAGGCAAGGTGAGGTGGGTGTCTCCAATCAAGATCGCGTGCGGGATCTCGGTGGGGATGCTCTGCGAACGCCACAGCACCACGCTGGACTGATCGGTTTCGGTGGTGCCGGTGAAGTTGTAGTGCTGCTCGAGCACGAAGGCCCAGCCGACCGGGAGGAAGTAGCCGACTCCCGGGTGTGGAGGAACCAGCGGCGCATCATTGCCCGGCACCCACAGCCCCGCCGGATACGCGGTGTCGACGCCGACGCCGCCGAAGCAGCTGTAGCCGTCGCCTTCATCCGCGGCGTCGCGGGCCTTGAGCTTTTCAATCTGGTCCGGGGGGACGAGGTACACGGCCGAGTGGTGAACGATGGACCGATTGCCGGGCTCGACGGACACCGCTCCGACGGGAATGGGGGCGACCAGGTTGGGCATGATCAGGAAGCATCGGTAGTCGTCGCCCTGCTTGATTGTCGAGGTGTAGGCCGACGCCATGGTCCAGCGATCCGTCGGATCACCCAGGGGCTTGTTCGGCTTGGGTTTGGGCAGCTCGCGCTTGTCCCCGACCGGAGCGCCTTCGTCGATCCACGCCAACAACAGCGCGCGTTCGGGCTCGCTCATCTGGCGCACGTCGGAAATCTTCGGACAGCCGGACGCATCGAGCTGGTCGGGGGGGAAAGGAGGCATCCGGTTCTGGGCGACCGCGTTGCGAATCTGCGCCAGCCGCGGCTGAACGTCATCGAGCGTCTCGAGCGAGAACGGCCCGATGTTGTCGGCGCGGTGGCAGATGGCGCATCGGGCTCCGACGAGGGGGGCCACCGACCCGTACCAGGTGCGAGGTCCGGTCAGGACCACGGGGTCCGGCACGCTCACCGACGACGGTGAACACGCCGCAAGTCCCAGCGCGAGCACCACCCACGACCCGCCAACGAATGTCACGCCCATATCGCGTCTCCCCAGGTTTGAGACGACACAGACACAGCAAGGGCTGAAAGCAGAAAGCAAAAGCGGGCGTGCGGGGCCAAGTGCCTTAGTTTCGCGGGGTTCGCCGGTTACAGCGACCGCAGATAGGCCTCCAGCGCCTGGCGTTGGTCGGACGAAAGGGCGGAGCTGTGGCCCATGCGATCGCCGTTTTCTTCCAGCAGCTGCTCGAGGCTGCCCTCCGACCCGTCGTGGAAGTAGGGGGCGGTGATCGCCAGCGCAACGCGAACAGCCTCGAGCGACCTCTGCGGGGGCCAGACACCCGTCCTTTGAAACAATTCCCGTTGTAGCTTCGCCCCCTCGTGAAACCGTGGATCACGTTGGCGCAGGCGCCGGGACTCGAAGGCCAGAGCTTGATGCTGCAAGAGCGCGACGGGGTCTTCGTGATCCGCTCGGGAGGCCGCGAGCTGATGTCGAGCGCGCGCTACCACTCGGAGCAAGAGATGGCCGCGGTCGCTCTGAAGAAGGTGAAGGCGAAGAACCCGGTGGTGTTGATCGGTGGCCTGGGCCTGGGCTTCACCGTTCAAGCGACGCTGGCCCTGCTGCCTGCCCAGGGGCAGGTGGTGGTGGCCGAAATTTCACCGGACGTGGTCGCCTGGAACAAAGGTCCGCTCGCCCACCTCGCCGGGGCGCCCCTCGAGGACCCCCGGGTCACGGTGGAAGTCGCCGATGTGGCCCAGGTGGCGGCCCACAGCCCCCAGCGCTTCGACGCGGTGCTGCTCGACGTAGACCTCGGGCCCAGCGCGTTGGCCGCGCGCAAGAATCAAAAATTGTACGAGGACAAGGGCATCGCTTCCTTGCGCGCCTCGCTGCGCCCGGGCGGAGTGCTGGTCGTCTGGTCCGCGGGCCCCGATGCGCCCTTTCTCAATCGCCTCGGGCGGGCGGGCTTCGACGCCCAGATGGAACGAAGCGCGGCGCGGGTCGGCGGCGCGGCCTCGCATGTCTTGTTCGTGGCGGCGCTGGCTACTTCGAGGCGCGGGCCTTCTTCCCGATGAAGGCGGTGACGGCAGCGACCAACTGCGCCCGCGCGGCGTCGAAGTCTGCGGCGGCGGGAGGGTCGAAAGGGAAGAAGACCCAACCGCACTCCTCACACACCTCGTAGAACAGATCCCCCGCCTTCTCGAGGCGAACCAGGCTGACCCGGCAGGTGCTGCAGGTGCCCGTGGCGTGCTCGGGGACCACCCGACCCCCCAGCGATGCCAGCCCGGGCAAATTCGAGTGCAGCAGTATTGCGTTCAGCTGCGTCCCATCGAGCCATTGGCCGCATTCGGCGCAGACGTGAATGCGCTCTTCGCTGGGGCTGACGAGCTCCGCCATTTCGGCGTCGCATTGTGGGCAGTTCATGATTCGCTTATCTCACGTCGGACCGTCAGAGAGGACTCTGCCCTTCGTCACTTGAACCGCCGCAGCGCCGTGTCGAACCCCTCGCGGTGGACAACCTCGTGCACCCGCAGGGTCTTGCCCTCGAGCGTAAACAGCGCGCGGTAGTGAATTCCGATTCGAGCCGAGTACAGCCCGGCGACCCCCTGCAGTTGCTTCACTTCAATCCAGTGGGCTGCATCGCCACTGCCCAGCTCGGCGACCTTCACCAACACGTCTTCCGAGACTCGCGCGGGCAGCGCTTCGAGTGACTCGACCGCGCGCGGTTCCCATTGGGCGAGCATCAAGCCGCGCGGGCGGGTTGCACTCTGGCCTGTCTCGTCGGTGATGGGCTCGGGCCTGGGGGGCGGCGCCTCTTTGCCCAGTTCCAACCGTTCGGTCAGCTCGGAGACTTCGCGCCGCAGCTGCGCGCGCTCGGCGTTCCCTTCGCGAATGCGATCTTCGAGCTCGTCGATGCGCTGGGCGAAGGCCTTGCGCGCTCCGGGAACCGCGGTGGGCCCCGGTGCTTCCGCGTGGGCCTTCGACTTTTCTTCCTCGAGCTGCTGTTCGATCTGCCGCATCTTCCGCTTCGATTCTTCGAGCGTCGATTCGAGCGCGCGGATCTTCGCCTTCTCTTTGGGATTCAAGGCTCGCAGCGGTTCTTTCTTCGCCGCCACGCGCACCGGCTTTCGTCCTTCGCGCACCGACACCACCGCCAGCCCAAGCCGGTCGCGCGCATCGTCCATCGACAGGTAGAGCGTCTGGGCGTCTTCGGGCCGCAGCCGGGCGTGGACGCCGGCGGCCAACCACAAGCCCAGCCCCGGAGCGCGCTGCAGCAGCACGTACGTCAAGTCGACCAGGTCGAGCAGCTGGCCCGCTTTTGCCGCGTCGACGCAGACGTCTTCGATGAGCTCGAGCCACGGGGGCCACTGGGTGAGCAGCGCAGCGTGAATGTCGAGCACTGGAGTCAACTGCTCGGGCTTCTCGAGCTTCTGGTGTTGACGATGCGCCTCGTCCAGCCGGCCGCTCTGCAGCGCCTGCCAGATGAACTCATCGCGGTAACCGTCGGCCTCGTCTTTACGTTCGGGGTGGATGCACAGCGCCTCGAGCGCGGCCTCGGCCTCGGTCCACCGTTGGCGAAACATCCACTCGCGAAAGACCCCCAGGCCGAGCTTGAACGGGGCTTTGGAAAGGTCGATGCCGCGCAGGTCCGTCGCCGGCAGCGAGACCAGATGCCGCACCTCGAGCCGGGGCAGCAGCTCGAGCAGCCGTTCGGAGCGGCTCTTCGCAACAGCGTCCAGCCCGCCTTCGGCCCCATGGCATTTCTTGAATTTCTGCCCACTGCCGCAGGGGCACAGGTCGTTTCGGCCGGGCTCGGTGCCGCCGCGCTTCACCGAGACGACAGGAAGACTCAGTTCCTGCTCGGGAAGGATCGCCAGCGGTCGGGCGATGTCCCTCTTCACGGTCGCCCACACTTCTCGTGCTTCGGCGGGAAGCAGGTAGGTGCGCACGCTGTGACGGACCGCGAACAGCTGGGGGACCTCGAGCTGATGCGCGCAAGCGACGAGCAGCTCGTACGCCGCGTCGGTGATGCTGCGGTCGAGCTGATCGGCCAGGGTATCGATCAGCCAGGCCGAAGGTTTTCCTTCCACCTTCGAGACTTCTGCGGCCAGCACCAACGCGGCGCGGTGCTCATCGAGCTCGAGCGATGACAGCAGCGGCTCGACTGTTCCCGCCGCGGCGGCGAAGAGGGGGAGCAGGACGTCGGGGACGCTCACGTCGGCGGCGATCTTCGAGAGCTCGGGCAGGCCGAGGGGGCGTTGGGTCAGGACCGCGGCCAGGGCGATCGCCGCCGCCTGTTCGATGTCCTTGCGCTCGAGTGCGGCGTTGAAGGCGGCCGCCGGGTTCTCGAGGTCCTTGCTGAGCGCTTCGACGTTGCCGCGGGTAAGCATCGCAAAGAATCCCTTACCGGGTGGGGCAGGCTTTTTCGCACTCATCAAAGCGCTTGGAGCACAGCCACTTGCGCTCGAAGGTCGGGTGTCCTTCTTGATTGCAGGTGTCCTCTGAGCTCGCGCACCCGCTTCGACACTCGGGATTGGGAACGCGCCGGCAGCCGGCGAGCGCAAGACTTCCGATGACGAGCAGACCCCAGAGCGGCTTCATCGACGAACGGTCAGCACATCGACCGGCTGTCCCCAGCCGGCCGCTCACTCGGGAACCAGCGTGAAACGGGCTCGGGTGTAGATGACGGTGGTTCTTCCTTCGAATCCGGAATCGGTGCCAAACAGCAGCCACACGCTTCCGTCGGCGGCCGCTTTCACCCGGGTCGCGATCGGCTTGGTGGCCGTCTTGAGTCTCCAGGTGGACCCCGAGCAATCGAGGGATCCGTTGGCGAGGTCCCCGGCGTTGGTCATCGCCGTCCCTTCGAGCGCTTGATCGCCCTTGCTGATGTCCACCTGGTAGTTGGCCCCGACCACGGTTCGAAGGGGGGCGTGATCGGCCGCGCCCAACTTGACGTACACCGACTCTCCTGGCGCGCCGCCGACGCCGGTGCACGACGTGCCTGCATGGGTGGCGAACTCGACTTCCGCATCGACGCGGTAGGTCCTCATCGACTGCAGCCCGTGGACTTTGCGCTCGGCGTACATGAAGAGCGTGTCGCTGTGGTTGTTGCCGCTTACGGCCAGACCGTTGCCCACCAGAGGAGCAGTAAGGGGCTGCCAACCCGCGTCGAGCTCGTAGAAAGTTTCTGCGCCGGGAGGGTAATCGGCAAAGCGCGCGGTCCAGCCCTGTGCGCCTCCATCGAAAGAGAAGGCGAAGGTCTGGGGCGCGGAGGTTCCCGCATCGATTCCGGCGTCGACCCCCGCATCCGTGCCGGCGTCGAGAGGAGCCTCACCACCGACGTGGCACCCGAGGAGCGCGCAGCTCGCGGCGATGGGGAGAAAGAGGCGCATCGGTCACCCCGTAGCAGAGACGTTTTCAAACGGCGAGCGCACTCGATCGAAGTGTCGCTGAAACGATGCGCAGGTTGCGATCGCGTGGGCGCCAATGCCCGTGAGCGCTTTTGCTCGTCGCAACGAGGGCAGCCCCACTCGGCATCCTCGGCTGGAAGTCGTTGGTGTGGCCGTGCCTGGGTGGAGGGCTGGGGAAGTGGATTTTCGGCGCGAACTCGGCAGCTGGGAATCGAAGGTGATCGTGCCCAGCGCGAACCGCCCAGAGGTCCTCGGTCGCCAGCGTTGCGGGCATTGAAGGTTGGGGTGGACCTTTGAAGTTCGCCTTTCCGGGGGCCTGAAGTCGCGAGCCGGTGAGAACCACCCCCACTGGTGAGAGATACCACCGGCCTTCGACGGTAAACGACACCAGTGGGGGTGGGTCTTGATCCGGCCGCTCTGAAACTGATCCACCTGGGCGGCGTGAAACTGATCCACCCCAAGTTGAACAATCAGACTACC
>JAYVCD010000206.1:0-23820 GCA_043750125.1 Archangiaceae bacterium | reverse complement strand
CGGCGTCCATGCGCTTGATCAGATCCGCGTAGCCGTGCTCGAACATGAAGCGCTGGCTCTTCACGATGTGGCGCTGGCGATCTTCGAGCGTGTGGTTGTGGAAGACCATCCCGTGGGCGTCGGTGCGGCTCGCCTCGAACTGGTTGGGAGTGTTGAAAGTCGTCGGGTCCCACTGGTCTTTGAGCGCGCTCATCTGGCGCACCACCGCGCGGGTGGTGCCGCACTGGAACGCGTTGACGATCATCATATTGACGAGCTCCAGCGCCTCGCGCTGGTTCGCCTGCCGCAACGGAAGATCTGCGGGCACTGCAGTCCACTCCCAGTCGGCCTCGCCTTCGCGGGTCATCAACGCGCGCTGGGCGGTGGTCACGGTGGGCAACGAGCAGCCGGCGCTGACCATCGACTTCATCCGGTCGCCGATCGTCTTCACGCCTTCCAGGTACTCATCGAGCCGCACGCGGTCGGCCTGGCCGATGCGGCGACCCGGGCCGAAGGCGCCCTTCGAGACGCGCGCGTAGTCGGCCTGCACGCGATCGACGACGCTGACGCGGGGGTCGGTCTTCCCCGGCTGGGTCATCACGCCGTTGAAGAGCAGGTCGTAGATCTGCCCGACGGTGCGGCAATTGAACGGGTTGTTGGCGACGGCGCTGCCCGACTTGAACGACGACAGCTGGGTCCACGTCGCCGACAGCACTGGCGCTTTGACCAGGGGCCGTTCAGCCGCCGAGTAGAACTTCGACGACTGCGAGATGACGTAGTCGATGGTCGGAATCGGAGCGTTCGCCAGGCCGTTGTCGTTGGCCCCGTCCCGGTTGACGAAGTTGCCGAGGTAGCCGCGGGTGTGGCCGCCCCAGTGCAGGTTGTCGATGCCCTGCAGCACGTTCATCTTGTTGAGCAGCGCGTCGCTCAAGAAGCTGCCCAGCAGCGGCGAGACGCGCGCGACTCCGGGCTCGAAGTCGTCCATCGGCAGCCCGCGGTCGGCGGCGGTCTGCGCGTAGGTGCGCTTCAAGTCGACGAGCCGGCCGCTCTGAATGGAGTGGGCGACGAAGCCTGTGGTGGCTGGAAACAGGTCGCGCGAGGCGAGCGCGCCCGAAGACATCGGAAAGACGTTGTCGCAGCCCAGGCCGCCATGGCTGACCCACGACGTGACGAAGAAGCGCGGCAGCGCCACCGTCTGCGCTTCGCCGCGGCCCATCAGCGAGGGCAACAGCGGAAGCGCGAGGGTGAAACCACCCAACCCCTGCAGCAGATGGCGTCGGCTCAGTCGGTCGTATTTCATGTCGTCAGTTCTCGATTTTCCGCAGCGCGAACTCGGAGGACTTCGTCAGCTTCCGCATCACGTCCTGAATACTGCCGGTCGAAGAAGCGGTGGTGAGGCTCTGCAGCAGGCAGCCGTCTTGCGTCTGCGCGCCCTTCGCGGTGACTTCGGCGCGTCCGGAGGCGTAACGAAACGCGTGGCGGGCGAAGCAGGCGTGGAAGCGGTCGGATGAGGAGACGAGGCTCGACAGCTCGAGCGCGTTGGCGGCTGTCTTCTGGGTCCCGTTGCGATCGATGTCGGGGGTGGTGATCGAGTTGACCGGCACCCACTGAGCCACGTTGCCGGTCGCGTCGAAGATGGCTTCCTGGTTTCGGAAGCGGCCGAACGCGTCGTAGCCCTCGAACGTGAAGCCCAGAGGGTTGATGCTCGTCGCGTGGCAGCCTTTGCAGGCGGTGCCGTTGATCTCGGTCTTCGCCGACACCAGGTTTCGCACCGACGCAACCGCCGGAGCAACGTAGCCCATCGGCTGTGACGTATCGTTCGGGGGCTGCAGCCCGTCACACAGGTAGTCGACCCGCAGCCGCGCGCCACGAATGATCGGGTTCGAATCAGGGTAGCCCGACAGCAGGTAACCCGCGCGGGTGAAGAGGCCCGACCGCTGGCCGGCGGGGAAGTGCACCAGCTTTGCTTCGTCGATGGAGCCGTCGGCCTTCGGCCCTTCCCACGGCGCGACGCCGTAGATGCGGGCGAGGTCAGCGCTGGTGGCGAACGAGACGTCGCTGGTCAGCACATCGCGCATCGAGCCGTTCGGCTTGCCGACTGCGTAATACAGGGTGAGCGCGACCATCTCTTCGTACGCGTCGAGCCGCAGCTGGCCGAGGTTGGTCGTCGTAGGCAGCGCCGCGGCCGAGTTGTCGGGGTACATCAGCGGCAGCACCGAGAGGGCCGACGGGTTGAATGACGCGACGTGATCCAGCCGCAGCCACTGTCGGAAGAAGTTGTCGAACTGCTTTCGAGCGCGCGCGTTCCGCAGCAGCCGTTCGACCTGCTCGGTGACGGTGTTGCCTGGGCCGGTGAAGTCGGCTTCCGCGGCGGCGAACAGCGCTTCGTCGGGCATCGAATGGGTGATGACGAACGACAGGCGCGAGGCGAGCTCGTAAGGGTTGAGGCGGCTCAAGTCGGTGCGGGCGCCGACGGCGAGGCCTTTGAACTCGGTGCGGAAGAGGAAGCCGGGCGACATCAGGTAGGCGGCGATCAGCCCGCGGTAGCCGCCCCAGGTCGGCGCGTCGTACGCCTGCCGGTAGAAGGCCGCGTCCCCGTCGGCAGGATCCAACGGCCGGCGCAGCGCACGCAGCCCCAGGCCCGCGACCACCGCATCGACGCAGCCGGTGGCGGTGACGGTCGCGCAGGGCGCTGTGCCTCCGAACGCCCGCGCGAAGGAATCGAGCCGCGTCGCATCGGCGGCCACCCAGTCGGCGATGGCGGTGGCGAGGTTGAGCTGCGGGTCGACGAGCAGGGTGCTGATGCGCTGGTCTTCGGTGTCGTAGATGAGCTTCTTGCCGCCGCTGCCGTCGACGGGAATCGAGGCCAGCAGCGGCGCCAGCTCGGTGGAAGACAGCAGGGTCTGAACCTGGGCCGGGGTAAACGCGTGGCCGAGCAGGTCTTCGAGCGTGTTGCGGTACTGGCTCTTCGTCAGCCGCAGGACGACGGAAGCGGTCGGGTCGGCGGTGGGCGCGCACTCGAAAGAGAGCACCGGGGTGGGCAGGGTGTTTCCCCCACCGACCCTGTTGCCAAGCGGGTTGGCAGGCTGGGAAATCTTCCCCTCACAGGCGATGGCGCACAGCAGCACTGCGGTCCACGGGCTGAGGCGTCGGGCGAGCACGTCTTAAGGAAGCTTCAGGGGTCAGAAACGGCTCAAACAAAATGTTCTGGAGATCCGAGACGTACACCGTGCCGAAAGGTAGCCAAACCGGCGTCCCAACCGCCTCGGCAACAGTGCCGGTGTGGCTCGAGCGGTCGATTCGAAGAAATGGCGGGTGCTGATGTCGGCCGGTCGATGCGCTGGCGGCGAGGGGCCCCATTCGCCTGCGGCTGCGCGACGTGACCACCACCGATTTTCGGGCGAACCCTGAGCGCTACGTCATCGGCCGCGGCGAACAGGGCGTGCTCACCGTCGAGCCGTACAAAAGTGAGCTGCTGCCAATCTGGCGGTTCGCGACTCCGACGGCGGCACGCGCTTCAGTCAAAGCGCTGTGGAGGAAGTTCGTCGACTACGGCGCGCATGACGACTTCGTGGGCATGGACATGGCGCGCAAATTTCTTCAAATGGGGTGGACCCGCTCGCGTCGCTACGCGAACCACCCGTCGGGTCGAAAACACGCTGCCGGCACGCGCCGCATTTTGACTGCCGTCGAAGACGCGCGCGAAGGTTTCCGCCCCGAATCGGCAATGTTGGCCGATTCTAATCCAGCTTCCTGGACTGCCTTCCGCCATCAATGGCCACCCTCGAGTAGGGACTGTCGCTGGGCGCCTTGATCGAGAAGAAGCTCCACGCAAATCTTGACCTTCCGAAGCAGAATCAGCGGACGCGATCAAGGCCTGCGAAACATCGGCGCTTCGATGGCCCGCGGTTGATGCCGCACTTCGGACAACGGCGTTGCGGGCGTATAACTCAAACGCCCTTCCCCCCACCGCCATGAACTTCTTGCACAGCTACTTCCTGCTTGGGCTGGGCGCGCTGGCGTGGCTCTTTGTTGTCACCGTTCGGCAATTTTCTCGCGACGCTCAGCTGAAGAAAGATTTGCGCGGCAGCTTCTTCCTCTTCACGATTTTCCTCGCCCTGCGACTATTGGGGGCGGGCATCGAAGACCACGTCCCCAAGGGCGTCGGCACCGCGATGCGCGTGGTCTGGATGCTCGCGTTCGCGTTCGGCGGCGTACGCGCGATGGTCTCGCTGGGGTTGGGTGCGTTTCGACAGCTGCGCCATTCGCCCACCAGCAAGATCGTCCGAGATCTGACCGACTTCGTCCTCTACGTCGCGGTCACGATTCCGATTCTGAAGACCCAGCTGGCGATCGACGTGACCACGTTGCTGGGAACTTCGGCCGTCGTCTCGCTGGTGCTCGGCCTCGCGCTGCAGGACACCCTGGGCAATCTGTTCTCAGGCCTGGCGGTGCAGCTCGAGAAGCCGTTCGATGTCGGCGACTACGTGACCGTGGGGCCGCACAGCGGAAGGGTAGTCGAGATCGCCTGGCGCTCGACCCGCATCGAGACGGTCCGCCAAGAGCACATCACGCTGCCCAACAGCATGATCGCGAAGGAAGCGGTCAAGAACTTCAGCCGCGGCGGGTGCCCGGTCGCCATCGACCTCACGTTCGGAGTCACCTTTTCCGCCCCTCCGAACCAGGTGAAGCACGAAGTGCTCGAAGCGTTGAAGGCGATTCCGATGGTGCTGACCGACCCACCGCCGCAGGTGCACACCCAGAGCTTTGCCGAGTCTTCGGTGCAGTACCTCATTCGCTGCTACCTGCTCAGCTATGCCGACTCGCTGCGCGCCCAGGGCGAAATCTACAGCCGGCTCTGGTACCGCTTTGGTCGCGCGGGAATCGAGATCCCCTTCCCTCAGCGGGTGGTCACCGTTCGCAACGAGCCTCAGCGGGCCCACGTCCACCAGGCGCTGCTCCAAGAGCTCGACCTCTTCGCCCCCTTCACCGAAGCCGAACGGATGGAGATCGCCACCCACGCCCGCGAGCGGCACTTCGGCCGGGGCGAGCACGTGATCAACGAAGGCGAAGACGGCCACACGTTCTTCGTCGTCACCCGCGGCTCATTGTCTGTGATGGCGGGAAAGGCGAACACCGAGGTGGCCCGCCTGGCCCGCGGAAACTACTTTGGTGAGATGTCGCTGCTGACCGGCGAGCCGCGCACCGCCACCGTCACCGCCCACGAGGACTCCGTCTTGTTGGAGCTCGACCGGGAAGCTTTTGGCCGCCACTTCGCCGAACACCAGGGCCTGGCCCAGAAGCTCGCCGACGTGCTGGCGACGCGGAAGATCGAGCTTCACGACAAGGTGACCGCCGCGCAGCTGGAACCCGGGGTCAAGGCGACGGATATTCTCGCCCGGCTGAAGAACATCTTCCGGGTGAGGGAATGAAGCGTCAGCCCAGCCGCTTCCCCACCCGGCACTCGCCCCGCAGCGAGCACTTCACGCAGTTGACCCTCACCGGCTTGGAAGGACACGCCCCGCTCATTCCGTAGTGGCACAGCGCGAAGTCGTAGCGAACCGGATCAGTCGGGTCGAGCAGCCGCAGCGACGCGGTCACGTCTTCCGCGGTACGCCAGGACAAGTCGTTTCGCTTCGTCAACCCGAGCAACTTCGAGATGCGCTGCACGTGGGTGTCGAGTGGAATCACCAGTCGCGCGCTGGGGATTTTTCGCCACACCCCGAAGTCGACCGGGTCAGGGCCGCGCACCATCCACCGAAGGTAGAGGTTGAGGCGCTTGGCCGCTCCTGCCCCCAGCGGGTGAGGCAACAGGTGGTGCAGCCCGCGATCCGGCCCGAGCTTCTGCCGCAGCTGCACCAGCGGAGCCGCCTTGCGCAGCCCCCCCGTCAAGTGCGCCAGCGCCCCGTGAATGCTGCCGGTCTGATTGAGCCCCTCGACCACCAGCGCCTCGAGGCTGCCGTGGGTGCGCAGCGTCGCGCCCATTCCGGTCAGCAGCACCGCCACATCGGTGCCGAGGTTGAAGCGGTAGACGAACCCTTCCAACAAGCTCGCCGCGCCCCCCACGGTCAACGCCTCGACGAACTGCGCCGGCGAACGTCCCATCTGCTTCAGCAGCCCGTCGACCTTGGGCTTGAACAAGTCTGCGCGCCCGTAAGCCAGCGCCGCCGCCAACAGCCCACTGACCTCGATGTCCCGGGGGTCCGAATACCGGTGCACGAGCTCGATCGGGTCGGAAGCGACGCGGTGACCCCACGAACGGTCATCGGCGAAGGCATCGAGCATCGGCTTCAATTTCGCGGCGCGGCCGGTGGAAATCACTGCGTAGGAACGTCTCCGATGACGATCAGCTGGCCCTCTTCGACCTGGGCCTTGAACGCCACCTGGTCCTCGCACACTCCCGGCGAAGTCACATTCACGCCGGTGTCGAGATCGAAGGCCACTTCATGGCAGGGGCAGACGACGGTGTTCTTTTCCAGCCGCCCGCCCGAGAGCAGGCAGCCCGCGTGGTTGCACCAATCGTCCAGCGACTTGTAGTTGCCGTTGACCCGGGCGATCAGCAGGTCGCGCTTACCGACCTTGTAGCTGCGCATCTCACCCTCTTTGAGATTGGCCGGGCCCAACGCAATTCGTCTGACCGACATCAGGGGCCCTGGTACTCGCGTCCCCGGCTCTCGAGAAACTTCATCGCCTGGGCTCGCACCGGAGCAAACGAGCCGAACACGTTGTGGCCGTTGTAGACCTTCGCCTCGGCGGGCGGCAGGTACCTGGCGGGGTCTGCGTGCGAGAGCACCTGCAGCGCGGCCGTCCCACTGACGTTCGCGGTCGGAACCTTTAGCTTCATCGCCGCGGCCAGGTTCTCGGTGGTGAAGTTCGGAATCACCAGGTCTCCCAGTCCTTCCTGCATCAACACCGCCCGCTCGGCCGGCAGTGACGCCGCAAAATTCACCGGGTCTGCCGCGTCGAGGAACGCCTGCGACGTGGCGCGGAAAATCATGAACGACGAGTAGTACTCGAGCGTGTCGAACGACCCATCGATCTTCGAGATGATCAACAGGCCGATGCGATCGCGAATGTCGTCGCTGACGAGGATGTTCGCCAGCCCTCCCCCCGGGACATTGAGCACCGCGTACTTGATTCGGGGCGCGATCGGCACGAACCCCGAGCCCATGATTCCGCCCAGAGAATTTCCAAAAAAACCCAGGTCGGGCGACAGGTCTCCCTGGCCGTCCCCGTCTACGTCGATGCTCGGCGCCGCCCGGCTCAACTGCAACAGGTCGAAGGACATCTCGCGAAACTTGTCTCGAATCGCCGCCGGGTTTTCGACCTCGAAGAAGTCGAACAGGTTGCCGCGCGTCCCATGGCTCGGAGCGTCGATGCCCAGGCAGGCCAGCCCCTTCGTCGCCAGCCACTGCGCGAGCTCCAGACAATAGGAATCGTTGTCGCCGTTGACCGGAATGTTGCGGCCTCCCAGTCCGTGCGCGACCACCACGGTCGGCCAACCCCCGGCGGGCTTCGTTCCGGACGGAATGCTGAGCACGAACCGCAGCGGCACCACCGGGGCCTGGGTGGGGTCGGAAATCCGTTCGGGGGTCCACACCCCTGCGGCGCGCAGATCCCGGGCGGCGATTTCGCCAATCACCACTTTGGCCACGTCCGTCGCTGGCCTGCCGAACGACGCCGTCTCGAGCCAGTACTTGAGCGTCCCCCAGTCGGAATCGGTGCTCGACCAGATCCCGACCGGCCGGGTCGAATTGCCGTATGGCTCCATGCCCTTGGTGGGGATCATCACCGCCGCGAGCCCGGGGGCGGTGTCGACCCACGCCGCCAACGCCTTGAGCGGAGCGGTCACATTCGCCGCCTTCTGCGGCAGCGCCAACAGCACGTCGCTCTCGGCAATGTTCAGCGCGGCAGCGACCGCCTTCAAGTCCGGGCGCGAGGAATCCTTCTCCCACGACCAGCCCCGCGAGAGCAGCTCGCCCCCTTTGGTCTTGATCCCCTTCTTCAGCACCAGCAGGCCTTCTTCTCCTTCGGGCAGCGGGACCCCGACCCGGGCGAGGAAGAACTCGGGGAAGTCCAGCACGCCTCCGTCGGGCGCGACCAGGCTGCGCGGGGTGCCCTTGAGCACGTCGGTCGAGTGCTCGATGACCACGCTCGCCTCGAGCACTTCGTAGCCGCTGGCCGTCTTTCGCAGCCGCGCCACGGTGCCGGCCAGCGAGGCTGGGTCGACCGGCTGCGAGGTGCGTATCAACGTGATCCCGAAGTTCCCGAAGCCGTGGACCTCGGTCGCCGCAGACGTGATGTAGCCCTTGAAGAAGGTCTTCGCCTTGGGGGTAATCGCCTTCGGCAGCATGAACGGCTTGTAGAAATCGGGGCGCAGCGCGGCCCCGGTCGCGGTGAGCAGTCGGGTGTCCGGAAACGGATTTTCGAGGCTCTGCGCGTCTGCGCTCCAGAGCAGGTGGGCCGGCTCGACCCCCGCATCGGTCACCGCACCGCCCGAACTGCAGCCAACGGCAAGTAAAAGAACGCTCAAGCATCCAGTGAATTTCATGGGCGGCAGACGTTATCCTCCTCTGCGCCATGGTGCTCAATGACAAGTCGGCAGTAGTGAAAGCTCTGCGCGACATGGGGCTGCTCAAACAGATCAACGGCGAGAACAGCTTCAAGACCCGCGCCTATGAGATCGCCGCCGAGAGGATCGCCGGGCTGGCCGACGACATCGGCGAGCTGGTGGCCCAGGGCAAGCTCACCTCGCTGCCCGGCATCGGCGAAAGCATGGCCGCGAAGATCACCGAATTGGTGACGACCGGGAAGATCGCCGCGCTCGAAGAGCTGCGCGCGCAGTTTCCCCCGGGGGTGCTCGAGCTGCTGCAGGTGCCCGAGCTCGGGCCGAAGAAGGCGAAGATCCTTCACGAGCAGCTGCAGATCGGCAGCATCGATCAGCTCGAGGCCGCCTGTAAGGCCCACCTCGTCCGCGGCCTGAAGGGCTTTGGCGAAAAGACCGAAGAGAAGCTGCTGGCCGCGATCGAGGTCGCGCGGCGAACCACCACCGGCTCGCGCCGTCGCCTCTCGCAGGTGCTGCCCAGGGCCCTGAAGCTGCTCGAGCTCATTCAGAGCGCGCCCGGAGTGGTCCGCGCCTCGCTGGGAGGCAGCGTCCGACGCATGCGCGAGACCGTCTCAGACGTGGACTTGATCGTCTCGGCCGCCGACCCAGGTCCGATCTTCAAGCAGCTGACGACGATGGCCGACGTGGCCCAGGTCATCGCACAGGGCGAGAGCAAGGCCTCGGTGCGCCTATACGACAAGGACGGCGACCTGCAGGTCGACCTTCGGGTGCTTCCCGACGAGGACTTCGCCACCGCGCTCCACCACTTCACCGGCTCGAAGGCGCACCACATCCGGCTGCGCAGCCTGGCCATCGACCGGGGCTTGAAGATTTCCGAATGGGGAGTTCACCGCGGCGAAGAGAAGCTCAAGATCATCACCGAGGACGACATCTACGCGCTGCTCGACATGCAGCCGGTGCCTCCCGAGCTTCGCGAAGATTGGGGCGAAGTCGAAGCAGCGCTCGAGCACCGGCTGCCGCAAGACTTGATCACCCAAAGCGACATTCTGGGCAACGTGCACTCGCACACCACCTGGAGCGACGGGCGCAACTCGCTCGAAGAGATGGCGTTGGCCGCCCGGGCGATGGGCCTGACCTACCTCACCGTCACCGAGCATTCGCAGACGGCGGCGTACGCGGGCGGCTTGAAGGAAGACGACATCAAGCGGCAATGGGACGAAATCGACGCAGTCAACGCGAAGGTCAAAGGCTTCACCCTGCTCAAGGGCATCGAGAGCGACATTCTCGAAGATGGGCAGCTCGACTACCCCGAGAAGTTCCTCGAGCAACTCGACGTGGTGATCTGCTCGATTCACCAGCGTCATTCTCAGAACGAAGAGCAGATGACCAGGCGGGTGCTGGCGGCATTCGACAACCCCTTCTTCATGATCTGGGGCCACCCGACCGGCCGGCTGCTGCTCAAGCGCGAGCCGGCCGCGATGCGGATGGAACAGATTCTCGACAAGGCCGCCGAACGGAAAATCACCATCGAGGTCAATGGCTCACCCGAGCGCCTCGATCTGTCCGCCGAGCACGTCCGGCTCGCGCTCCAGCGCAACTTGAACCTGGTGGTAAGTACCGATGCCCACTCGGTTTCCGACCTGCATGACAACCTGCCCTATGCGGTCAGTACCGCGCGCAAGGGGTGGGCGCGCAAAGCCAACGTGCTCAATGCAAGGTCGCTGGAAGACTTCAAGGCGGCGCTGCACCCTCACTGAGCCCGATTTGCTGCTGATCGAGCCTGAGCCGCGACCTAAGGTGTCGCGGCTCAGATGACGTGTCCACTCTGCAGGCAGGATCACGCTTCCAACGTGAGCTGCTCAACCATCATTCGCGCAACTTCGGGCACGCGCGAGATGCTGCCCTGGGAAGAGCCTGCCCGGGGCACGCCCAACAGCGCGGCCACTCCAGCGCCTTCGGGGTCCAGCGCCGACCCGATGATCGGCACCGCGATCGGCTCATTCCGGGTGGTGAAGGTGATCGGGAAGGGAGGAATGGGCACCGTCTACATGGGCGAGCAGACGGTGATCGGCAGCAAGGTGGCGATCAAGATTCTCCACGACCACCTGGCGAGCAACGCAAGCCTGGTGTCCCGCTTCTACGCTGAAGCGCGGGCGGTCAACCTGATCGGGCACGAGAACATCGTCAACATCTTCGACATGAACGTGATCCCGCCCAATCGGTATTACCTGATCATGGAACTGCTCGAAGGCCGGCCGCTGAACGTGCTGGCCAACGGCCCGGTCGCGCCCGAGATCGTGGTCCCGATTCTCACCCAGGTCTGCGACGCGCTCGACGCGGCGCACCGCCACGGGGTGGTCCACCGCGACCTGAAGCCCGAGAACATTTTTCTGATCAAGCGCGGTCGCAACGAGAACTTCGCCAAGATCCTCGACTTCGGAATCGCCAAGCTCTTCGCCACCGAAGTCGCCAGCGAGCAGACCGCCGCCGGAATGATCGTCGGCACCCCCGAGTACATGGCTCCCGAGCAATGCACCGGCGAGAAGATCGACGGGCGGACAGATCTCTATGCGCTGGGCGTCATCGCCTACCTGTTGACGACCGGAAAGCTTCCCTTTTCGGGAGGAGGCCTCACCGGGCTGCTGATCGCCCACCAGTCGAAGATCGCCACCCCGCCCCATCAGGTGAACCCCAGGATCCCGCTCGAGCTGTCGGCGGTGATCATGCGCGCGCTGGCCAAGAAGCCGTCAGACCGGTTTCAGACCGCCGACGAGCTGGCGGCTGCGCTGGAATTCGCCGTTCCTCCCGTGGCGCTCGGAAGCCGCGCGCCGATGGCCACCCCGATCGCGCCGCCCCCGTTGTCCTCGCCCCGACCGGTGCCTGCCGAAATCGCCCCGACCGTCCCGCCCCCCACCCCCAGCGGAGCCCCGCCCGAATGGGCTTCGGCCGGCGCCGTTTCGGTGAGCTACGGCGCGCCGCTGCAGGGAGCCGTCGTCGCTTCGGCCCCTGGCTCGCTGGGGACCCCGCCATTGGGAGCTCCTGCAATTGCCGCGATGGTCGCTGTGTCCCCCACCCCCGCCGATCGCTGGGTTCTTCCCCCCCCGGGCGAAACCACAGCCCCGCCACGAACCTCGAGCGGGGAAACTCCGGTCGTTCGGCCGGTCGACCCGCCCGCGATGCCGGCGCATCCCCGCCACACCGCTACCTTCGAAGCCCGGGTCGCGACCCTCGATGGCCAGTCTCTGGGGGCCATCAAGTGCCAGGACATCTCGAAAGGCGGCTGCTTCCTGTGCACCGAGGGCCCCGTTCCTGCGCTGTTTGTCCGGGTGAAGGTCACCTTTCCGGTGGCAGGAGATCTGGAATGCGTCGGGGAAGTCGTCCGCCATGTGACCCGGGAACAGGCCAGCGCCTGGGGAATGTTGCCGGGCTTCGGGGTTCAATTCGCCACCCTGAGCGCGGCGCAGAAAGAGGCGCTCGGTCGGGTGGTGCAGGGCCTGCCCGCGGCACAGGCGGCGCTTCCTCCCAGGTCCGACACCGATGACCCCTTCGCCGAGGAAGTGCTTTCCCAGTTCCGCAAACGGATCAATGGCGATCACTACGTGATGCTCAACCTGATGCAGGACGCCGAGCTGTCGGAAGTGCGCGCTCGGGGCCGAGAAGCCCGGCGCAACCTCGAGGGGCTCGCGGCCCGCACGCTTTCGATCGAGCAGAAGGCCCAACTTCAAGCAGCGCTGTCGAAAGTTCAGGCGGCCGTCGAGACCCTGGGCACCGCCCACACCCGGCTGGGGTTCGACGCCCAGCGCGGCAACTTCAAAGGCGCCGCCCGTTGCATCGCGGCGGGCCTGACGGTGACCGAAATCGACGTGGTGCGCGCCCACTTCTTGAGCACCCATCTGGGCGCCGAAGCCAAGGCCCATGTGAAGTTCGTGGGGGGCAATGCCTACGAAACGAGCAACCAGGTCTTAAAGGCAATCGAACATTATGAAGAGGCGCTCACCCTCGACCCTTTGAACTTGAGATATCAACAGAGGTATTGGGCTTTGAAGCGTCGGGTCCAAACCACACCTTGAAGAGCTACCTGCTGTCATCCCTCGCTTTTCGGTTCGGTTCTTCCGAAGGGGATGTCTTCGCCCGCGCGTTCCCGCACGAATGGATCGTCTGGGAACCCGGAGCATGGAAGGCGCCCGGGGGTACGACCCACCTGCTCGCTCCGTCTCAAACACCGGCCCCCAGCAAAGCCGGCGAGGCGCTGGCGCTCGCACTCGAAGCGCGTGCCGACGGGGCGCCTCTGAAGCTCGGTCGGGGCGCGGAGTGCGAGGCGATCATCAACGACGGCACCCTGTCTCAGGTGCACCTGGTCTTCATGCGCGGCGCGGACGGAGCCTGGACGGTGCGCGACGCCAACAGCCGCAACGGGAGCAAGCTCGACGGGGTCAAGCTCCAGCCGGGGAAGCCTGCCACGCTCACCAACGGGGCCCGCCTGGTCGCCGCGCAGGTGGCTTTCACCTATTACAATTCGGTTGGGATGCTCGGGCGCCTCAAGGGCCTGTGATCGACGGTGGTTGAGCCCGCCCGCTTCGAAGCCCCCCCGCGCTGGCTGCCGCGCAGTGCCGTTGCAGAAGCCGTTACGCTCTGGGCGCTGTGTTTTCTGGGCATCGTCGTCACCTACCTGGCGCTCACCCCGTACGCGAAGCTGGTGGCCACCGCGGGCTTTCTCTACCTGCCGCTGTGGGCGATGCGCCGGCGGGGTGAGGATTACCGCGACTACGGAGTGAGTCTTCGAACCTGGAAGCAGGACTTGAAGCTGTTCGCGATCCTCTTTGGCTTGATTGTTCCGCTCTTCACCGTCGGGTACCTCGGCTTTTCAGAGCTGCTGCTTCGGCTTCCCAGTGGGCTGGCCAGGATGCTCGCGCCGTATGTCACCGCCCCCCACTTTCACCCCCGGCTGCCCGCCCGTTTTCCCGAGTGGGTCATCGACCAGCTGTTCGTCGTCGCGCTGCCGGAAGAATTTTTCTACCGCGGCTACCTGCAGACCCGGCTGCGCGATGCCTGGCCCGAAGGACGCCTCTTCCTCGGAGCTCGACTGGGCAAGGCGTTCTGGGTGACGGCGGTGCTCTTCGCGCTCGGCCACCTGGCGATTTTTCAAGTCTGGCGCCTGGGCGTCTTTTTTCCGGCGCTGCTCTTCGGCTGGATGCGGGAAAAAACAGGCAGCGTCATCGGAGCGGCGGTGCTGCATGCCTGCTGCAACCTGCTGGTCCTGGTGCTGGAAGCCAGCTTCTATTAGTCGCGCAGAACCTGAATCGACAGCTTGCGGTCGATGGCCAGCGCCTGGCCGTCTTCGACTTCCACCCAGCCGCTGTTGATCGGGTGGCTCGCCAGCACCACCGAACGCCGACGGCGGTGATCTCGAACCAGCGGCTCAGAGTCTTTTCCGTCGCCGGTCAGCCCGCAGCGCTCGCACACCGTGCTGCCCTCGAGCAGCTTGTAGAAAATCGGCTCTGAGCCCAGGCGCGCGGCGACCAGAATCCGCCCGTTGGTCGCAGCCATGCTCAGGGTGGACTTGCTGGTCCCGCCGACTTCCGACGAGAGCTGGTCGACGGTGCGCGCGGCTTTCAACATCAGCTGCGACGCCAATGGCGCGGGCAGGTTCGGGTCTTCCATTCGGCCCAGGTCGCGCAGCTGAGCCAGGTAGAGGGCAAAAATCGCCTCGCTGACCGTGGTGCCGCGAATCGCGCGCAGCAGGAAGTCGGGCAACAGCTTCAAGATCCGCTCGCGCACCCGATGGGCCTGGTCCACGTCGCCCGCATGGGCGAACAACCACTGCCGCAGGCGAAACGGCTGGGTGTTCTCGTCCAGCGGGGTGGCTGAGGTCGGCGGCTGCGAGTGCATCAGCACCACGTCCGACTCGGGCGCATCCCACAGGTCGGTGCGCGGAACGGAAGCGCCGTACCTCTTGAGCAGCACCACCGAGTCTTCGTAGGCGCCAACCCCCAGCACTTCGGACAGCTCGCCCAAAGTGAATTGGGTGCGCACCCGATGAAGCTCGCATCGAACGAGGAAAGGATCGGAAGTAAAAAGGGCTGCAAGTGAAGGCACGTGTCACCTGTAATGATGCGGCCTGAAATCAACAACAGCCCATTCGGTCGTCCCTTCCCTGTCGTAACTTTATCGAACAGCTGCAGAGACGGTTAGGATTCAAAAAATGGCGGACGACATCGCAATCGGCATCGACCTGGGCACCTCGTACTCGTGTGTGTCCGTGGTGCTGGACGGCAAGCCACAGGTTATCCCGAACGAGTGGGGAGAGCTCACCCACGCCTCCGTTGTTTCATTTCTGGAAGACGGGTCGGTGTTGGTGGGCAACGCGGCGAAGAAGAACATCATCACCAACGCCGACCACACCGTCTATTCGGCCAAGCGCCTGATCGGCCGCTTCTTCTTCAGCGATGAAGTGAAGAAGGCCCAGGCGGTGATGCCCTACAAGATCGTCGAGGGCCCCAACAATGCAGTGCGCATCGAGGTGCGCAACCGCACCTTCTCTTTGCCCGAGATTTCTGCACTGGTGCTCAAAGAGATGAAGGCGATCGCCGAAGGCCACCTGGGCCGCGAGATCACCAAGGCCGTCGTCACCGTCCCCGCACTTCAACGACAACCAACGTCAGGGCACGAAAGACGCAGGAAAGATCGCCGGGCTCGATGTGCTGCGCATTCTCAATGAGCCGACGGCCGCGGCGCTCGCGTTCGGCTTCGGGAAGAACGTCAACCAGCGGGTGGTGGTCTACGACCTGGGCGGCGGCACGTTCGACGTTTCGATTCTGGAGATCGGGAAGGACGTTTTCGAAGTCCTCTCGACCGCCGGGGACACCTACCTCGGGGGCGACGACTTCGACGACCGGATCATGACCTGGCTGGCCGAGGACTTTCTGACCCGAACCCGGCTGGACCTGCGCCAGAACAAGTACTGCCTGCAGATGCTCAAAGAGGCCTCTGAGCGGGCCAAGATCGACGTAGGCATCAATGGAATGGCGAGCATCCACTGTGCCGGAATCTGCCAGGACGCCGACGGGAAGGTGCTCGACCTGGTCCAGACCCTGACCCAGGACAACTTCAACCGAATGGTGATGGACCTGGTGCAGCGCACGTTCAAGGTCTGCGACGAGGCGCTGCAATCGGCGCGCATGACCGCGGCCGAGGTCGACGCGGTGATCCTCGTCGGGGGCCCCACCCGACTGCCGATCGTCCGCAACTCGGTGCAGCACTACTTCGGAAAGCCGGTCAAAGAAGGGGTCGACCCCGATCAGGTCGTCGCCTGCGGAGCGGCCCTTCAGGCCCACGCGCTGATCGACAAGGCCACCGAGACGTTCCTCGTCGACGTGACGCCGCTGGCCCTGCGCATCGGCACGGTGGGGGGCTTCACCGAAAAGATCATCGACAAGAACACCCCGATTCCGATCGACAAGTCGAAGACGTTCACCACCAGCCGCGATGGGCAGGACAAGGTGAAGATTCGCGTCTACCAGGGCGAGTCGAACCGAGCCGACGAGTGCGAGATGCTCGGGGAATTCGAGTTCGCCGGTTTCCGCATCGGCTACCGCGGTGAGGTGAAGATCGAAGTGACGTTCGAAATCGACTCGAACGGAATCGTGAACGTCGCCGCGTGCGACGTAGAGACCGGCCAGAAAGCCTCGACCACCATCAGCCTGTCGTCCGGGATGAGCGACGCGGACCTTCAGGCGTCCCAGAAGTACAACAAGAGCACCAGGCTTGCCGGGCACAAAGACCAGGACTTGCCGGCGGTGCCCCACTGAAAGCCATGGCCACGCCTCCCGACCATCAGGGGAAACCACCGTTTCCGCCCCCCATCGCCCGCCCGGTTACGTCGCCACGGCCTGCGGCGGCTCCCGAGGGCCCTCCCCGCATCGGTACCGCGCCGATGGCACCGCCGACGATTCAGCCGGCCGCGCCCGCGCGAATGGCGCCGCCGCCCATTCCGCCCGCCGCGCCCGCACGGATGGCGCCGCCGACGATTCAGCCCGCCGCGCCCGTGCCGGTGGCGCCGCCGACGATTCAACCCGCCGCGCCCGCGCGGATGGCGCCGACGACGATTGTGCCCGCCGCGCCCGCGCCGGTGGCGCCGCCGATGATTCAGCCCGCCGCGCCCGCGCGGATGGCGCCGACGATTCAGCCCGCCCAGGTCGTTGCCAGCAGCCCCATTCCGCTCAGCGGGCCGATCGACACGCTGACCGCGCCGCAGGTGGCGCTGCTGGTCGCAATGGCGGCCAGGGCGATCACCCTCGACTACTTCCAGGTGTTGAAGATCGAGCTCACCGCGACGCCGGCTGAAATCAAAGCCGCCTTCTACCGGGAAAGCCGCATCTACCACCCCGACCGGTTTTTCCATTTGGCCGACGAGAAGACGAAGGTCGACCTGGGCACGATCTACAAGCGCATCACCGAGGCCTATTACTTCCTGCGCGACGACCAGAAGCGCCGCAAATACGTCACCGACATCTCGGGCCCCGACCGCCTGAACAAGCTGCGCTTCAACGAAGCCAGCGAGGTCGAGAACAAGGCCGAGGTGAAGAAGCAGGCCGAAGAGCAGATCGGCACCCACCCCAAGGGCCGCAGCTTCTTTCAGACGGCGATGCGAGAGGCGGCGGGAGACAACTGGGCCGCGGCCGAGCGATCGCTCAAAACGGCGCTGACCTACGAGCCGTCGAACGCCCGCTACAAGGAAGAGCTCGCCAGGGTGCAGTCGAAGGTGCACGACGCGTTCAAGGCCAAGGGCGATCAGTTCAAGATCCGGTGACCACTTTCGATCTCGTGCTGCTGGGGCTGGTGCTCCTCTTCGCCCTCTGGGGCGCCTTTCAGGGTGCCGCCCGGCAGGTCGCCCAGACGATCGCCGCGATTGGCGCCTGGCTCGCGGCCCGGCCGGTAGGCGACGCGCTGGGGCCGTTCGCCGCCCAGCAGGCCCACCTGTCGCTGGTGGTGGGAACGGTGCTGGCGACCTTCGTCGCTTTCATCTTCATCTTCGTGATCGTCCGCTACATCCTCACCCGGATTCTGCGTCGGGTGTTGGCCGGCAAAGATCCCACCAACCGCACCGCCGACCGGTTGCTCGGCTTTGTGATGGGCGCGGCAAAAGTGTCGCTGCTGGCGTGGGTCGTGGTCTGTGCGCTCTCGTTCCTCGAAGAGAACGTCAGCCTGCAGGGGCGCCGGTTCAACTTCATCCCCAAGGACTCGGTGGCCTTGAGCCTGGCCCGAAAATACAACCTGTTCGAGATGTCGCAGTTCGCAGGCGTCACCGACGTGGTCCGGGTGGCGAGGGTGCAGGCAGACCCGAAGAAGGCGACCCGGCTCAAAGAGAGCTCGGACTTTCAGGCGCTGATGAAGGACGCGCGCTTCACTTCGATGCTCGATACCGCGGCGATGAAGAAGGCGCTGGGGGGTGGAGATACCCGTCCCCTGTTGCAGAACAACGGGGTGCTTCAGCTGCTGCAGGATCCCCTGGCGATGAAGCGGATCACCCGGATCGCAGAGCTCAGCGAACAGTAGTGGATCGTCGGGACGATTCCCTATAGTTCGCGGCTCAATGGCGACCAATACCCCCGCACCGAAGCGCTGGACGATTGCGGATTCTCTCGAGACCTATTCGATTCGTCAGTGGGGCGCGGGGTACTTCGGAATCAACGAGAAGGGCAACGTGATGGTGCACCCGGGCGGCCCCGAGACCCCCTCGTTCGATCTCAAAGAGCTGATCGACGAAGTGCGCCGGCGCGGCATCGTCCCCCCGCTTTTGATTCGCTTCACCGACGTGCTGCGCCACCGGGTCGTCCACCTCAACGAAGCGTTCAAAAAGGCGATCAGCGAGCAGGGGTTCAAAGGCAGCTACAAGGGCGTCTTTCCGATCAAGGTCAACCAGCACCGGTACGTGGTCGAACAGATCGTCGCGGCCGGCAAGCAGTACGGGTACGGGCTCGAGGCCGGCAGCAAGCCCGAGCTGCTCGCGGTGATGGCCCTGCTCGATGACGACGACTCGCTGATCATCTGCAACGGGTACAAAGACGAGGAATACGTCGAAACCGCGCTCTACGCGAGCAAGCTGGGCCGCAAGGTCGTGATGGTGGTCGAGAAGCCGACCGAGCTGGCGCTGATTGCCGAGGTCTCGCGCCGCACCGGAATCAGGCCACGCATCGGCATTCGGGTTCGGCTGTCCTCGCGGGGCGCTGGAAAGTGGGAAGCGTCCGGAGGCGATCGATCGAAGTTCGGCCTCTCGTCGTCCGAGCTGATGAACGCGCTGAGCTTCATGCGGGAAGCGGGGCTAATCGACACTTTCGAGCTGCTCCACTTTCATCTGGGCAGTCAGATTTCGAACATTCGCAACGTCAAGGACGCGCTGCGCGAGGTGGGTCGCTTCTACGTCGAAGTGGCCCGGCTCGGCGCACCGCTGAAGTACCTCGATGTCGGAGGCGGCCTGGGCGTCGACTACGACGGCTCGCAGACCAACTTTGCTTCCTCGATGAACTACACCACCGAGGAATACGCCAACGACGTGGTCTTCAGCGTGATGGAAGCGTGTGACCTGGCGAAAATCCCCCACCCGATCCTCGTCAGCGAGTCGGGCCGCGCGATCGTCGCCCACCATGCGGTGCTCGTCACCGAAGTCCTCGGCAGCAGCGAATTTGGAGGCGAAGGCGCGCCCGAGCAGCTGGCCGAAGTCTCCCCCCAGGTGGTCAAGAACCTCTGGGCGACCTACCGGGATCTGACCCGCAAGAACCTGATCGAGGCCTACCATGACGCCTCGGAATACAAGGAAGAGAGCCTCACCCTCTTCTCGCTGGGGCATCTGACCCTCGAAGAACGGGTCATCGCCGAGAACCTCTTCTGGGCCATCTGTCACAAGACGATGCGTCTGGCGCGAGAAGGGGGCGAGGTCCCCGAAGAGCTCGAGGCGCTCGACCGTTCGCTGGCCGACACCTACTTCTGCAATTTCTCGGTGTTTCAGTCGCTGCCCGACTCGTGGGCCATCGACCAGCTGTTCCCGGTGATGCCGATTCACCGCCTCAACGAGTGTCCTTCGCGCCGCGGGGTGCTGGCCGACATCACCTGCGACAGCGATGGGAAGATCGAGCACTTCATCGACAAGCGTGAAGTCAAAGACCAGCTCGAGCTGCACCCGCTCAACGACGACAAGTACTACATCGGGATCTTCCTCGTGGGCGCGTACCAGGAAATTCTGGGCGACTTGCACAACCTGTTTGGCGACACCCACGCGGTGCAGGTCTCGCTTGCGCCCGGCGGCGGGTACCTGATCGACCACGTGGTCGAGGGCAACAGCGTCACCGAGGTGCTCGACTACGTCAGCTACAACAAAGACGATCTGATCGCGAAGATGCGCCGCAACACCGAACAGGCGCTGCGCCTGGGGAAGATCACCCTCGACGAGTCGCGGCAGATCTTGAGGGTCTACGAGCTCGGCCTGGCCGGTTACACCTACCTCGAGCGCGAAGTCGACGCGAAGAGCTTCACCGCTCAGAACGGGCAGCTTCGGCTGGTCTCTCCGACCGATCCGCGCTTGCCCGGCACCCCCAAGACCGGGACCTGAAGCGCGCGTCCCGAATCATTCGAAACGTTGCCGAGCAATCGGCACAACGCGGGGTGTGCGGCCGGGGCGCTCAGCCTCGATCCGATCAGCGACTCGCAGCTGCGACTGCCGACGGCGGCGTGGATCAACAAGCCAAGTCGGTGGAAGGGAGCGTGATCTCGAGACACTAAATTGTGAAACCCGGTGCCTCATCCACGTAGACAGGTTTGGGCCTGATCGGACGATGCGTTTCCTGCTGATGCAGACCTGTTGCTTTTTCAGCGCTCGGTGAACGCGTGGGCTGCCGTAATACTTTCTGCCGATCGAATGCGCCTCGTGCACGAGCACCTTCAATCGCTCGTCCTCGATGTCGTGCGCGCTCTGCGGCCGGCCAAGCCACGCGTAGAAGCCGGACCGCGAAACGTCGAGCACCCGGCACAGCCTTACAACCCCCAGCTCGGCCTCCTCCGCAATGAACGCAAACTTCACCCGTTCTCCTTCGCGAAGAAGGCCGCCGCTTTTTTTAGGATTTCTCTCTCGAGGCGTAGCTCTCGAACCTCCTTGCGCAGCTTCGCAAGCTCTTCCTTCTCCTCAGTCGTCAAGGAGCCCCGGCTGCTCTTGCCGGCGTTGGCTTGCGCT
This sequence comes from Archangiaceae bacterium, assembly GCA_043750125.1. Taxonomy (GTDB): domain Bacteria; phylum Myxococcota; class Myxococcia; order Myxococcales; family Myxococcaceae; genus JAGSPQ01. Next base: position 3,052 of record JAYVCD010000206.1, on the reverse strand, counting down.
TGCTCGACCCAATTGCCCAGCGAGGAGGGCGTCAGATCCAGATCTCGTGCAGCCTCGGCGACCGTCTTGCCCTTCTCGAGCACCAGGCGCACTGCCCCTGCTTTGAACTCGTCCGTGAAACTACGCCGCCTGCGGTTCGGCTTCTTCGTCGATTCCTCGGTCATCATGGACACCGTATCCACCTCTCGTTTGGTGTCTACGGAACCGGGTCAAGCCCAAAGCACACTCAAATGTTGATCGCGTCGGTGGTGGTTTTGGGCGATGGAGGCCACACAACACACGTTGCCGAGCCGACGGGAACGTCAGGAGTAACGGAACTCGATCGGCACCTTGACGTCGGGGTGCAGGCTGCGAGCGACCGGGCAGGTGCGGGCAATCTCTTCGAGGCGCGAGCGTTGCTCGGGCTTCACTTCTTTGGGCATCTGCAGCACCAGCACCAGGGTGGCCACCCGCCGAGGGGGAGGCGACATCTGCTTCTCGACCGTGCCCGAGGCGTCGCCCCAGCTGAGCCCTTCCCGCTCGGACAGAATCGCCATCGTCGCCAGGGCACACGAGAGCAGCGCGGCGCCCACCAGGTCGGTCGGCGAGAAGGAATCTCCGGTTCCTCCGTTGTCGACTGGAGGCGTCGTCGTCAGGCGCGTCCCCGACGGGCCGTGCACGAGCACGCTGGTGCGCCCGGAAATGTGAGCGGACATCGAGACTCCAGAAGCGGGGGCGGTCACGGTTTTCAAACCTCCAGAACGGCTGTGCGCCGCTTTTTTGTCCTATACCACCGCCGATGCCCAGCCACCCCGCCTGCGGAATCTACCAAACGACCCAGCCGCTCGAGGGCATCGCCCCCGGACGGCTGGTCTACTTTCACAATCACGGCGAGCCGGGCCCCGGCATCTACCTGCCCGAGCGGTGGGCCCACAATCGCGCCCAATGGCAAGCCCGGGGCACCACGGTGCCGTCCGCCGAATGGAGCAGCTCGCTGGCGCCGATCGCGGCCGAGGGGCTGTACCGGGTGCGCGCAGAGTTCTTCTGCTGCAGCCAGCATTGCCGCAGCTACGAAGTCGGGCTGTTGGTGCAACTGGGCTACGACGGCGAGGCGCGCCCACTGCTCTTCGTCCCGGAATGGACGGACGGAGGAATGAAGTTTCCCCCCGAAGGGCTGAAGTTCGAGACTGAAAATTTCGCCCGGCTCGAGCCGCTGAAGGTGAGCCAGCCGCCTCCCGCCCCCGGCTCGCCGCCCTCGTCGCTGCTGCACTGACTTCAGCGCTTCAGGCCCCGTCGCCCAGGGTGAAGTGACACCGCTCGCGTTCCACGGCGATCTCTGCGGTCGCAAGTGGATCTTCTGACCGGTTGAGCCACTGAATCATCTCTTCGGGCTCCCAGGCGTAGGGCTCGCCATTGAGCCGCACCCGGCCCGAGGCCAGCGCATGGGTGATCTCGAGCAGCGGCATGCTTTTGAAGTCTCGTGCCACGGCCTCGAAGCGCCCCTGGCGGGCGGCAGTGACAAAGCGCGCGGTGTGCCGCGCGGCGAACGCCATGTGGTACCAGCTGGGCCGGAACGCGACGCCGTCGAGCACGAGCCGCCGAGCCATCAAGCCCAACATCTGGCTCATCTCTCGCGACAACCCCAGGCCCGGGACTTCTTGACCGGGCAGCTGGGGGCGCTGGGCGCTGAACTTTGCGCGCGGGTTTCGCAAGGACAGCCAGTTGACGAACAGGAAGCTGCCTCCGGCCAGGCCCCGGCGCTCGACTTCGAGCTCCACCAGCTTGACCGGGTCTTTGGTGCGGCTGTCTTTTCCAGTGAGCCGTGCGCGATCGGTCGCCCCGACGTTCTCGATCGCGATGTGCAGCTCGCCATACCCCAGCCGGCGAATCAGAGGCAGCAGGCCGTACGCTTCCAGCGCGTACTCGAGCCCTTCGGCCGTGTAGAACCCGAGCAGCTTGGCGGCGCCGGCAGGCCGGTGGCCAAAGACTTCGGACAGATCTGCCTCGGTAATCAGCGGCTCGCTGCCCAACGCATCGGACCGCAAGCGGCGTGAGACCGAATTGAAACGCGCGGCGAGCGGATCATACCCGGGGGGAATCGGCTGCTCGATTCGCCACGCCAGCGCGAGCGCAGTTCCGGCGAGCACCTTCCAGGCGTGGGGGCCGTAACCCCCTGCGGGCAACCACACCTGAGCGACCCCTTCGAAGTGCTCGGCGACCTTCAAGTCCCGTCGTTGGGCTCCGGCCAGCGACAGTCCCAACTGGCCCAGCCGATCTCCGGCAATTACGTCGCCTCCCGCAAGCACGAAGGCGAGCTCGACCTTCGGCATCCTTCGCAACAGCCCTTCGAGCGCATTCAGATAGACAGGGTCAGGACTTCCGGGAAGAAGAACGACCTCGTCGACTCCTTCCAGCGCCCCCCAGGTGACGGCGCTGATCGAGCCCAGCCAGACCGACGGGTCATTCTTGAAGCACTCGGCAGTTCCGTCAGAAGGGTGGGCGTCGAGGTCCAGCACAGCCACCTTCCCTTCGAAGCCTTCGACCCTGACGCGGGCCACGGCCACTGCGATGTCGTTGACGGCGCAGAAGCCTCCCCCCCGACCGGGACCTGCGTGGTGAAAACCACCGAGCAGGTTGAGTGCCGGCTCGCGGGTGGCCAGGGTGTGTCGGGCCGCTTCGAGGGTGCCCCCGCACGCGACCCGAATCGAAGCCAGCAAGGTCTCGGCTTCCACCTCTTGTACGTCCAACGCGAAAATCGACGCCAGGGTGTGCGGGTGGGTCAGAGACTCGACGTACGCCGGAGTGTGGACGCGCAGCAGGTCTTCGAAGCTGACCGGTGCGGGGGTGCGCAGCTGGGCCTCGAGCACCGCTTTGACCCGAAGAAGGTAATGAAGCGCGTCGTCGGCGCGGCGGGTCTCGAGTCCGACGGTGGTCTCGGCTCCGGCGAGCGGAAACCGGTAGAACTCGTGATGCCACAGGGCCAGTGGGCGCCTGCGCTTGAAAACGCCCCGCAGCTGCTCGAGCATTTGGAAGGGACTACTACAGGTCGATGACGATCACGCCGCGCTGCGGG
>JAYVCD010000205.1:0-5207 GCA_043750125.1 Archangiaceae bacterium | reverse complement strand
GAAGGGCGAGCGCGCGCCCGTTCCGCCCGAAGGAACGCTGCACCGCAAGCTGCGGTTGGCAGTGCAAACTTCACTTCCCGGGTTGGTGTTGCTCGCGGTGCTCTCGCAGCTCTCGATGGAAAACTGGGGGGTGCCCCCGGGGCTGAAGCTGCAGAGCCGCCCCGAGCTGCTGACCGACATCATCAACTACGGCCAGATTCCCCAGGGCTGGAGCATGTTCGCCCCCGACGTCCCCCGGGACGACTCGTTGATGGTGGTCGATGCCACGCTGGTGGACGGAACCCACCTCGACCTGCTGACCGAGAAGCCGCCGGACTTCGAGGCTCCGCTGCATGGCCCGTACTTCATGAATCAGCACTGGTGCGAGATGCATGCGCGCATGCGCAACTGGCCGCAGCATTGGCGCAACTTCCGCGACTACTTGATGCGGTTGCCGAAGCTGAAGGGCTGGCCCGCGGAAAAACAGGTGGTGGCGCTCGAGGTCTGGCAGGTGTCGGCGATGGTGCCGCTGCCGGGAAGTACGACGGTCACCAACGTCACCCGTCAGAAGCTGTTCGATCAGAACCTCTGAGCAGGGCGGCGAGAAACAGGCTGTAGGTCAGCTGACCGACCGGACGTCCCTCGAGGCGCGCCTGCTTCCGCAGGGCCGCCGGCAGCGAGCACAACGACGTGCTTGAAGGCTCTTGCATGCGGGCGTAGCCGCGCTGTGAGTAGCCGACGACTTTCCAACCCGAAGCCCCGAGCGCCTGGCTCAGGTCGTAGGTGAGCTGATGGTGAACGGCCCGGTTGAGGGGAAGGGGCTCGGTGTCGGGGTTGGGGCTGCACCACCCGCGATCCTCTTTTCGCCAGCCTGAGGCGATCAGGTATTTCTCTTTTCGGGCGATCGACAGCCCACCGACGTGGCGCTCGAGCCTCACGGCGCCGCGCTCGACACCAAGGGGACCCGCCCCGGGGCACGCGCCCCCAGCAGCCTCTCGAGAACTTCCCGCGTGACCTGCGCCCAGGCTTCGCGGGCCGGCCCGACGACTGGCAGCCGGGCTTTGGCTTCGGCGGCCCACGCGGGCCCGCCCTCGCAGGCCCCGACGACTGCGTCGACGCCTTCACTCTTCACCTTCGGTCCACCGAAGACCACGATTTGAACGCGACCCTTGTGAAAGGCGCGCGCGCTGGTGACGGCGTCTTCGATCGAGACGGCCTCCCGCAGACCCAGCTGCCCGCGCTCGCGCCATTGCCGCAACAGCAAGCCCATCACTCCCATCTCTTCTTTCAGCGGCGAATCGCGGCAGTGGGCACCGGTGAAAACGAGATCAAACGTCACCGCCTGGGCCTCGAGCCACTGGGCCATTCGTCGCACCATTGCGGCGCCGGAGCCGAGGGCAAACAACAGCCGCTGGGTCCGTTCGCCTTCGTCCTGGACCCGACACCCGTCCAGGGACGCGTCGAACACCAGAACCAGCGTGCGGCGCCGGCGAACGGCCAGCGACTCGTCGCGCGCGTAATAGAGGAGTTCTCCTTCGACGAAGCGGACGTCGAAGGAGTCGGGACGCTCGAGCGTGGGGTCGGTCGGGTCGTCCATGTAGATGAGCTCGCTGGTGACGAGGTTTTCGAGGCTGCCGACGGTCGAGAGGCTCGAGAAGCCACCCATCGGAAACGAAGACTCCTCTTCGAGCTGGGTGGGGGCGTCACCGTCCCCGACTGACGTCTTCATTCGTACCGGAAGCCGGTCCTCGATCTGAGCAGCGACATCGGCCAACTGCATCAGCGTCACCCGCGGGCCCAGACCCTTGAGCGCGGCGACGTTCTCGAGCAGGAAGACTTCGGCGTCGGTGAGCAATTCTTTGCTCCGCCGCGCGGCGCGGGCCAGCGCCTCGAACCCCTGGATCATCAACCGGACGGTGGCGGGGCTTTCCTGGAGCACCCCGCGCCCGCTCTGGAGCAGCTCGTTCGCGGGGCGGCCGGTCATGCGGCGGACGATGGCCTGGCTGATGCCCGGGCCGGTGAGTGCCTGGGAATCACCGCTGCGCTCGAGGCGGGAGACCAGCTGACCTGTGAACAGACCGATCGCCGACGCCTTGAGGTCCTTGGGTGCCGCAGCGACGGCTTCGGTGATCGCAGTCCACCGGCGGTCTGCAACGAGTCGAGCCAGCACGTGGTCTTCGTAGACCCGCATCGCGTCCCTCATGGGTCCGGGAATCGCACCTGCAGGCAGCGGCTCGAGCCGTTCACCGCTCATCAGCACCGACAGGTCGAGGGCCAACGTCAGCGACGGCAGCGAGGGCTTCTCACCCAGCGCGGTGAGCAGGCATTCGACCGAGAAGTCGAGGCGGTCTGGGTTCAGGGCCAACGGCCGGGCGACCGCGAAGGAAGCGACGAGCAGCGCTTCGGCTTCTGCGCTGGTCAGCCGGGACATCAGGAAGACAGGCCGAGCAGGCGCGGCACTTTCTCTTCGAGCAGATCGATCTCCTCGCGGGTCTCGCCCAGGTACGACAGCAGCTGCAGATCTTCGCGCTCGACCGAACCGCCGTGAATGATCCACGCCCGGGTACGCAGCAGTCGGTAGAGCTTGATCAGCTTGCGATCGCTGACGAACACCTTGTCCTCGCGAACCAGGGTGCGGACGAGGCGCCGAAACTCGCGCATCACTTCGTCCCGGAAGAAGAGGTCGCGATCGCGCGGTTCTTTTTTCGCCATCTGCAGCGTCAAGTACCGATGGGCCTTGAGAAGATCTTCGAGGCTGCACAGCCCTTCGGCCCAGGGCTTTCGATTCAAATCGCGCGCGGTCTGACCATCGAGGCCGGCGTCGAGCAGCTCGACGAAATGGGTCTCTTGCACCGACCGGCAGGCGGCCTTGAGCACGAAGCGGTCTTTGAGCGCGGCGAGCTCTGCGTGTTCCGGAACTTCATTGGTCGCGGCGAACAGCACTTTGAGCTTCACCGGAACGGGCACCCCGTCCTGGTAGAACTTTCGTTCGTTGATCACGGTCAGCAACGAGTTGAGGATTGCGCTGGAAGCCTTGAAGACTTCGTCGAGGAACACCATCCGCGCGGTCGGAAGCTTGCCCTTCTCGCGGCGCACGTACCGGCCGGCGCGGAGCTCATTGATGTCGATCGGGCCGAGAATTTCTGACGGTTCGGTGAAACGGGTGAGCAGGTATTCGAAGTAGTCGCCCGGCTCGAGGGTGATCGCATCGCGGAACTTCAACACCAGATCGCTCTTCGCTGTGCCGGGCGGCCCGACGAGCAGCAGCGGCTCTTGCGCCACCGCTGCGACCGTCATCAGGTCAATCAAGCGCTGCTTCTCGACGAAGTGGCGGCCCAGGCCGAGCCGAAACCGGTTGATCTTGTCCCGCAGAGACTGCGACTCGGCCTGGAGCTGTTCGAACGACAGCTCGGCGACCGAATCGATTGAGTCTTTCCCGGGGGACTTGGTCATGCGCGAGCTTGGCTTACGGCCAATTAACGCTGCTGGCTTCGGAAGTAAGGGTGAAGCAGCGACCGTTGGGGACCGGAGCGTCGACGGTCGAGAGGAAGTTCCATTCGACGAACGTCATGTTGGTCAGCTGAGAGACGAAGCTGCCCGTGTTCGCGTCCTGGGTCGCGGTCGTGATCGCGTAGGTCCCGGCCCGCGCGAAGTACCGGCCCCCTGCACAAGTCGAGTAGTCCATCGGGTCAGTGCAATCGCGGTTCATCGTCACGCAGTACGCACACCCCTGATACGTGTCGGCGGCCGTCACAGTGTAGACGGCGGGCACCACCGTCGTGACCGCACCGTAATAAATTTCCTGCGACAGGTAGCTCTTCACCGTGCCGGTGCCGGGCTCGGTTTTGTCGAGGTACGAGACCTGGTTGGTCATGTCGTAGCCGCCCACCGAAACCGTCTCGTTCCAGGTCGAGAGGACGGTGCACGAAGCGCCGCCGCCCGTCCCCATCCCTCCGCCGGTTCCCGTCCCGCCGCCTGTTCCCGTCCCGCCGCCTGTTCCGGTTCCGCCGCCCGTTCCGGTTCCGCCGCCTGTTCCGGAGCCGCCGCCCGTTCCGGTTCCGCCGCCCGTTCCGGTTCCGCCGCCCGTTCCGGTTCCGCCGCCCGTTCCCGTCCCGCCGCCCGTTCCCGTCCCACCGCCGGTCCCCGTCCCTCCGCCGGTTCCCGTCCCGCCGCCGGTACCACTGCCACCCCCGGTGGCTCTACCGCCGCCCGTTCCACTGCCACCTCCTGTCCCTCCCGATTTCGAGCCGCAGCCGGGAGTGAACGAGACCAGCAAGCCCAATGCGACGAAGGGAAGAAGACAGCGAATGGTTTTCATCATGAAGAGCACCTGGGTTGGAAGCCGACGGCATAGCTGACCCCGTGTTCGCCGCCTATCGAAGAAGTCCCGGTTACCCGCCCGCGTCGCGATGGACGCGGCGTCGAACGAGGTACTCGTCTTCCTCGAGAAACCGGCGAGTGACCTCGTTGAGCGTGAGGTCATCACCGACGTGACCGAGCACCAGCGCATCGGCAAACGCAATGAGCGAGAGGCAGAAATGACTGTTGGTATTGAGGCTGTCGGTGAGCCAGGGCAGCTGGGCCGACAGCCGCAGCAGGCCCGGCAACGCAATGTCGGTGGGAGCGTGCCCCAGCGCGCGGGCTGCAGCCCGGGTCAAGCGCAACCGTTCGGGCATCAAGTCCTTCTCTTTGCCGAGGCGGGCGAGCGCCTCGTCGAAGATGGGTTGAGCGGGAGCCATCGACCCGAGGTAGGCGAAGCCCGCGGCGAGGGCCAGCCGTGCAGAGAGGGTGCGGGTGTCTTCCCCGCGCAGGACTCCGGACGCGCGCTGAAGCAGGGCAGAGGCTTCGTCGCGCAGACCCACCCGCCGCAACGAACGGACCCCGGCCGCCAGAGCAGGGCCGACTTCGAAGACGCCCTCCGGCCCGAGCTCGACCAAGAGGCTGCCCAACGAATGGACCAACTGTTTGACCAGCTCGACCCGCCCGAAGTGGCCGGCGACTCTCAAGGCGTCCTCGAGCACCACGATGCGCTGCCGGGTGGGCAACGGCTCGGCCAGGGTGATGAAGCGATTGAGCAGCGGCAACGCCGACGACTCGGGCAGCTGGGGCAGGAAGTCGAGCAGCGCGTCGAGCAACCGCGCGCGCTCTTCGGGACCGAGCTGGTCGTCATCTGCGACCAACGCCCTCACCTCGAGCGCCTTCACCAGTTCGGCGGTGTCGCGAAGGCC
>JAYVCD010000204.1:0-10731 GCA_043750125.1 Archangiaceae bacterium | reverse complement strand
ATCGTGGTCCACGGCTTGGCGAAGTCCCACGACTTCGGAGGAGTCAGCGTGCTGACGGCCAGCGTTCCGTCAACCCACACCCGGGCTTCGTTCTTGGGTGGGTTCCCCGAGCCGTCGTACTGCCACTGAATGCAGTGCCATTGGCCGGCGGTCATCACTCCGCCCTGGACGCTCTGTTCGACGGCCGGCACTTGCGGGTGGTAGTTGAGCTGCAACTTGGTGCCGCCACCGCCGAGGTTGATGGTCGACGAGCCGCCGTCGACGGCCTTCCCGCCTGCGTTGAAAAACCACGAGTGCACTCCAATCGGCAGCCCGTAGCCGGCGTCGCTCGAGTAGAAAATTTCGGCGCGCCCAAACAGGTTGTTACCGGGAATGAGGCCGGCCGTTGCCAACTGGTTGAGGGTTGCACGCGCTCCGGCGTCAGCGACGGGAACGGTGATGTGAAGCGAGCGGGCTCCATTCCGGGGCTTGACCCCGTCGACCTTCATCGAGGTTCCGGGCCCGCCGACGGAGGCCTTCCACGCGCCCACCACGTCGTTGTTGTTCAAGACGCCTGAGAGGCCTTCGAAGTCTTCGCAGTAGATGAGGCCTGCGCAGCCTCCATCCGATGTTCCGGATCCACCGCCCGAGCCTCCGAGGCCGCCACCCGAACCTCCGAGGCCGCCACCCGAGCCGCCGCCGACGCCACCCGTGCCGCCGCCCCCTCCGCCCGAGCCGCCGCCGACTCCGACGCCTCCGCCTGAGCCTCCTGAACCGCCGGCTCCTCCGCCGGCCGAGCCGCCACCGGCCGACCCTCCGACTCCACCGCCCGCCTGGGATCCTCCCGCACCGCCGCCTGTTCCTGCGTCCGCGCCCCCTTCCGTCCCGGGTCCACATCCGACGAGGAACGAGACGACCGCAACAGACCAGAAGAGGGTTTTCACGAGTGGAGCTCCGAAGCGAGGCTGAAGCGCGAGCTTAGGGGATCTGCCTTTCAACTGGGGAAAGGCCTGCCGGGTAGACACGCCGCAGCGACACGAATCCGACGGTCGCCAGAGCTCTGCGTAGTAGGGGTAAGGGTCAGGTGCGGTGACTGCGGCGATGGGGTTCATCTCGTCACGGTGCCGCCGGGCCCGCAGCGTTGTCACGCGTCGACAGTTTGGTTGGCATCGAACGGTGAATGCAGAGCCCGACTTCGCCCGCCTGGCGACCGCGATTGGCGACCCGACCCGAATCCGGATGTTGATGTTGTTGTTGTTGATGGAAGGCCGAGCCCTGACGGCCGAAGAGCTGGCGTGGGGAGCTCAGGTCACTCCCGCGACGACGACGGCGCACCTGCAGCGCTTGCTGACGGACGGGCTGATTGTCTCGACCCGACAGGGCAGGCACAAATATCTGCGACTGGCTTCGGCCGACGTGGCGCGGATGCTCAAATCGCTAATGGTGGTGGCGCCCAGGGTCGAGTCGAGTCAAGCCGCCGACCAGCCCATTCTCATTGCCCGCTTTTGTTACGACCACCTCGCAGGGCGTCTGGGCCCGCTGATCGGAAGGGCGGTCGGTCTGGCATTCGACGTGCTCAGGCGCCCTTCCCTATGAAACAGATCATTCTCGCGTTGCTCCCGATGCTCACGTCCTGCGCGCAACCGCAGCCGGTTCCCGAAAGCCCGGTGCAATACGTGGAAGAGACGAAGGGAGTGACCGCTTCGGCGCTGGTGCAGTCCGACTGGCGAGCCCGGGTAAGCTACCTGGTGATGACCGACCGCTTTTTCCGGACTGTCACGATCTGAACGACCCGCAGAAGTTTCACGGCTACTGGTCGGACCTGACGGTGCCGGACGATGGCCAGGTCGAGCCGAAGCTCGGGACCCCGGCTCAGCTGCAACAGCTGGTCGCCGCGACGAAGCAGGCGAAGAGGAAATCCAGCGCCGCTATTTTCTCGCGCTGACCGCGCTGTTCAGCCTGCTCGGAATCCCCCAGCTCTACGCCGGCGCCGAGCTGGGGATGTACGGAGGGCCCGACCCCGACAACCGGCACGACATGCCGGTCTGGGGGTTCGACCCGGTGGGACGCACCGTTCGCCATCCCGGAGAAGCGCTTCCCAACCCGGCGGCGGTGTTCGCGCGGCTGCAGCTGTTGATTGGGCTGCGGACCACACTTCCTGCGCTCGCCGAGGGAAGCTACGACGAGCTGTGGCGCCAGAACGGCCCGGCCAATTCCAACGCATTTGCCTATGGCCGTCGCTCGGGCGACAGCCAGGTAATTGTGCTGATCAACAACGGTGCGAATTCAGCCAACATCAACCTTCAGGCGCCCGCGTGGCTGGCCCCCGATGCCCGACTGGTCGAGCAGCTGAAGGACAGCTCCAACGTGCTCGAGCTGAATGCGGGGCGGATCAAGCTGACCCTGCCCGCGCGGACGAGCGCATTCTACGTTCGAGCCCCCTGACCTCCGGGCGCTTTTTTCAGTGAACGGGGGACAACCCGAGCTGCTCGAGCAGCTTCTCGTCGCCCTCGTCGTGGTGCTGCCAATACGCGTCACGCATTGAGCCGGTCAGCTCTCCACGCTCGCGCGCCGGCTCGTTGTTTCCAAACCCGGGCACGTCTCCCTCCCACGCGATGATTCGGTGGGGGTAGGACTTCTCGACCCAGACCGTACGCGCCTGGTGTTGGCTGCCTTTGGGACCCCACGTCAGTTCCAGCTGCCAGGTCTCGGTCTCGAAGCTGCCTGCGGGAACCCGGGTGGTCCCGAACTCGCCCCGCTTGACGGCCAGGGTCCCGGGCACCATCGCCGCGTGCCCCAGCCGCACCGAGGCAAGCGACGGGAGCAGCTTGTATTGGCCCGCGGCGAAGGGCCCACCGCTGAGCTCTCGAACCCGGATCCAGATCTCATCGTCGAACACCAGGTCCGTGGAAGTCGAGAGCTTCTGTGCCCCGTCGCCTTCCGACTCGAAGTACGAAAACCACCGCGTGTCGAGCTCTGAGCCGGTGCGCGTCACCTGCTGGAAAACGTTGCCGCACCATTCCTGACTGGTGAACGAAACCTTCAGCGGGGTCTGCGCAGCCAGATCTGTCGCGCCGATCACCACCGGCGAGAAGACCGAAGTCATCAGGCTGTAGTCGTAGATCCCGGTTTGAAATTTCCGAACGTGGTTGAGCTTCATCACCACCGGCGCGTCGGCCCCGGGCGCTTCGGGGTGGTCGCTCTTGACGTGCTTCGCGCGCGAGAAGGGCTCGATCACCCAGATCATCACCGCGTGTCCGTTCCGCTTCTGCCCGTAGCGGGGTTGCACCAGGCGATACCCATCGAGCTCGGAACGACCGTCGCTCCAATGCTTCCAGAAGTCAGGGGGTGCCGACGGTTTGGCTGGGACGGCGGGTGGGGCGGCCAGAGCCAGCGCAGGGGCAAGCACGAGCAGCAGGGTCCGAAGTCGAGAGGAGAAGGTCATTGGGGGTGGGACCTTAAGTCTATTTTTGAACGGCTCAATGCGAGCCTGCGGCCACCCGGGTCCTTCAGCGCGACGATGCGCAGGCCCTCGAGCATTCGAGAACGCGGGACCTACTTCTGACCCATCAGCGCCTTGGCGACCTCTGAGCGGGTCGGCACGCCGGCGGTTCGCAGCAGCTCCCTTCCGGTGGCCACCTCGAGCAGCACGATCGACGGCAGTGGCGCAGACGGGCCGAAGATTCCATCGACCGCAGTGGCACCGGCTGCGCTGAAGGACAACAACCGATGTCCGATCGCGTGCGCGGCCCGGTAGGCCTGGATGACCGCGGCGTCGTCCTTCGGCTCGAGGGTGACCCCGACCACCTCGAGCTGTTCGGAAAACTGGCTGCCGAGCGCCTCGAGGCGCGGCTGACTGCGTTGGCAGGCCTCGCACCAGGAAGCGAACGTCTCGACCAACACCGCCTTTTTCGCCAGGGGCCCCAGCGTGGCGAGCATCGCGGAACCCGGCGGCACGTTGTCGCGGGCTGCGACCGTCAGCGCAGGCACAAAGTCTTTGAGACCTTTGCCTTCGACGATTTCGTAATGGCGATTGGTGGCTACGTCCTTGAAGGCGCGGCGCTCGGCTCCGGGGAAGCCGACCTCGACGGCCTCGGCCTTGAGACACGAGCCGACACCGATCGTCAGCCAGCCAGAATTCTGGGTGGCGAAACCGGCTCCCAGCTCAACGGCTCGGAAGAACGTCTTTCCATCGCAGCGCACCGTGACGGTGGCCCCGACCGCTTCCCGGTTGAGCTTGCCCTGCAGTCGCAGGCCCAGAAACCGGTTCTGCAGGCGCGGCCCGACGGCATTGCGAAACAGCCGCAGTCGGGGCGCGTTGCGGTTGATGACCACCAGGTCTTCGTGTCCGTCGTGATCGAAGTCGGCTCGGGCGAAGGCGCGACCGTCTTCCGCTCCGTCCGCGCCGGACAGGTAGGACAGGTCGACAAACTTCTCGCCGCCGACCGAGGCAAAGAAGCGGTCACGCTCTCGGCCCGAGAAGTCCATGCGCGCCGAGGCCCGGGGACCGCTCGCCATTCCGTCGGTGGTGGGCAGCGAGGTGACCCCTCGCCAGTAATCACTTCAAAGATCCCGGACACACGTCGGGTCCGCCGAAGTCGCGCTGGTGAAAAACCCGTTCGGAACGAAGAGATCCAACCAGCCGTCGCCGTCGCCGTCGACGAACTGGCCTGAGTACGCCCACTGCGCATTGCGAAGCGAGGCAAGCGCAGGCTCGGCGGTGGCGTCGCTGAAGTGCCCCTTGCCGTCGTTGCGCAGCAGGGTGTTGCCGCGCGCGGCCTGCTTGCGGGCCAGGCGCGCCGCGGCGTCGTGCCCGGTCGAAAAATTCTTCTCGTCCGACATGATTCGATTGCCGGCGCTGGACTGCATCGCCGAAGCGAAGAGATCGAGATCGCCGTCGCCATCGAAGTCGCCCCAGGACGCCCCCATCGCGAAGAAGATGTGGTCTGCGCCGCTCTGAACGCTCACGTCTTCGAAGTGACCTTTGCGGTTCAGGTAGAGGTTGGCCGGCGCGAAGTCATTGGCCAGAAACAGGTCGGGGAAGCCATCGCCGTCGGCGTCGGCAAATGCAGCCTCGAGCGTGCTTCGGAACAACGTCAGCCCCCTCTCGGCGGTCTCGTCGACGAAGTGCCCGTCGCCGCGGTTCATCAACAACACGTTGGCAGGGCCAATCTCGTAGACGTTGGGGTCGAGCTTGCCTTCGGCGCGCGCCGCCCGTGCCGTGGGCAAAGCGGCGGTGAGCAGCGCCAGCTCGGACGGGGCCACGGTGTGGGCGAACGCCTCGCCGTTTTCCATCAACGCGACCACCCGAGCGTGAAAGTCGTGCGCCGCGGTTCCGAGGAAGATGTCGAGCCGACCGTCGGCGTCCACGTCGGCCAGCGAGACGGTGACGACGTTGGCCGGAAGCGGTTCGAACCGCCCTGCCCGCGCGGGGAAGAAGCGGCCCTGGTGGCCGAGGAAGATCTGCGAGGGCGCGAACCATCGACCGAGGACCAGGTCGAGCTCTCCGTCCGAGTCGAGGTCGGCGAACGCCGCCGCCGAGACGCCCTCGAACCCAAGCCCATGTTCGGCGGTCTTGTCGACGAACCCGTGGCCCGCCTGGTTCTCGAGCAGCACCGAAGTGCCCAGCACGTCCCAGACGAAGAGATCATCGAAGCCGTCGTGATTGATGTCGACCACCACCACCCCGGGGTGCGCGTCCATCGCGACGGGTTGAAGGTGATCGAGGGTGGTCGGCAGCGGGTTGACCTCGGCCAGCAGCCGGCGATGAATTTCGTCCGAGGCCGACCCCTGCAGCAGATCGGTGCGCACCGAGGCGGGCACCGAAGCGAGCCAGGCCAGGGTCACGTCTTCGAACAACTTCGAAGACGAGCGCTGCGTCTCGAGCGCGGTGACGGCAAAGCGGACGATCTTCCAACCGCCGGAAGTCTTCTCGAACCCGACCGACGCGCTGCCCGAGTCGCGCCGCCAGTCTCCGCTGCGCTCGAGGCCGGCGAACTCGAACATCACCGTCGCGAGCAGACCTCCCCCCGGACTCACGGTGGCGGGCTTGATCTTCAGGGTCGAGCGCTCGAGGAAACGAAACGGCGCCAACCACTGCCGCCAATGCGCTTCGATCTCAGGGGCCGCGATCGGCGCCGGAACGCCCGGGGTGAAGGCCGAGAGCCTGACTCCCATCGGCAACGCCGAAACGGCGGCGGCCGTCGGCCAGGACCACTCGACCTGGTCCGCAAAGTACGGAGCGCCCATTTGCGCGCCGAGGTCCAGCGCTTCGCGTTGCAGGTCCTGGGTCAGGCCCTCGCAGACGCGCACCCGGTACTCGACCGGCCACCGCGCCGCGTACCCCGGGTCGTCGGCATACAGCGCCTGAACCGGGACCTCATAGTCTCGCCCGGCGCGTGGCTGCTCGCTGCGGTGGACGGGGGCAGGCTTCGAACACCCCACGGCCACAAAGAGCAGCACCGCGCCCGCAGCACGAATCACTTCTTGAGCTCGTCGATGGCCAGCTGAATCTGGGCCGGGCTCAGCGTGGCGAACCGCGAGGGGGGCATCTTGCGACGGTCGTCGATCGAGATCTGCAACCGGGCGATCGCGATGTCCTTCTCGTCACGGGTCATCGTCGCGAGCTTGGTTACGTCGAACCGCGCGCGGGAAATCGTCTGGTCCAGCACCGCGTTGTGACAGTGCTGACAGATGGCGACCATGATGCCTCTGCCGTCCAGCGAGGCCTTGGGCTGGAAGCTCATGTCGCTCATCCCCGCTCCGTTGAAGATGCTGCGGAAGTCCATCAGGCTGCTGCGAGGCAACGTCCCGGCCATGACCGCCTTGTAGTTGGTGGCGGCGGCCGTCACCTTCGCCGGGTCGGTGACGCGCACGTCGTGGTACGGAACCGGAATCACCGACCCGTTGAGCACGTTCGCGTACAGCAGGTTCCAGGTCGCGCTGGTGCCCGGAGTGGTGCCTGACGCCAGAACTTCCGCCTCGATCTTCGAAGTCAGGAACTCGTTGGGCTGGTTCTTGAAGCCTTCGTTTTCCACCAGACCCTCGAGCCGACCCGGGTCGGAATTGGTGATCGCCGCGCCCGGGATGCCCGCGTAGACCTCTTGAGTTCCGTGCACCGAGTTGTAGTCGGCAATCATCGCCTGGCCGCCAGGGCGGTTGTTGCGGAAAAAGTGGGTCCACGGATTCTGCAGCTCCTGCATCCGGAGGATCTTCTTCGAGCCTGCCCCCGCGGCCTGGTGGCACTGCAAGCAGTCGAAGACGGTGTTCTTGATGTCGATGTCCTGGAACACGGTGACGTTGGTGAAGTTCTTTTCCACGTCGGGAGTGAGCAGATCGGCCGGGGCGCAGCTGTTCGTCGCACTGCAGGCATGCTCGAAGCTGACGAGGAAGAAATTGAGGTCATTGGTCTTGGGGTCCTTCGCCACCAACTCGGCGAACTGCTCACCGCGCACGAACCCCATTCCGATGAAGTTGGGGTTGGCGACCGGGGTTCCGACCCGGTTGTTCGAAGCGGGCGGGGTGAAAATCAAGGCCCGCGGATTGATCGCGGACACAAACCGGGTGACGAGCGAAGAAGAGTGGCCGGTGAGCACAAAGGCCGGGTTGCCGCCCTGCCCGTTGCCCAGCTGCCCGGGCTTGAAATCGAGGCCCAGCACTTTCTGCAGCTCGATCAGACTGGTGATCGCCGGAAGGTGGGGCGCGCACAGCCGCAGGGAAATCGGGTCGCCGTTACCCCGGGCGCAAAGGATCGCGAGCTGCGCGGCTCCCCGGGGAAGGCCGACGAAGATATCGCTCTGCACCACGGGGGTGATGGGGGTCGTGGGCTGGAAGGTCAGCGGAATGGCCGCCGCGAGAGGCACCCCGACCACCGGCGGCAGCGCGTCCTTCGAGTTGGGGACCGTCGCGGGGACGTCAGGACGAACCGGAGGCTGCGTCGTGGGCGGCACCGCCTGGGAAGGCACGGGCTCCCCCGGGTTGTAGATTTCCGAGACTTCGCCGGTACAAGCCGCGACGGTTGCGACCAAAGCAATCAACGACGTGCGTTTGAACATCACCGAGCTCCACCGGGCAGCGACCCGCGTAACCCCTTTGCCGAACGTTGGGCGACCAGTGCATTTCACGCGCCGCTTCGTTTTCCCCAATCGGAAAGAGCCAACACAGCGCCGTTTCGGGAGTCGGCGTCGCTTCGTCCTGGTCACTGCGGGTGGCATTGCGCAGCCGAAGTGGACTGTTCAGGCGCAGTTCTTCAGAGGGTTTTCATTCGGCTTTGGTTGTCTCACCCGGCGGGCCCCGCGCTAGGTTCCCAGCACGTTGGGCCCTCTACCCTCGGGGCCATGGAGAAATCGAAATGCCCCCCGGTGCCCGTGCAGCAGTCTGCGCAGCAATGTTTTGTCTCGCCGCCTGTGGTGGGGGAGCCAACGGGACGATTTCGGGGAAGGTGGCGTTCAGCGATGGCAGCGACGCAGCCGGGCTTCGGGTCACGCTGCTGGGCGCGGTGGGGAAGCAGGTCGAGACGGGCGGGGGTGGAGCCTACAGCTTCGAGAAGCTGCCCCGCGGCGTGTACCAGGTGTCGGTTGAGGGGCCCGACACCAAAGAAGGCCGGCACGCGTTCGGCACCGAGTCCGACGGCAGCACCTCGATCGCCGTGCCGGATCTGATCTTCAACCCGCTCGCTTCGGTGACCGGCAAGGTGATGAACAGCGCAGGGCCAGCGGTGGGGGCGACGGTCTACTTGTCCGGAAGCGATCGCGTCTCGCTGACCGACGGCGCCGGCAGCTATGGATTCTTCGATGTGCCGACAGGCGAATACGCGCTGGTGGCAAAGGCCCCGGGTCCGCTTCCCCAACAGGCGAGCGCGATGGTGAAGCTCAAGCGCGGGAAGAATGAAGCGCTGCCGCTGACGCTGGGCAATGACCTGACGCTGACCGGAAAGCTCGAAGGCACCGTGGCCCTGTTCAATGGGGGAAGCCCCAAAGACATCAAGGTCTCGGTGGCCGACATCTCGGCGATGACCAACGAGAACGGAGGCTTCACGCTCACGCTGCCGCCGGGCGAGTACGAGGCCGTCGCCGAGCGGGCCGGGTATCCGAAACAGTCGCTGGGTTTTGCGACGGTGCGCGCGGGGCAGACGACGACGATCGCGGTGAAGACGTTGAGCCTGTACAAAGCGTTTCCGTGGCCCTCGCGGATCAGCGGCGCCTCGTGGGAAGCGACGAGCGAATCGGACATCGCGGTGCTTCGGGTCCTCGTCGATACCGACTACCAAAGTGAGTACTACTTTCTCGACACCAAGACCTTCACCCGGAAGCTGTTTGCGATTGGCAACGTGTCCCAGCTCTACCTGAGCAAGAACGGAAAGTGGGCGGCCTTCGTCGTCGGCTCGTCCAATGGGGTGATCGCGGTCAACTCGGTGACCGGACAGATCCACTCGATCGCCGCGCCGGGGATCTTGAACGGCCCGGTCATCTCGAATGACGAGTCGACAATGATGTTTCTCACCGGGACGCCGCAGAATCAGCTGGTCCGGGTCGACCTCGATACCGGGGTGAAGACGACCTTTCCGGCCTTCCTGCCTTCGTACTTTCAGTCGAACGAGCGGTTCCTCGCACGGACCAGCGCCTCGCTTCCCTTTGACGTTCAGCTGATAACCCCGACCAGCGTGAGCCCGGCTTTCACCAACCTGCAGACCTTCGGGGCATACGCATTTGCCCCAGTCGGCCCCAGCTACGCCTACGCGGTGTTGTGGGGGTACAACTGCGCGGCGACCTGCAACGTCCAGGTGCTGAGCTCGACCGCGAACACCGCATCGCAGGTGGCGGCAGTGATTCCCACGACGCCATACATCCTCTCAGGCACCGTCAAAGACTGGGTCGCCCTGGCCTGGGGCGGAGTGACTCCAGGCAGGGTGCTGGTCAAAGCCGCCGACGGGAGCGCGACGACACTGCACGCATCGGCGTACCAGCTGCTCTTCAACGAGACGGCGACGCGGGTGGTCACGTACTCGTCGGGCGGACTGGGAATTGAAGTGCGCGAGGACAGCGTTCCTCCCAACCTCAATTCGATCGTTCACCTGACTGGGTTGAATCTGCAAGGCGCAGCGTGGATCAGCCCGACCCGCTACATCGCGTTCAGCAGCAACCCGACTCGACGCCTTGACCTCAAGAGCGGAATTGCCACCACCGACACCGACGTGACGCTCGACTCCACCGGACAGAGTCCGATCGTCAATGCCCCCGGGGCGATGTGGGTGAGGACGTCGACGATGAAGCGGGTCGCGGTGGTCTACGACAGCCCGGAGCTCGCTCCCGAAACGCTGGCCCTCGACGGAAGCTACAACTTCACGATGGTCGGCTCGAAGTCGAGCGTCATCAACCCGTTGCTCGGGAAGTTCGCCGGCTTTTCAGATGGGGCGAACGTCTTCGTGCTCGATGGCGTGAAGTCGGAAGCGCGCAAGATTGGAATTGGAGTGCTGAGCAGCAACTCGAGTCCCTTCATTCCGACCGACCGGATGAAGATCCAGCGGCTCGCAGGAATCGAGCTGCAGTTCTTCGAGAGCGGTCGGGTTTCCAGCCTTTCGGAACCGGGGCAGATCGTCAGTCCCAATGGCGCCGCTTCGCTTCCCAAAGGAGGAACCATCGCGGTGGCGATCAAATCTTCCGAGCCGAAAAACGTGCTGTTCCTCACTTTGATCCCCTGAACCATCAGGGGATCTTCTGCGCCCGCTGCGAGCCGCTGCGCGGCGGCCCTGCG
>JAYVCD010000203.1:0-14164 GCA_043750125.1 Archangiaceae bacterium | reverse complement strand
GCGTGCCAAGCAGCAACCCCGGCGCGCCGAGGACGAAGAGCGCGATCTTCCAGGGCGGGTTGCGCTTGTTGACGCCCGCCTGCGCGATGAAGAACTTGGTCGCTTCTCCCGGAGGCGGCGCTTCCGAAGGGTCGGCTTCTCCCAACGCGGCAAACGGATCGCTTTGATGCGAACGGCCCGGCTCTTCTTCTTCCTCACGCGAGTCGGCGGGCGCGTCGTTCTCTCGCGAAGCTTCGCCGCCAAACAGATCGGAGAGCGGAGCCTCTTGCCTGACGTGAGGCACCGGCGCCGTGGGGTTCGGGTTGGGAAGCGCCACGGTAACGCCGCGCGCCTGCACCGGGGCCCGGGCCTGGCTGGAAACTTTGGGCCGGGGAGCAGCGGCCGGCTCGGGTGCTCGGGCCGCCGGGTGACCGTTTCCGTTTCCGTTTCCGTTTGCGGCGGGCTTTCGGGACGTGATTTCCGGCGACGGGGTCTCCAGCGCCACGGCCACATCGCGCTGAATCGCCGGGACGTGGCGGGAAGAAGGTCGCTCGGGAGGAAAGGATGCGGGGCCGAGCGCAGTGGCGCCGACCGAGACACCCGCGAACACCGAGCTGACTTCCGGAACGTCGCTGGCGCGTTTCCAGTCGCCCATGCCCTGCTTCCACAGGTAGGTGCGCAACGTCAGCTCCCCCGACTTCACCCGGGCTTCGAGGCCCCTGAAATCTAGAGGGCCCAGCTGCTTTCCCTTCACCATCGCAAACCACTGCGAGGTCACGTCCATCGCGGGCATCGCGCGGGTGCTCTCGTCGTCCCAGGGGCTGGCGGCCGAGAGCGCGTCGGGGCCTCCATACTCGGCGACCACGGGCGGGCCCTGCACCGAGATGAGGTTCTGGCACTGCTTACAGCGGATCTTCACCGACTTGCCGCGAACCTTGTCGTCGGCAATCGAGTATCGCTTGTTGCACTTTTCGCAGGTGACGTTCACTGGGAGTTCCGGCCCTTCAAAGCTGAGACAGACGACTTAAGCAAAAGGTTACCGCGCCCATCGTTGACTTGGAACGGACACGGCCATAAGCAGCCCGCCCTTCAGAGCCACCTCCGCCCACACGAAGGAGGGCGCACTTCAATGCCTGCAAAAGATCTCGGAAATAAATTCATCTGCTTCAAGTGCAATTCGAAGTTCTACGACCTGAAGAAGCCTGACCCGGTCTGCCCGAAGTGTGGCGCCGATCAGCGCGACAGTCCGGCGAACCGACCGGCCGAGGGCCGACGCGGTCGTCTCGCGGCCGTGCCCAAGATCATCGAGCCGATTGAGCCCGCTGAGCCGGCGGCCAAGACCGATGAGGACGAAGAAGAGATCGAAGAGTTCGAAGACGAAGAAGCGGCCGAAGAAGACGTCTGAGCCGTCGCCGCCGTCTCGTCGGGACCGATCGCCGCGCGAAAGCGGGGCGGTCGACCGATGGGTCAGCCCCCGCGACTGGATCAGGTGCCTGCGTCGGCCAGTTCCCAGCCGGGCGAGATCGTCGTGCCCGCATCGGCCTTCACTTCCACTTCAATCTTCTGCTCGCCCAGCCGCGGGTGCCACAGCTTCACCGGGTGGCGACCCACAGCTACCCCGTCGATTCGAAACTGCCCGTCGGCGGTGGTCACTGCGTACAGGTCGTGATCGAATGTCGCGACCCACGCGGTCATCCACGGGTGAACGTCGCAGTGCAGCTGCACGATTCCTGCGGCGGGCGGCAGCGGCTTGTCGATGGTGAGATTTTCAATCGG
This sequence comes from Archangiaceae bacterium, assembly GCA_043750125.1. Lineage (GTDB taxonomy): Bacteria > Myxococcota > Myxococcia > Myxococcales > Myxococcaceae > JAGSPQ01. Next base: position 12,409 of record JAYVCD010000203.1, on the reverse strand, counting down.
CATCGCGACGTTGAAGACCGGTTTGCCTTCGTTCATCGCGCGCACGTTGTGCATCAGCGGGTCAGAGTTCTTCACCTTCAGCGGCTGTCCTGCTCGGGTCGCAACGACCGACGGGTGGTAGGCGCAGGCCTTCTGGTCGATGAATGCGGGGCTGAAGTTTTCCGGCAGGGGTGAAGGCTTTGCATCGTCGACCGAAACGACGGCGAACTGCAGTGCCCCGTCGGCGGCGACGACCAGCGAGAGATCGGGCGCGGAAACACCGCATTGCTTGTGCAGCGACGCGTCGAGCGGCTGGGGCTTGAGGGCGGGCAACGTTCCCCGCGCAGTGACCCGACCGGTGATCCACCCGGTGGGGCCGGAAGCAGCGGGGTGCACTTTGGGCGGCGCTGTGGCTGGCGAGTCTTTGGTGCAGGCGGTAAGCAGGATCAGCGCGGCCCCAAAAAGTGTTTTGGATCGCCGCAAACCTTGTTGGTAGAAGCAACGTGGACCGCGCATGCGCGCGTTATGTCGTACGGAGGCTTTTTTGCGGGAGAAATTGTTGGCCCTGGTCGCGCTCCAGAAGGTGGACATGGAGATCGCGGCGCTCAATAAATCAGCGGGCGAGTACCCGAAGCAGATTTCAGAGCTCGAAGCGTTGCTGGGCTCTGCACGCAGCGCGACTGAAGCAGAACGCTCGAAGCTGACGGATCTCGATCGTCAGAAGTCGACGATGGAACAGACGATCATCGAAGAGAAGGACAAGGTGAAGAAGTGGGAATCGCGGCTGACCGAGCAACGCTCGACCCGCGAATACTCAGCCCTCGCCCGTGAGATCGACATCGCGAAGAAGACGAACCTGACGATGGCCGAAGACCTGATCGAGCTGGCAAAGGCGCAAGCCATTCAGCGAACGGCCTTTCAAGCCAAAGATGCCGAGTTCCTCGTTCACGCCAAAGAGCTCAGCGAAAAGATGGGCGTGCTGCGCGGACAGTTGGCCGCGGTCGAAGCGGAAGTGAATGGAATCGGCAATCGGCGCGAGGAAGCAGCGCGGAAGGTCGATTCAGGACTGCTGAAGCGTTACGAACACATCAAGAAGAAGAAGCTGCCTGCGATGGTTGCGGTGGTGGCTCCGGGGACCTGCAACGGGTGCCGGATGAACGTTCCGGCTCAGATGTACAACACGCTGCGCACCACCCTCGGGTACGACCTATGTCCCTCTTGCCAGCGCATCATTCACGCCGCCGAGGCGCTCGAAGGGTAGTTGCAGCAAGGGCTGAACCCCGCGTGCCCAAGAAAATCACCCCCGATACCGAGCTGCTGCAATTCATTGCGCGCGAAGAGCCCTTGTCCGCCACGCTGGAAGCGTTTCCGCACGTCTCGCGGGAACGGCTGAAGAAATTGTTGGCGCGCGCCGCGGACGCGATGGGGGACAACGGCGCTTCGGCGGTAGAAGAGAACGGCTCATTCGAGCGGCTGCGGGTCTATTCCGATGGGGCTGCGCGCGGGAACCCCGGGCTGTCGGGCGCCGGCGCGGTGTTGGTCGAGCCGTCGGGCCAGGTGGTGGACCGGCTGGGGAAATTTCTCGGGGTGCAGACCAACAACTACGCCGAGTACATGGGGCTGCTGATCGGCCTGCGCCGCGCGCGAGTTCTGGGCGTGCGCGAGATCGAAGTCTTCGCCGACAGCGAGCTGATGATTCGCCAGCTCGGCGGCAGGTACCAGGTGAAGAGCGCGACCTTGCGACCCCTGTACGAAGAAGCGGTGAAGCTGCTCAATGATTTCTCGCGGGTGAAGCTGGTGCACGTTCCGCGCGAGATGAACAAGGCCGCCGACGAGATGAGCAACCGGGCGATCGACGAGCGGATGTAATTCCCCAGTGGAGGACACAGTGGAAAGCATGACTTGAGGGCTCTGACCACCGGCTGATCACCTTCACGGTCAGCCGCTGAGATCGCGTCAGATTTTTTCAGTCGCCGCCACCCTCGGCGGTGAGCTGAGAGAGGGGAATGTTGGCGTCCCTGCGCGGGAGGGCGAGCGACAGCGCTCCTGCGAGAGCCGCGAAGAGCGCTGAGCCCCACAAACACCCCACGACTCCCGCGCGCTCGAAGAGCAACCCGGACAGCAGCGTGCCCGCCAACCGTCCCCCCGCGTTGGCCATGTAATAGAAGCCGACGTTCATCGCGACCGCGTCTCCATCCGAGTAGGCGAGGATCAGGTACGAGTGGACGCTGGAGTTCAGCGCGAACAGCACGCCGAACACCGGCAGCCCGACCCCCACCAGCACCAGCGGCGGAGCGTTCAGCGAAAGGCTCACCGCGAGCGCCACGGTGATTCCCGCCAGGCCGAACGCAAGGCCCTGTGCGCTCCTGGCTTCCGGCGCGCTGCCTCCCGTCCACTTCCCCACGATCAGCGGAGCCAGAGACTGCACCGCCCCGTACCCCACGATCCACAATGCGAGGAAGCTGCCCACGGCAGTGAAGGTCCAGCCGAGGCGGTCGTAGAGGAAGACGGGGACGCCCACCACGAACCAGACGTCGCGCGCTCCGAACAGAAAGAACCGGGCGGCGGACAACACGTTGACCTGGCGGTTCTTCGAAAAGATTCCACTGAACTTCGGTTTTCCCTTCGACCGGCCGAGGTCTGCAGGCAGCAGCAGCTGAGTTCCGCCGAATACCAGCAAGATCGCCGCTGCCATCGCCAACAAGGCCCGCTGGAAATCGAGGACCGAGAGGAGCAGGCCCCCCAGGAAAAAGCCGACCCCCTTCAGTGCGTTCTTGCTGCCGGTGAGCATCGCCACCCACTTGAAGAGCTTTCCTCTCGCTCCCCTGGGCAGCAGGACCTTGATCGAGCTTTTGGCGCTCATCTTCGTGAGGTCCTTCGCGATCCCCGACAGCGCCTGGGCGGCCATGACGTACAGGACCGAGCTCGCAATGCTCCAGTGGGGCTGCACCTGGGAAAGCATGGCCAGCGCACCGACCTGCAGCAGCAGCCCGCCCGTCAACGTGATCTTCAGGCCCAGTCGCGCGCCGACCCAGCCGCCGACGAGGTTGGTGACGATCCCGAAGAATTCGTAGAACAAGAAGAGGAACGCGAGCTGAACCGGGCTGTACCCGAGGGCGTGGAAGTGGAGCAGCACCAGCATCCGCAGCGCACCGTCGGTCAGCGTGAAGGACCAGTAGGCGGCCGTCACCCAGGCGTAGTCGCGAAGTGCGCTCATCGACTTGATCAGCCCAGGCCCAGGCCGACCTTTCGGGCCAATTCGATCAGTCGGTTCGCGTAGCCCCATTCGTTGTCGTACCAGGCGAGCACTTTCACGCAGGTGCCATCGACCACCATCGTGGACAGGGCGTCGATGATCCCGCTACGGGGATCGTTTTTGTAGTCGACAGACACCAACGGCAATTCCTCGTACCCGAGGATTCCCTTCAGCGGTCCGACCGCAGCGGCGGCCCTCAACATCCCATTTACTTCTTCGACGCTCGTCGGGCGTGCGACCTCGAAGACGCAGTCGGTCAAAGACGCGTTGAGCAGCGGGACCCGAACCGCCATTCCGTTCAGCTTCCCCTTCAGCTCGGGGAAGATGAGGCTGATCGCGGTGGCGCTGCCGGTCGTGGTGGGAATGAGCGAAAGGCCCGCCGCGCGGGCTCGCCGTAGATCCTTGTGAGGCGCATCGACGACCACCTGAGTGTTGGTCGCGTCGTGAATGGTGGTGATGTGCCCGTGCCGGATGCCGAGGCCCTCGTGGAGCACCTTCACCACCGGCGCGAGGCAATTGGTCGTACAAGAAGCAGCAGTGACGATGTGGTGCTGGTCCGGACGGTATTCGTGATCGTTCACGCCCATCACCACGTTCAGCCCGCCGTCCTTGACCGGCGCGGCGACGACCACTTTCCTGATCCCGCAGGCGAAGTAGGCGGCCAGCTGTTCGGTGGTACGAAACTTTCCGCTGGTCTCCAGGACTACGTCCACCCCCGCTTCCCTCCAGGGCGCCTCGCCGGGGGTCGAAACCGAAGAAAAGCTCAGCGGCTTGCCATCGATCGTCACTGCCTTGTCTTTGCCGCGAACGTCACACGGCCACTTCCCGTGGACAGAGTCGAACTTGAGCAAGTGTGCCGCGGTCTCGGCCCCTCCTTTCACCTCGTTGATGTGCACGAACTCGAGGTCTGACCCGCCCCACGCCGCCCGCAACGCGAGCCGACCCATTCGTCCAAAGCCGTTGATGCCAACTCGAATCGTCATGATTTATTTCCGGTCAGTTGAGCTTCAGCGGCAGGCGGTCGGACCTTTGGACTTGAGCAAGCGCTCGACTTCTCTCTTCAACACCAACTGCTTTGCGAACCCGGCGACCAACCACCGCAAATGCCGCTGGCAGGCGTCATCAGGTTGACGAGCGATCCGGTAGTACATCCAGGAGCCCTCGCGTCGGGCCTGCACCACTCCAGCGCTGCGCAAGACTCCCAAATGGCGAGAAGCCGAAGGCTGCGAAAGTTTGAGCAAGCTCTCGACGTGACACACGCACAGCTCGCCATGCGACAGCACGGCGACGATCTTCAGGCGGGTTTCGTCGCCGAGCGCCTTGAATAACTTTGAGGCCGGCGAGAATGAAAGAGCGTCTGGCATCTAGACATACAGATATCCAGATATCGCGCGCCCCTCAAGTCACAGTTCTGTTCGGCAGCCGGGGCTTGCACGAGGAAGGCGGGCGACGGAGCCGGTGTCCAGGCCGAGAAATTGCCGTGTCATGAATACGCGACATCATGTAAACACTTCGCGTCATGTCCCTTTCCGGCCTTCGAAGCCTCCGCGAGCGCGCCGGGTTGACCCAGGGTGCGCTGGCGGCCGGCGCGGGCATCAGCCGTCAGACACTTAACGCGATCGAGGCGGGTCGAACGGACCCAGCGGTGTCGATTGCCCTGCGCCTTGCGGGGGCCCTGGGCTGCCGGGTCGAAGAGCTGTTCGAGATTCCCCCCACCCTTAAGCATCTCGAGGCGGTGCTGACTTCAACCTCGCCGCGCCCTGGGCGGGTCAGCCTCGTGCACGTTGGAACTCGGTGGGTCGCTCACCCCCTCTCCACCGTCGGGGTCGACACGGTGAGCTTGTCGGCAGACGGGATTGCGGTACCCGGAGCGCGAGAGGGCAAAGTCCGGGTCGAGCTGCTTCGGCCCGAGGCCGAGGCGCGTGAGACCGTGCTGGTGCTGGGGTGCGCTCCGGCGCTTGGACTGCTGGTCGACCGGCTGAACACCCGCCGGGGGCCGGGCCGTTTCGTGTGGCTGCAGCAATCGAGCACCGCTGCGCTCGACGCGCTCGCCGCAGGGCACGCCCACGTGGCGGGAATCCACCTGCGCGATGACCCGAATGGGGAAGCGAACTTGGCGGCGGTTCGCCGTCGTCAGCGGGGAAAACGACTGGCCCTGATCACGCTGGCTTCCTGGCAAGCCGGGCTGGTGGTCGCGAAGGGGAACCCGTTGGACCTGCGGGGAGTGGCGGATCTCGGCCGCCCCGGGCTTCGATTTGCGGCGCGTGAGGCGGGCTCAGGCGCCCGGGTCTTGCTCGACCAATTGCTGACGGCTGCCAGGCTCTCGCCCCGCCGCGCGCTCAAGCACGCACGCCAGGTCGCGACCCCCCTGGAAGTCGGGCAGGCCGTGGCGCTTGGGCTCGCAGACGTGGGCCTCGCGATGCTTCCGGTGGCGCTCGCCTACGGGTTGAGCTTCGTGCCGCTTGCCGAAGAGCGGTTCGACCTGGTGGTCCCTTCCGATTCGTTGGCTGACCCCCGGCTGATTCGACTGCTGGACGCGATGAACGGAGCGCCCTTTCGCCGTGAGCTGGCGAGCGTCGGAGGCTACGACGTCTCGCACTGCGGCCGCGCGGTGGGTGCCCCGTGACGTGCGCTTCGGCGACGCGTCCGCGGGTCCCAACAACTTCCGGTTCCAACCGGACGCCGCGTTTTGAGCGGATGATGAACGAGATTTTTTCGCTGATCTTCGCCGGACTGTTCCTGCTCGGCTGCAAGCCGAAGCCCGACTCCAACCCCCCAGTGCGCGTTGCCGCCGCCGCCGACCTCGCGGCTGCGTTCGAAGAGCTGGGCAAAGTCTTCGAGCAGCAATCGGGGCAGAAGGTGATCTTCAGTTTCGGCTCGACCGGTCAGCTCACCCAGCAGGTCACCCAGGGAGCTCCCTTCGACGTGCTCGCCGCGGCCAACGTCTCGTTCGTCGACCAGGCGGTGACAGCCGGAGCGTGTGAGGGCAGCACCCGCGCCCTCTACGCCCGCGGTCGAATCGCGATCTGGACCCGAAAGGGCGCGGGGCTTCCCGTCACAAAGATCGAAGAGCTCGCCGACCCCTGCTTCGCCAAAATCGCCATCGCCAACCCAGAGCACGCGCCTTATGGCCAGGCTGCGCGCGACGCGCTCAAGTCGGCCCACGTCTGGGACGCGGTGCAGCCCCGGCTGGTGTTCGGCGAGAACGTTCGCCAGACGCTGCAGCTGGCTCAGACCGGAAACGTCGAAGCGGCGATCGTCGCGTACTCGCTGGTGGTGCAGGACCAGGCCAACCCCTGGCTCCTGATCGACGAGGCCCTGCATGCTCCGATCGATCAGGCGCTGGTGGTGTGCAAGCACGGCTCGAGCTTCGAGGGGGGCAAGGCCTTCGCGCAGCTGGTCCGCTCACCCGCCGGACGCGATTTGATGGGCCGGTATGGTTTCTCGCGCCCGGTGGAAAAAGCCCCGTGAGCTGGTCGCCGCTGGTGCTCTCGTTCGAAGTGGCGATCGTCGCGACGATTCTTGCCGGAGCGCTGGGCATCGCGGTGGCCGGGCTGCTCGCCCAATTTCGGTTGCCCGGCAGCACGTTGATCGAGGCCCTGCTCACCGCTCCGATGGTGCTTCCTCCCACCGTGCTCGGCTACTACCTGCTGGTGGCGCTGGGGCGCAGCAGCGCGATCGGCCGGGCCTTCGAGGCCCTCACCGGAACGTCGATCGTCTTCACGCTCACCGGCGCGGTGGTCGCTGCGACGCTCGCCGCGTTTCCCTTCGTCGTGAAGTCCGCGCGCGCGGCGATGGACGAGGTGGATCCGCGCTTGATCGGGGCTGCGCAAACGCTGGGCGCCGGACCGCTTCGAATCTTCTTCACCCTCGTGTTGCCGCTGTCTTCGGGTGGGATCATCGCCGGCCTGACCCTGGGGTTTGCCCGCGCGCTCGGCGACTTCGGCGTGACGCTGATGGTCGCAGGGAACCTTCCGGGGCTGACCCAGACCGGGGCGCTGGCCATCTACGACGCAGTGCAGGCCAACCGCGATGCCGATGCCGCCGGAATGGTGTTGGTGATGACGGCGCTGGCCGTCGGCGCACTGTGGTGGGTGGGGCGATTGACCCGAAGGCGGCACCCTGCCTGGTGAAGTGCTCAGCGTCGAGACCCGGGTGGAACGCAGCGGCTCACCCGCGCCTCGACTCGACGTCCGGTTCGAAGTGGGTCCGGGGATCACGATTCTCTTTGGTCCTTCCGGAGCCGGCAAAAGCACCTGCCTGTCGGTGATCGCCGGGTTGTTGCGACCCGCGCAGTGTCGAATTCAGCTGGGAGAAGCAGACCTGTCCTCGGCCCCGGCGCATCGGCGCGGAGTGGCGCTGGTGTTCCAGACCCTCTCCTTGTTTCCTCACTTCACCGCGCTGCAGAACGTCGAATACGCGGTCCCCCGCAGCGTGCCTCGAGCAGAGCGCGCTCGGCTCGCACATCAATGGCTCGAGCGGATGCAGGTCGGACCCCAGGCGGCCCGCAGGCCCGCCACCCTCTCGGGCGGAGAAGCCCAGCGGGTGGCGCTGGCCCGAGCGCTGGCCTCTGCCCCCAGGGTGCTGCTGCTCGATGAGCCGTTCTCGGCGCTCGATGCTCCGCTTCGCGCTCGGTTGGTCGGCGAAGTCAGCAGCCTGGTTCTCGAGCTCTCGTTGCCGACGCTGCTCGTCACCCACGACCGCCAAAGCGTTCAGGCCGAGGACTGCCCGATTCTTTTCATCGAGCAGGGGCAAATCATCGAGCGTCGGGCGGGCCGGAAAACGTGAAACGTCAGAGCGCGCCTTCGGGCCCTTGCCGACACCCTTGCGCCGCGTCCGAGGCTTCGACTTGCAGCGTGGCGTGTTCGATTCCGAACTCGTCGTGCAGACGCTTGCAGACATTGCCGATGAAGCGGGGCTCGAACGTGCCCGACGGCGTCAGCAAGTGCGCCGTCAACGCAGTCTCGGTCGTGCTCATCGCCCAGATGTGCAGGTCGTGAACTTCGACGACATCGGGCAGTGACGTGAGCAGGCGTCGAACTTTCTCAGGGTCGATCGCGTCGGGAACTGCGTCGAGCAAGAGGTTGGCCGAGCTGCGCAACAGGTTCCAGGTCCCAACCAGAATCGCGATTGAAAGGGCAATGCTGACCACCGGGTCGAGCCACTGCCAGCCGGTGAAGAGAAACAGACCTCCCGCAAGGGCGACGCCCAGCGCCAGGACCGCGTCTGCAGCGAGGTGAAGGAAGGCGCTGCGCACATTGAGGTCATTCTGCCGATCTTTCATGAAGAGCAGCGCAGAGGTCCCGTTCACCACCACTCCCACCAGCGCGACGATGATCACCGTCTTCCCGTTCATTTCGGTGGGGTGGAAGAGTCGCTGAATCGATTCCCAGGCGATGCCACCCGTCACCAGCACCAGCAACACCGAGTTCGCCAATGACGCCAGAATCGTGGTGCGTCGAAACCCATAGGTCAGGCGAATCGAAGGAGTCCGTTGGGCCAAAGAGGCCGCGCCCCACGCCAACGCCAGCCCCAGAACATCTCCCAGATTGTGACCTGCGTCGGCGACGAGAGACATCGAGTGCGAGAGCACTCCAAAGACGACTTCGACGATGACAAATCCGAGGTTGAGCGCGACGCCGATCGCGAAGGCCCGGCTGCGTTTGGCGGACCCCCCGTGGTCGTGCCCATGACCATGGTGGTGCGCGTGCCCGTGATCATGGTTCATGCGGTATCCCGGGTCGGTGACCTGCTCGATGCCCGTGGGCATCATAGCGTCAGCGGGCGGGCATCGTCGCGATGCGCTGTTTGATCGGGGCCAACCGTTCGGCGCCCACTTCGCCGCGTCCGGCCAGGCCTTGATCGCTGATCATCTGGTTCACGCTGGCAATTCGGTCTGCCGAGGCGGGGTGGGTCGACATCCAGGTGAGGATGCGCGGGGTATTGCCCTGAATCGCAATCAGCTTTTCGAAGAACCCGGCGAGCCCGCTGGCGTCGTAGCCCGCGGCGGCCGAATACTTAACCCCGTAGGTGTCCGCCTCGTTCTCGTCGGAACGGCTGTGCGCGAGCATCGCCCCATTGCCCACCACGGCGGCGGCGATCTGCCCCAGGGTCCCGGGATCCTTCCCCAACGCGGCGCCGCTGATCGCGTTCAGCCCATAGGCGTTCACCAACTGCCGGGCCGAGTGGCGCGCGACGACGTGTCCCAGCTCATGCCCGAGCACCCCGGCCACCTGGGCCTCGGAGTCCGCGGTCAACAGCAGGCCGGTGTAGACGTAAATCTGGCCGCCCGGAGTGGCGAACGCATTGACGGTCTTGGGGTCGTTGATCACGTACACCCGCCAATTCGAAGTCCGGTCCTTGTTGGCGTGGGGAGTCAGCCGCGCGATGAGTCCTTCGACGTAGCCATTGACCTGCGCGTCGGTCGAGTACTTCAGCGCCGGCTTTTCGGGCGTCGACTTGTCGAGCTCGGCGTGGATCTGTTGCCCGAGCGCTTCTTCCTGCGCGTCCGAAATGAAGACGCGGGCGACCGTCTTCTCTACGTCGGCGTAGCCGGCCGAGGTGCTTGCGAGTTGGGCCGCAGTGCAGCCCGCGGTGAGGATTACGAGGAGAATCGAAGATGAGCGAAACATGGAGGCTCCATCAGGTAGCGATGTTCTCGCTTTAGCACTGCGGTTGTTTTGTTGAAGCCATGCCTGTACTCGACATTCGGGTATGAGCGACCTTCTCGCGGCGCGAAGTCAGATGGCGATGTCTCTGGCCTTCCACATTTTGTTTGCCGTGGCGGGAATGGCGATGCCGTTGCTGATGGTAATTGCGCAGTGGCGGCATCAGCGAACGGGGGACCCGGTCTTTCTCGAGCTCGCGCATCGCTGGGCCAAAGGCACCGCCATCCTCTTCGCGGTCGGGGCGGTCTCGGGCACGGTGCTCAGCTTCGAATTGGGTCTGCTCTGGCCGCGCTTCATGCAACACGCAGGGCCCTTGGTCGGGATGCCGTTCAGCCTCGAGGGCTTCGCGTTCTTCCTCGAGGCGATCTTTCTCGGGCTGTACTTGTACGGCTGGCAGCGCCTGCCGCCGCGCATTCACCTGCTGTGCGGAGTGGGCGTTTGCCTCAGTGGGTTGGCCAGCGGGATCTTCGTGGTGGCGGTGAACAGCTTCATGAACACGCCCAGCGGCCTGGTGCTCGAGGGCGGAAAGATTGTCGGGTTCGATCCGTGGGTCGCGTTTTTCAGCCCGTCCTTTCCCACCCAGGCCGCGCATACCGCGCTCGCCGCCTACGCCAGTGTTTCGTTCGCGGTGATGGGCATTCACGCCTGGCGGCTGCGGGTGGATCCCAAGAGCGCCTTTCACCGGCGGGCTTTCGAGATCGCGCTCGCGGTGGCGATGATCAGCACTCCGCTGCAGATCCTCAGTGGAGATCGTTCGGCCAAGCATCTGGCCGAGCACCAACCGATCAAGCTCGCGGCCGCCGAAGCAGTGTTTCAAACCAGGCGCGGCGCCGGCTTGAGCGTGGGCGGCTGGCCCGATGAAGAGGCAAAGGTCCTGCGGTACGCCCTCGAGATTCCCCACGGGCTCAGCCTGTTGGGGAAGGGATCTCTGGACGCCGAGATTAAAGGTCTGGATCAAGTGCCCCGTGCCGATTGGCCGCCGGTCGCCGGGGTTCACCTCGCGTTTCAGCTGATGGTCGGGTGTGGGATGGCGATGCTCGGGGTCTGCGCGCTGGGGGCGGTGGGGTGGTGGAAGAAGTGGTTGTTCTCGCGCCGCTTCTTGACCCTGGCGATGGCGGCGGGTCCCCTGGGGTTGATCGCGCTCGAGGCTGGCTGGTCGGTGACCGAGCTGGGCCGTCAACCGTGGATCCTGCATGGAATTCTGCGAACCGCAGACGCGGTGACTCCGATGCCCGGGCTGATTGTCCCGTTCACCGCCTTCACCTGTCTGTACCTGGTGCTGGGCGCCGTGGTGGCGTTCTTGCTGCGCGCGCATGTCTTTGACGTTCCGAAGAGCGCGCCGTGAACGGCCCTCAGCTCGGCTACCTGCTGATTGGCGCCGCCTTGAACGCGTATGTGCTCACCGCCGGCGCCGACTTTGGTTCGGGCTTCTGGCACCTGATCGCCCGGGGTCCGCGCGCGAAAGCGCAACGAGAAGCGCTCGAGCACGCGATCGCCCCCATCTGGGAAGCGAACCACGTCTGGATCATCTTTTTGATCGTGGCGATGTTCACGTTGTTTCCGACCGCGTTCTCGGTGATCTCGGTCGCGCTCCACATTCCGGTAACCCTCGCGCTGATCGGCATCGTGCTGCGCGGAGCGGCCTTCAGCTTTCGGGCCTACGGGCTTCAGAACGAGGCGCGCCGCACTTCCTTCGGCCGGGTGTTCGCAGGCGCGAGCGTGCTGACCCCGGTATTTTTGGGAATGAGTCTGGCGGCGATCTCTTCCGGCGCCATTCGCGTCACCGGCCTCGAGGTGACCAGCGGCTTCCTCGCCGGGTGGCTGACTCCGTTCGCGCTGGGGGTGGGGGGACTGGCGGTGGCGCTGTTTGCGCTGCTCGCCGCGGTCTACATGACGGTGGCCAGCCCCGAGGCGGTGCGCGCCGATTTTCGAAGGTACGCGCTGGCGGCGGAATTCGTTGCGGCCCTGTTTGCCGCGGCGGCGTTGTTCCGGGCACGGGTCGACGCTCCGTGGCTGTTCGCGCGGCTCAGTGAATCGGGGTGGACCTGGCCGCTGCAGCTGACGACGCTGGCGTGCGCGGTGGCGACGATCGCCGCGCTGTGGACCCGTCGCTTTCACCTCGCCCGGGTGACGGTGGCGGCCCAGGTGAGCATGGTGGTGATCGGCTGGGGCGCGGCGATGAACTGGCACTTCGTGCTCCCGGACGTCTCGGTGGCGGGTGCGGCGAGCCCGGCAGTGGTGTTTTCAACCTTCTTCCCGGCGGTGGCGGTGGGGGGGCTGCTGCTGGGTCCGTCGCTGTGGGCCCTGTTTCGGGTCTTTCGAGCGCGATGACCTTCGTCGGCTTCGGCGGCTGTGCTAACCGGAAGCCGCCGGAGCAGCTCGGGTGTACGCCGGTCACTGCAGGGTTGGGTGGCGGGAGGAAAGTCCGAGCTCCATAGGACAGGGTGCTGGCTAACGGCCAGTCGGAGCGATCCGCAGGAAAGTGCCACAGAGAACAGACCGCCCG
>JAYVCD010000202.1:0-1899 GCA_043750125.1 Archangiaceae bacterium | reverse complement strand
GAAGAGCTCGTACCGCTCGGCCAGCTTCTCTTGCTTGATGTGGACCTGCATCGCGCCAGTGCGGTCTTGAATCACGATGAAAGCGGCGTTCTTGAACGGGCGGATCGCGACGATTCGACCGGCAACGCTGAACGTCTGCGAAGTGGCCTCGAGCGTCTCGACCGTCTGGGCAATGTTTCCTGAAAGCACTTCACCCGCGAGGTGCTCGGGGCGAAAGCCGTTGCCCCAGGGGTTGGCACCCAGCTCGCGCCACTTCTGTGCGCTCTTCAGTCTCTGCTCGAACAGCTCGTGTTCTTTGACGCCTTCTTCAGCCATGGGGGGAGCGCTTCAATCGCGCCCCTCACCCACACGCAAGAAGAATCAGGGCGCGGCGAAGAACAGGAACGCCGCCACCAACACCCCAATCAAGATCGGAACGATCACCTCGACCGGCACGCGGTACTGCATGTGCATCGTGTGCAGCGAGTTGCGGCCCCACAATCGGCGGCGACGCACCCGACGCATGATCACGCTCGAGAGTGAAGCCGGGGCTCGCTCTTTGGGAGCCGCCTTGAGCAGGGCAATGGCCTTTTGATACTTGTTGAAGCGGCCCTTCAGCTCGGCATCGTCGTCCAGGCCGGCGCGCAGCCGCACCAGGTCGCGATCAGCCAGCGCATCGTCCGCAGCGTCGACGAACAGCCGCTCGACATCAGCTTTTGAAAGTTGCGTGCGCACGGCGGTCATTCTCCCCGATGTACGGCTTGTTTCTCAAGGCGCTCCAAAATTCCGACCAGCTTCTCGCGCGCGCGGTGAAGGCGACTCTTTACCGTGCCTTCCGGCAATTCGGTGATCTCGACGATCTCTTCGTAGGACAACCCTTCGATGTCCCGCAGGGCCACCAGCATGCGCTGGTCTTCGTCGAGCTCGGCGATCGCCCGGTGGACCCATTCCCGCTCGCGGTTGGCTTCGAGAATCTCATCGGGCCCGGTGGGGGCCCCGACCGAGGCGTTGATCGCCAGCTCATTGGCTTCCGCGTAGTCGTCGCTGCGACCTCGCCCGCGCCGCTTCAAATATTTCAGACGGTTGAGGCAATGGTTCTTGCTGATCCGGAAAATCCAAGTCGACAGTTTCGAGTCCTGCCGGAACTTGTCGATGTGGAGGTGAATGCTGACGAAGATTTCCTGGGTGAGATCGAAGGCCTCCTCGCGATCTCCCACCATGCGCACGCAAAAATCGAAGACGCGATCTTTGTGAGTCTTGACCAGCGCCTCGAAGGCGGCCGGCTCTTTGCGGCGCAGGCGCGCGAGCAACAGCCGCTCGGGAAGATCCCCTCGGGTCTCGAGGGGCGAGGGGGCCACCGCGTCCAGCTGTCCCGTCGAAAGCTCGAGCACCTCGCTGGACACGTCTTCCTCCCGCACGAACCCATTCTACGCAGTTGTGACAACACTCAGCGCGCTGGGTTCCCGCAAGGTGAGGACACCGCGTAACTGCCTGTTTTGGCGTCGACGCTGAAGGAGGGCACACAGTGGGTCTGCTCGAACTGGGTGTAGGCGGGCTGCAATTGTTTCCAGAATTCGAAGTGCGGGCTGGGCTGCAGCGCCTTCAACCCGGCCTCATCCAGCTGCCGGGGGAAGATGTGAATGGGAACGGGGCGGACCTTCGCGTCGCTGGCCATCAAGTACACCTGCTCGGCCGGCCCATCACCGATGGCGAGGCAGCCGATGCTGGCGCAGTCCCCATGAAGGTAGATGAGGCCTCCCAGCTTGCCGGGGGTGCCGAGCACGCGGTCCGAGGCGTTGGGGTAGCTGATTTCCATCGAGAGGTGGAAGTTGCTGGTCGGGTTGAAGCTCTTGATTTCGTAGAACCCCTCGGGAACCTGCAGGTCCCCCTCTTCGCGCTTCGGGCCCAGGAGCCCCGACG
>JAYVCD010000201.1:0-17888 GCA_043750125.1 Archangiaceae bacterium | reverse complement strand
GAAGAGCTCGTCTTCGGCTGCGACATTTGTCAGGACGTGTGCCCGCTGAACCAGGCGCCGGTGATGGCGCAGGAACGTTTCGCGCCCCGGCCGATCTCGGGGCTGACGGTGAAGCAACTCGCGGCGATGAGCCCCGAGCAATACGCCACCCTGGCTCCGGGGACTCCGATGGTTCGCGCAAAATACGTGGGGCTCAAACGAAATGCGGCGTATGCGCTGGGCGCGGCCAGAGATGCGAGCGCTCGCGACGTGCTGCAGCAGCTGACCCTCGACGAGAGCCCCCGCGTGCGCGAGGCCGCGCAGTGGGCCTTGTCGCGACTGGAATTCTCTTAGGGCCGATGGCCTTCTGTCTCATGCGGCGTGCTCCCGAAGGCTTGGCAATGGTACGACGCGCCCATGCAACCACCCGACGAGAGCCAGCCTCTCGACGAAGAACTGGACCCGCACCCGTACGGCGCTGCGGCGACACGCGGGCCGCTGATCGTCACGCTCGTCGGCGCGCTGCTCGGCTCGGTGTTCGCCGCGCTGAGCACCAGCGACTTCATGCAGCACCTCGATCGCCAGGTGCATGCCATTCATTGCTCATTCATTCCCGGCGCCGGTCGAGACCTGGGTGAGAACGGTTGCAAGGCGGTGATGATGAGCCCCTACAGCTCGTTCTTTCGCGAGAGCGTGTGGGGAGGAGTTCCGGTCAGCCTCTGGGCGCTGGCGACCTTCTGCTTCCTCGCCTACCGGGCGGGAGTGTTGTTGTGGAACGGGCGACCCTCGCGCGCACAGACGCTGTTTCTGCTGGCCGCGACTGCGCTGCCGCTGTTGATGAGCGTCATCTACGCGTTCTTGTCCGTCGCGAAGGTGGGCTCGACCTGCAAGGTCTGTGTGGGAATCTATGTCTCGAGCGCGCTCGTTTTCATCGGGGCGTTGATCGCCCACCGGAAGAATCCCGAGCCGGCCGACGGCCTGTCCTCGCGGAACAAGTTCGCGCTCTGGTTCGGCGAAGGCGTGGCGTTCGTCGCGGTGCTGACGATGACGTACCTGCTCTTCACTCCTGCGGCCGATTTGAAGACCTCGCTCACGGGGTGCGGAACGCTGGTGAGCAAAGAAGATCCCAACGCGGTGATGATCCCCCTGCCCTCGGGTGAGGGGGAAGCGGCGATCGAGGTGCTCGACCCGCTGTGCCCGGCCTGCAAAGCGTTCGACGAACGGCTGGGCACGAGCACGCTTCGAGACCGGCTCGAGCTGAAGGCGGTGCTGTTTCCGCTCGATCCCACCTGCAACTGGATGGTGACCGAGGCGCTTCACCCGGGCGCCTGCGCGGTGAGCGAGGCCATTCTTTGTGCAGGCGGGGTGGGCAACGGGTCGAAGGACGAGAAGTCCGCTCAGGCGGTCTTGAAATGGGCCTTCAAGAATCAGGAAAAGCTGCGCGAGCTGGCCGCAAAGGACGAAGGCGCGCTGCGGGCGAAGATCGAGAACACCTTCCCGAAGGTGAAAGGCTGCCTCGGTGGGACGTTGGTGAAGAGCAATCTCACCAAGAGTCTGCGCTGGGCGGTGGCGAACGCGATTCCGGTGCTGACGCCCCAGTTGTTCGTCGGCAACTCGCGAATGTGCGACGAGGACAGTGATCTGGGGCTCGAGTTCACCCTGGGCAAGATGCTCTCGAAGCAGGGAAGGTTGGCGCGCGCGCAGATCAAACCTCCGCCGAAGCCGGCGGCCCCTGCGCCGAAGTCACTTCCAAAGCCACGGGCGGAACCCATTGCCGAACCGAAAGAACCCGAAGACGAGCCGAGCGAGCCATGAACGAACGAACGAAGCATTTTGCCCTGCTGGCAGCGGCGATCGTGATTCCGGTGGTCCTGGTGGCGTCCTGGGCCAGCGCCGCGCAGACCCGGCTCAAAGAGACGTCCAGCGCGGCGAAGGACGTGGCGATCGCGAGCGTGTCCGATGACAGCTATTGCACTCCGCAGCTGAAGGCGATCATTCGCCGGGTGGCGGGCGCGTGCGGGTTGATCGAAGGCGGGGGCGGGGGGCGAGGGTGCCAGCCGATGGAAGCCAAGAAAGTCGCCGCGCTCTCGGGTGATGACTTCAACGCGCTGTTCAAGCCCCTGGCGAAGCGGGCGCACATCATTCAGTTCGATTCGGGCAAGACCGACCTCGATGGTGAAGCGGCATCCACCATCGAAAAGGCCTGGAGCGATCAGCGGGGCGCCAGCTTCTTCTTCGTCGTCTCTCGCGCGAGCACCGATGGAGCCACGGACTTCAACGAAGCGCTCAGCCGCGATCGCGCCAAGGGCGTGCTCACCCACCTGCAGGGAAAGTTCAAGGATGAAGATCTGAAGAACCAGGTGGGCCTGCTGTGGCTGGGCGAGCAGTACGCGCAGATGGGGGACGAATTCTGTGCGTGGAATCGGTCGCGAACCTCGGTTTGCACTGCAACCGAGATCAACCGCAGCGCCTTCGTCGCGTGGATCGACTGTGCGATTTGAGTCGGCGGCGCTGTTGGCGCTGTCGTTGGCGCTGACCGGCTGTGACGAGAAGCCGACCGGGGCGGCGGTCTCGCGGTTTGCCTCGGTGAAGAAGAGCACCGCACCCAGTGCTTCGGCCTTCTGCGACAAGAGCTACCCAGCCACCGGGGCGAGTTCCAGGCTCTTCGTCCCTGCGGCGCTGCGCCCGTTCGGAGCGGCGGCCCAGAAGGCGAAGGGCTGGACGTGGGTCAATGTCTGGGCGACCTGGTGCAAGCCGTGTGTGGAAGAGATGGCGGTGCTCAACCGCTGGCGCGACGCGATGTCGCGGGAAGGTCTGTCGGTGTCGTTCGAGCTGCTCAGCATCGATGAGACCTCGGCGCAGTCGGCGCTCGAGGAATGGAACGGAAAAGACCTGCCGGGGCCGATTCGGTGGGTGCGGTCCGTGGAAGATTTCGTGTCCTTCGTCGACGCGCTCGGAGTGGATCGCGACGCGGCCATTCCGATTCACGTGCTGGTGGATCCCAGGGGAATGGTCCGTTGCGTTCGGGTGGGCGCGATTCATGAGCAGAACTACGGCTCGGTGAGAGACCTGATCGGAGGATGATCGTTTTGCGGCCATGACTTCTGGCCCATGCGGTGACGGGGGACGGGGTGCCAACTTCTCCCGATAGGATGCGTGCCCAATGGCAGGACGAGAAGACTACGCACAGCTGGGGCGGGCCGAAGTCTGGCTGCGGGCGATCGGGTTTCTCATCTGGGGTTTCGTCGGGATGACGAAGCTCTCTTCCCAGGGGCCGACCGAGCCCAGCGCCTGGCTGTTTCCCTGGGCAGTGTATGGGGCCGCGTACGTCGCGGCCGCCTTCCATCAACGGTTTCCGCTTTGGCTCGCGCGGGCACTGCTGCCGCTGCAATCGGGGGCGGTGGGCTTGATGCCCTCGCTCGGCTTTCAGGGCCTCGAGGGTCTGCTGCTTGCGATCGTCGTGGCCCAGATGCCCGTCGTGTTCACTCTTCGCCAGTCGGTCGGCCTGGCGGTGATCCAGCTGCCGCTGTTGCTGGCGATTGTCTTTCCGTTCAACCCGGCGCGCTCCGTCTTCGAGATTCTCGGTGCGCACTCGGCGTTTTGTGTCTTCGCGCTGTTGGGCTACCGGATTCAACAGCGCGAGCGAGAGGCCGCACTTCGTTGTCCGAGGCCTACGCCGAGCTGGTCTCGACCCGGGCCTTGCTGGTGCAGAGCAGTCGACAGGGCGAACGGCTGCGCATCTCGCGCGAGCTTCACGACAGCCTGGGCCACCACCTGGTCGCGCTCGGCATTCAGCTGCAGCTGGCCGAAAAGCTCGCCTCGGAATCAGGTCGGGGACCCGTGACGCGAGCCGCGGGAATCACGCGAGAAGCGTTGGCTGAGGTACGGCGGGTGGTCAGCGTGATGCAGGCGCCGCAGCCGATCGACTTTGGCGCATCACTCAAAGCGCTGGCGTCGCGCATTCCTACCCTAAGCATTCACATCGACCTCAACGCCGAGCTGGTGACGCGGGACCCCGAGCGGGCGCACGCTTTGTTTCGCTGCGTGCGGGAAGCGATCACCAACGGCGTGAAGCACGCCGAAGGGCGCCATGTCTGGGTCACGATCCGGATCGCGGACGAGGCGGTGGACATTCGAGTTCGGGACGACGGACAAGGAACCCGCAAGCTGGTCGAGGGCAATGGCCTGACCGAAATCCGGGAGCGGGTCGAGAACCCGGGTTGCTCGAATTGACGACCCACGTGACGGTGGTGGGCGAGGCGGAAGACGGGGCCGATGCGCTGGTGAAGATCGAACAGCTCAAGCCCGAGATCGCGCTGCTGGACGTGCAGATGCCGCGCAAGAACGGAATCGAAGTGGTGCAGGCCTGAGGGCAAAAGGCAATCAGACGCCGGTCGTCTTGCTCACGACCTTCGATGACGAGACGGTGTTACTGGAAGGCGTGCGGGCGGGAATCTCAGGGTTCTTGCTCAAAGACGTGAGCGCGGAAGAGTGGGTGAAGGCACTCGAGGTGGTGGCGGAAGGGGGAACGGTGAAAAACCAGGCCTCGAGCATTCTGTCGAAACTCGGCGTTAGGGATCGCACCCGAGCCGTGCTCAAAGCGCTTGAAAAGGGGTGGTTGGTGGGGGGGGGGGAAGTAAGAGAGAGCAATGAAGCTGGATGACCTGCTGCGAAAAAACCGTGAGTGGTCGGATCGCATTCACCACGAAGACCCCGAGTTCTTTTCTCGACTGTCGGTCCAACAAGCGCCCCAATATTTGTGGATTGGGTGTTCGGATTCGCGGGTGCCAGCCAACCAGATCATCGACATGGAACCCGGTGAGGTGTTCGTTCACCGCAACATCGGCAACGTGGTGGTGCACACCGACCTCAACTGTCTTTCGGTCATTCAGTTCGCAGTGGACGTGCTCAAGGTGAAGCACATCCTGGTGGTGGGTCACTACGGGTGTGGCGGGGTGCAGGCCGCGCTGACTCGACAACGGCTCGGCCTCGTCGACAATTGGCTGCGGCACGTGACGGACGTGGCCGACAAGCACGCGTCCTGTCTGGATGAGACACATGGCGACCAGGCACGGCACGACCGACTGTGCGAGCTCAACGTGCTCGAGCAGGTGGTCAATGTCAGCCAGACCACGGTCCTTCAAGATGCGTGGGCGCGCGGGCAGGACGTAACGGTTCACGGGTGGGTCTACAGCTTGCGCAACGGCCGGGTGAACGCATTGGGAGTCGAAGTGGATTCAGCGAAGGCATTGCCCGCGCTGTACTCTCAGGCGCTGGCGCGCATTCGCCAACAGTCCGAGCAACCTCGATAACAAAAAAGCAACAACCTCTTCCTCGTCTGTCCGGACCGAAGAAGAGGTTGTTCGCCTCACGCCCCCAGCCTTCACAAGGGTCGGCGTTTCCTTCGCGATCAGCTCGCGCGGATGTCGCGCTGAAGCTTCTCAGCCTGCTCCTGGTGATCTTTGAACGTCTTGATCGCCTGGTCGATCACGCGGCCGAGCTTGCGGTCAGCCTTGGCGCGATCGCCCTCGAGCATCGAGATGTGGTGCTGCCCGTGCTTCCGGTAGTGCCCGACCCCGTGCTGCCAAGGCGGGTGTCACTGCCGGTGCTGCTTCCTCCTTTAAGGATGCGGAGGATTTGTGCATCGGCTGTGCCCCTCCGCGATGAACCGAGCATTGAGGGCCCCTTCGTTACGAACGCGAAACGGGGCTGCGCAACCTGTTCACAACGGACACACGTATGCGCCGTAGGGCCGCAGTCCCTGTCCGCCATCGAGGAGCGCTTCGATCAGGTAACCCCCTCGGATCGAGGAGGCAAAGTCGACTCCCGTCGCTGCGGGCTGAAATTCGGCGATCGCCACCGGGGGACCGTTCACCTGGGTCATCCAGAGGGTGGACGGGAGCCCTGCTCGGACCTGCGTCCAGAAGACGGTTGCGCGGGCGTACGACGGCAGGACGTGCACCTCGGAGATGGTCCCCGCATCGATTTCCCAGAATGGAGTCAGCGTGCCGCCGGCATAAACATTTCCTGCAGCGTAGAGGTGACGTTCGTCCGCGCAGACCGCCAGAACCGAATCGATTCCGGCGTTCACGCCCAAGGTCTCGGTCGATACCGAGCAGAGCCTCGATTCCCCCGGAGTCGCCAAATCGACGGTTGGACCCAGCGCCACGAGCTCGGGCGAATACAGCTGCAGCTGCAAGCGCGATTCGTACGAAAGCGCGATCACGAAATTTTCCGTTCCTACCGCCGCCGACTCATACCCTTGCCACCCTGTGTCGCCAATCTTCGTCAGCTGCGCACGGGTCCCACCGTCGGGCCACACCGTCAGCACTTCTTGCCGCGCTGTGGCCCCGCTCGTCCGAGCGAAGGCGACCAACATCGTCGACTGATCCGAGTTGGCCCTCAAGACGCCTTGACTGGACGGCACGGTGGAGTTGGGTACAAGCGTGAATTCCAGCGGTCCACCATCAGGAACCGTCGGGTAGGTCCCATCGAGGTTCAGCCGGCGCAGATACGTCAGTGCCGGGTTTGGAAAAGCGTTGAAGACTTGATTGAGGTAGCCGCCAAAAACGATGGGGGCCGAGGCCCTGGCGTTGGTTTCGCCCGGGTGCCCGACGAGGAACAACTCGCTGGTGGGCCGCAGCTGCTCGTCGAACATCTGCCCGCTGATCCCGGTGGCGACGTACCAGCCGCCCGGGACACTGACCGCCGACGGCATCTTGGCGCCGACTTCTCCGAGGGGACGCCATTGCGATACGTCGACGACTCCGTTGCAGTCGTTGTCGACTCCATCGCAAAGCGACTCGAGCTCTTCGTACTTCGGGCCGTACTCTGGGACGCAGCTCGGATATTTCCCGCCCTCGCAGCGCACGCTGGCGCCCTGGCAGGTGCCCAACTGCAATGGACACAACTGCACCAGCGCGCTTCCGTTCGGGGCGAGGTCGACCGTTCCGTCGCAATCGTTGTCAATGCCGTCGCAGATTTCGGGGCCGCAGACCGGGCCCGCATCGCCTGTTCCAGAATCCACCGCGAGTCCCGCGTCCTGTCCCGCATCGGCTTCGGTCAGTGGACCGCATTGGCAGCCACTGAGCACGACGATGAAGATTCCGACGAGGACTCGGCTCATTCGCGGCGCACCCTATAACGGCCCCTTCCTAAAGGGCGTCGGGATCCCACTCGTCGACCGTTCGTTTCCGGGCGTCTTTCTTCTTCGGCTCTTGGGCCTTGTCGCTCTGTTTCGGCTCTTCGGGTTTCCCTGTTTTCTTTGCTTCTACGGATTTCCCGCTCGGCTTTGCTTCTTCGGGCCTGGCGGCCGGCTTCGCTTCTTCAAGCTTGGCGGTCGACTTCACCTCTTCCGGCTTGCCTGCCTTCGGTTTGTCAGCCTTGCCATCGCCCTTCGGGAGGGTCGAGCGACTGGATTTCGGAACCTGCTCCTCGTCCTCCTTCGAAGTGTTCGTGTTTTTTACGAGCGGCGCCGGTTCGGGATCATCCGAGGGCTTGATCTGCTTTTTCTCGTTGGGCTTGCCCGCGGTGTCCGACCCTTTCCGGTCAGCCTCGGAAGAGATTTCACGACAGTCCGTCTCGACCGTCTCGCAGGTTCTCAAGCAAGGGTAGAGCTGGGCCTGGCTCTTGTAGTTTGTCGTGCCGCCCCACTTGATTGCGCAATCCTCTTTGCATTCCGCAAATCTATCGTCGCAGTCCAGCAGTGAGACCGGCCGGGCCTGGGCCGAGCCGATCGCGCTCGTCAATAAACACAGACCCAGAAAAAATCGGCTCACGTCACCAGCCTAGAACACCTCGTCAGTGCACCGTGTAGCCGCGCACGGGCACCAGGCAAATTGGTTCAATGAACTCGTTGCGTTCGGCCATGTGCTTGGCCAACTCGAGCGCACTCGCGGTGATCGAGCTCGGCATCAAGACGCGCACCTTCCACTGCCACACCTTGTCTTCGCGGCGATGGGTCCACGATTTCTCGACCTGTCCAATGCCATCTGCGGCGTAGCCCGTACGGGCCATTGCCTGGCGCAAGACCTGCGCAACGCCTTCCATCGCCTCGACCGCCAGGTAGAACTCGGGGCAGTCCGGGTGCCCAAAACCCTGCAGCAGCAAGCAGCGTGGCTCCCGCGGTTCACCTCGCGGCGGAGTCGCTGCCGGAACCAACGCGAGCGTTGCTTTCCGGCTGACCTGGGTGCGCCGGGACTTCGCTGCTGAGGTGTGGGTACGGGGCATGTTCAATCCTGTGTTCGTTGAGTTGGAGGCGACTTGTGCAAGCACCCCACCAACGTCGAAGTCCGTGACTCCCCAAAAAATTCGAGGGCTTAGGCTGCAATCGGCGGGGCGATTCGCCTCACAGTCGCGCGATCGTGCTAGCTGACGGCGCATGCCGGAGCTGCCGGAAGTAGAGATTGCGCGCCGCACTCTGGTGCGCTGGTTCAAAGGTCACAGCGTGAAGCGCGCCGAGGCGACGAAGACGCGAATCTTCCGCGGCGCCAGGCCCAAATTGTTCGAGGCCATTGCCGGCCCGCTGACCAAAGCCGAGCGCAAAGGCAAATACCTGCTGCTCTCGTTTGGCGAACGGGGCCTGCTCGCCCACCTGGGAATGACCGGGAAGTTCGTCAAGCGACCCGCCAAAGAAGAAGTGCTCTACAGCCGCGCCCGCTTCATTCTCGACTCAGGCGAGGTGATCCACTTTCGCGACCCGCGGATGTTCGGGCGAATCGAGCCGGCCCCGGCTTCGAAGCTGTGGGACCTCGAGGTGATCAAAGATCTCGGCGTGGATCCGCTCAACGACGGGCTGGACACCGCAGGGTTGAAGCAGGCCCTCGGCAAGAGCAAGCAGGAATTGAAGGTCGCCTTGATGGACCAGGGGCGGGTGACCGGCCTGGGCAACATCCACACCTCCGAGGCGCTCTACCGCGCGAAGATCCACCCCAGCCGCGCGCCGATTTCTCTCACCGACGCCGAGTGGAAGCGGCTGTGCGAGGGGATCAACGAAGCGATCGCCTACGGCCTGTCCGAACAGGAAGGCGAGGACGAGATTCGCTATGTTGAGGAACCGGGGTCGGCCAACCCCTTCCTGATCTACGCCCGCGCCGGGGAAGAGTGCGGCAACTGCAACACGGTGATCGAGAAGAGCACCCACGCCGGGCGAACGTCCTACTTCTGCCCCGAGTGTCAGCCGTTCATCAAAGCGAAGGGGAAAGGCAAATGAGCCAGGTCAAAGCGAAGGGCCTCGACCACGTGGCGATCGTCGTCCGCGACCTCGAGAAAGCAATCGCCTTCTACCAGGAAGCTTTCGGCCTCGAGCTCGCCGAGGTCGAAGAGGTCGCCGAGCAGAAAGTCCGCACCGCGATCTTCGGCCACGGGCAGGGGCGCATCGAGCTGATCTGCCCGACCGAAGCAGGGACTTCGGTGGCGAAGTACCTGGACAAGCGCGGCGAAGGCCTCCACCACATCTGCATCGAAGTCGAGGACATCGAGGCCTCGCTGGCCGAGTTGAAGAAGCAGGGGGCTCCGCTGATCGACGAGACGCCGAAAATCGGAGCGGGCGGAGCGAAGATTGCCTTCATTCACCCGAAGGGAACCCACGGCGTTCTGACCGAGCTGCGGCAAGGCCCACCGAAACCCTGAAATCAGATCGCGCGGCTGCCGTAGGTGGGCCGTGCTTTTCCCTTGGACGCCGCTTCGAGCCGGTGGCAGAACCCGCCGCCTCATGCCCCCCCCCTCTCGATTTTGGCTGGCAGCGTTGGCTGTCTTGTTCGCCCGCTCCTCGTTCGCCCAGATTGACGATGGCGGCACGGGCACCACTCCCTCGGTCGCAAGCGATGTCGAAGGCCTGCGACGCGAGCTCGACGCGACGCGAAAAGAGCTCAAAGAGATGCGCGAAGAAGTGCGCGCTCAGCTCGCGACGCAGTCGGTCGCTCAAGGGTGGAGCGAGGACTACGTCGAAGAGAAGCGCAAGCTCGAGGTCTTCGTTCCGGACGGCTACTTCCGCATTCGCCCCGAGCTCTTCCACAAGTTCGACCTCGGCCGAAACGCGGATCCGTCGGGCTACACCACCTTCCCCATTCCCCCCACCACCGGCCCGGGCGCCGCCAGAGAGCGGACCATCGCCGGGGTGAACATGCGCTTCCGCTTCGAGCCCACGTTCAACATTTCCGAGGAAGTTCGAATCCGGATGCAGGTCGACGCGCTCGACAACGTGCTGATGGGCAGCAACTCGGACTACGCGTTCTCTCGCGATCCGAACCACGCGTACGACCGCGACAACTTCAGCATCATGAGCGGCAGCCAGGTCCCGCCGCGCTCGGGGATCAACGCGCTGCAAGATTCGATTGCGGTCAAGCGGGTCTGGGGCGAGGTCTCGACTCCGGTCGGAATTCTGCGCTTCGGCCGCATGGGCTCGCAGTGGGGCCTGGGCATTACCCACAACGACGGCACCTGTCTGGATTGCGATTGGGGCGACACCGTCGACCGGGTGATGTTCGTCGCTGAGCCGTTGGCCGGCTTCTACATCAGCCCGATGATCGACTTCAACGCCGAGGGGCCCTCGTCGTTCCGCAATCCTTCCGGCGGGCAGCCGTTCGACTTGAGCAACTCGGACGACGCGCACAGCCTCGTGCTCGCGATCGCCCGCCGAGACACCGATAGTCAGGCCAAGGCCCGGCTCGAGGCGGGGCAGAGCCTGTTCAACTACGGCGCCCACCTCACCTACCGCTGGCAGCGCAATGATCCGGCCGACTACTACGGCCAGCCGTTCGAGAACGAGTCCGCCACCAACACCAGCGCCGGCTACGTGTTTCGCCAGGCGCAGATGTGGATCCCCGACATCTGGATGAAGTTCGAGCGCGGGGACCTGCGCATCGAGCTCGAGGCGTCGGCGGTGATCGGTACCATCAACAACATCGCCACCATCGGCGCCGACAACGCGCTGAGTGGACGAAACCAGAGCATCGGGATCCAGCAATTCGGCGGCGTGCTCCAGGGCGAGCTGCGGCTGATGGACCAGGCGCTGAAGATTCAGCTCGAGCTCGGCTTCGCGTCCGGAGACCAGGCGCCCGGCTTCGGCAACTACGCGCGCCGCAAGGTGGGCGGCCCGGACAACACCACCCAGCCGGGCGACATCGACGGGCCGCAGTACGCCTGTCAGAGCACCGGGGGCTGCACCGATTCGTCGATTCGAAATTTCCGGTTCAACCGCGACTACCGAATCGACATGATCCTCTTCCGCGAAATCCTGGGAGGCATCACCGACGCGTTCTACGTCAAGCCCACGGTCAGCTACCGCATCGCCGATGGGTTCAACGCCTTCGGCTCGGTCATCTACTCGCGCGCGATTTACCAGGAATCGACGCCCTCGGGCACCGACGCCAACCTCGGCTTCGAAATCAACCTCGGCGCCCGCTACGAGACCGAAGACGGGTTCTTCGGCGAGCTGCGATGGGGCATCTTGTTCCCGCTCGGTGGTTTTTCCGACAACCGTCCCAACGCGCCCAAGAGCATCGACTCTGCCCAGGCGCTGCGCGGCTCGGTCGGGATCAAGTTCTGAGATTGTTGTTGCTCGTGGTCTGCCTCACCGGGTGTGGGATCAAGGGACCGCCGCGTCCTCCGCTTCTGGACCTGCGAGAGGCGCCGCAGCCCCGGCCTGATTCCGGGTGCTGCACGGCGCCGTGAACCACTTCTCTTCTCTTCGCGGCGCGCTCCATTGCGAGCAGGTGCCCCTGGCGCGGATCGCAAAAGAGGTTGGCACTCCGACGTACGTCTATTCGACCGCGACTCTGGTCCGGCATCTGACCGTGCTGCAGGACGCCTTCAAAGGCATTCCCCACCTGCACTGCTACGCGATGAAGGCCAACCCTTCGCTCGCCATTCTCAAGCTGTTCGCGCAGCGCGGAGCCGGCTTCGACATCGTCTCAGGAGGCGAATTGGTGCGGGTGCTCGCCGCGCGCGGTCGAGCCTCGAAGGTCGTCTTTTCAGGGGTGGGCAAGACCGAAGAGGAAATGGCGTTCGCGCTGCGAGAGGGAATTTTGCAGTTCAACGTGGAATCGGCCGAAGAGCTGTACGCGCTCGACAAGGTTGCCCGCCGGTTGAAGCTCGTCGCTCCGTTCGCCCTGCGCGTCAACCCGCACGTCGACGCCCGCACCCACCGGTACATCGCCACCGGTTTGAAGAGCTCGAAGTTCGGAGTTCCTTTCGAAGAAGCGGTCGCGCTCTACCGCGCCAGCCGCAAGTTGAAGGGGCTCAACGCCCGCGGCCTCGACTGTCACATCGGCTCGCAGGTGACCGACGCCCAGCCGGTGAGGTTGGCGATCGGCCGGGTGGCAGACTTGTTCCGCTCGCTGCGCAGCGAGGGCTTCGGGCTCACCCACCTCGATGTCGGCGGCGGCCTGGGCATCACCTACACCGATGAGAAGCCGCCCTCGGTGACCGAGTACGCCCGCGCGGTGCTCACTCCGCTCAAAGGGATCGATGCGACGCTGGTGATGGAACCCGGCCGCGTGCTCGTCGGAAACGCAGGGGTGCTGCTGACCAGGGTTTTGTACCGGAAGAAGACCCCCGCGCGTCACTTCGTGATCGTCGACGCGGGGATGAATGATCTGCTTCGGCCCGCGCTGTACGAGGCGCATCACGACATCGTTCCGGTGCAACCGCGGCGGGGAAAGAAGCTCAAATCTGACGTGGTGGGCCCGATCTGCGAGTCGAGCGATGTGCTCGGGTACGGGCGGCTGCTGCCTCCTCAGGAGCAGGGCGATCTGCTCGCGGTGCTCACCGCCGGCGCTTACGGAATGAGCATGGCCAGCAACTACAACGGCCGCCCCCGCCCCGCGGAAGTGTTGGTCGATGGAAAGAGTTTCAGAGTCGTCCGTCGGCGCGAGTCGCTCGAGGACTTGCTAAGAAACGAAACGACGTAAACAAGGAACCCCGATGAAATTCGAAGGCTCGATGACTGCGCTGGCCACTCCGTTCAAGGACGGGGCGCTCGATGAGGTCGCCTACGGCCGGCTGGTCGATTTTCAGGTGGAAAGCGGCACCGCGGTGCTCGTCCCGATGGGCACCACCGGCGAAACGCCGACGATGACCCCCGAAGAAAAGGCCCGCGCGGTCGCCGTCTGCATCAAGGCCAACAAGGGCCGCGCGAAGGTCGTCGCCGGGGCCGGCAGCTACAGCACCGCCGAGACGATCGAGACGGTGAAGCGCGTGCGCGACCTGGGCGCCGACGGGGCGCTGATCGTGACCCCCTATTACAACAAGCCGACCCAGGCCGGCCTGTTCGAGCACTACCGGGCGATCGCCCGCGCCCACCCCGGCTTTCCGCTGATTGCCTACAACGTTCCCGGCCGCACCGGCTGCGACCTGCTGCCCGAGACCGTGCAGCGGCTGTGCGACATTCCGGAAGTCGTGGCGCTGAAGGAAGCGACCGGGTCGGTGGTGCGCGCGCTCGAGGTCTACGAGAAATGCGGCGATCGGCTGACGCTGCTGTCCGGCGATGACTTCGTCGTGGCTCCGCTGCTCGCGTGCGGAGCTCGAGGGGTGATTTCCGTCTCTTCGAACATCGTCCCGCGCCAGATGGCCGACCTGGTGGCAGCGGGCTTGAAGGGCGACTTCAAGCGGGCCCGCGAGATCCAGCTGCAGCTGGCGCCGCTGCATCGGTTGCTGTTCATCGAGTCGAACCCGATTCCGGTGAAGATGGCGCTGTACCTGATGGGGCGCTTCGGCCTCGAGATTCGCGCTCCCTTGACGGTGATGACCGAGCCCAACGCCGCGAAGCTCAAAGAAGAGCTGCAGCGGCTGAAGCTCGATTTGAAAGAGCTCGCGTGAAAGTCATTCGCGTTGCAATCACCGGCGTCGGCGGCCGCATGGGCTCCGCGCTGCTTCGAATCGTGGCCGACAACCCTCGCCTGAAGGTGATCGGCGGCACCGAGCGCCAAGGGCACCCGTCGGTCGGGCTCGATGTTGGAGCGCTCACCCATCAAAGCGTTCTGGGCGCGCCGGTGGTCGACGACTTGAAGTCCCTGCTGGGCGGCTGCGACGTGGTGATCGACTTCACGGCGCCCGAGGCGAGCCTACAGAACGCGAAGGCCTGCGCCGAAGCAGGAGTGGCCCTGGTGATCGGCAGCACCGGCTTTTCTCCCCAGGCCAAAGCAGAAATCGCCGTGTCCGCGCAGCGCGTTGCGATGGTGATGTCCCCCAACATGTCGATTGGCGTGAACCTGATGATCGAGGTCGCCGCCGAGCTGGCCCGGAGGCTGGGCGATGGTTTCGAGATCGACATCCTCGAGGCGCACCACCGGCTGAAGAAAGACAGCCCTTCGGGAACCGCGCTGGCCCTCGCCGAAGAGATCGCCAGGGCGGTGGGGCGTACGCCGCAGGACTTCAAACAATCGCGGGTCGGGGCGGTGGGCGAGCGACCGCGCAAAGAGATCGGCATTCAGGCGCTGCGCGGGGGCGATGTCGTCGGCGAGCACACCGTCTTTTTCTTCGGGGAAGGTGAGCGACTCGAGCTGACCCACCGGGCCACCAGTCGAGATCCATTCGTTCGCGGAGCCGTGCGCGCCGCAACCTGGGCGGTGGGCAAGGCGCCCGGACTTTACGGAATGAGCGATGTGCTGAAGGAGAGGCCATGACGCGTTACGCGCGGGTTCAAACGCTGTCCGGGGCGCGATTTTGCGAGCTCGACGGCGACAAGTTGTGGGTGTTGGACGCTGCCCCGTGGTGGTCCGGAGCGCGCCGCACCGAAGAGAGCCTGCCGCTGTACGGGGCGAAGCTGCTGGCTCCGTCCGACGCGTCGAAGATCGTCTGCGTCGGGCAGAACTACCGCAAGCACGCCGCCGAGATGGGGAAGCCGATTCCGGTCGAGCCGCTGCTCTTCATCAAGCCGCCCAGCGCGCTCAACGGAGCCGGTCAGCCGATCGTCCTCCCGCCCGAGAGCCAGGAAGTTCACTACGAAGCAGAGCTGGCGCTGGTGATCGGCGAACGGCTCACCCGGGTCAGCGAGGCCGAGGCGATCAAAGGAATCTTTGCGCTCACCTGCTTCAACGATGTGACCGCGCGCGACATCCAGAAGCGGGAAATTCAGCACACCCGCGCGAAGAGCTACGACACCTTCGCCTGCTGCGGCCCGTGGATGGTGCGCGGGCTGTCTCCCAATGACCTTCGGGTTCAAGCCCGGGTCAACGGCCAGACCCGGCAAGACGGCCGCACCAGCGACATGATCTTCGGCGTCGCGCGGTTGGTGTCTTTCATCTCGAGCGTGATGACCCTGATGCCCGGCGATTTGATCTCGACCGGAACGCCCTCGGGAGTCGGGCCGCTGACCGCGGGTGACACCGTCGACATCGACATCGAAGGCATCGGAGTGCTCAGCAACCCCGTCACCCGCGGGTAGCCGCAGAGGTCTTCAATGACGAAAGGTCTGACGCGCGTTTATGTCGGCCTCGGCAGCAACCTGGGCGATCGCGCAGCGATGCTGAAAGCCGCCGAGGCCGCGATCGCGCAGCTTCGAGGCGTTGAAGTGTTGCGCGGCTCGAAGGTCCATCATTCGAAGGCGCTACGGGCTCCCGGCGACGCGACGCCACAGCCCGATTACCTCAACTCGGTGCTCGAGCTGTCCTGTCAGCTTTCGGTGGCGGAGCTCCTCGGAGGGTTGAAACAAATCGAGCGGGCGATGGGTCGCGGGCCGGGAAAACGATGGGCAGCGCGGATCATCGATCTCGATCTGCTTCTCTACGGGAACGTCGTGCTTCACCAGCCCGGAATCGAGATCCCCCACCCAGGAATGGTCACCCGCCGTTTTGTGTTGGTGCCGTTGGCTGAGCTTGCGCCAGAGTTGAGGCACCCGGTGCTCGGGCTCTCGATTGCCGCGCTCCTTGATGTGACGCCGTTTTCTGACGAATGATCCACGGTGCCCATGACCCTCTACGAGCTGCTGCAGGCGCATCAAGACGAGACGATGAAACACTGGATGGCGGTGGTCCGGGGGACCCTGGCTCCCGAGCTGATGCCCCAGGTCGAGCTGGCCGATCACTTTCCCCAGTTCTTGAGGGAAATCATTTCTGCGCTGCGCACCGATGCCGGGCTCAGTCCTCACGGCGAAGTCCCGGAGGACAGCGACTCGGCCCGAGAACACGGGGAACAGCGGCTGCGGCTGGGGTTCAGCCTCGACGCGGTGGTGCGCGAGTACGGCGCCCTGCGTGATGCGATGGTTCATACCGCTCAGGCCCATGGCCTGAGAATCACTTTTCAAGAATTTCAGGTGCTCTTCGATTCCACAGTGACGGGTATTGCCCGAGCCGTGTCCGAGTACTCACGCCAGCGCGACTCCGAGCTGCAGCGCAGCGCCAACGAGCACCTGGCTTTCATCGCCCACGAGCTTCGCAACCCGCTGTCGTCGGCCGTCCTCGCGCTGGCTGTGCTGCAGAAGAAGGGCCATCTTCCGACCGAAGGCCGCGCTGCGGTCACCCTGGTCGAAGGGCTGAAGCAGATGAAAGTCTTGCTCGATCACCAACTGACCCTGGCCCGGGTCGGTTCGGGCATCGAGCTGCAGCGGGCCGAGACCTCGCTGGTCGAGCTGCTGCAGAGCGCCGAGGTCGAAGCGGGCGCTTCGGCGGATGACAAGGACGTGACGCTCACCTTGAAGGTCGAGGACACGAGGGTCTTCGTCGATGCCCGACTGATGCGCTCTGCGGTCGGGAACCTGGTTCGCAATGCGGTGAAGTACTCTCGCGCCGGCGGACACGTAGAGGTTCGGGCGCACGTGACCGATGGACGAATCACCATCGAGATTGAAGATTCCTGCGGAGGCCTGCCGCCTGGGAAAGTCGAAAAAGCGTTCGCGCCTTTCGTTCGGCTGGGGAACCCCGATGCAGTCGAAGGTTTCGGTCTGGGCCTGGCGATCGCCAAGCAGGCCGTCGAGGCGCACGGGGGCTCGATTCGAATTCAGAACCTGCCCGGCAAGGGCTGCATCTTCGTGCTCGAGCTGCAGAACGCGAGCTGAGCCGTCGAGTGCTTTCAATCGCCGTGCTCCTCGACGCGGCGCCGCTGTAGTACGAGGCTCACCCTGTGCTGCTCACCATCGTCATCGCGGTTTCTTTGACCCAGGCTCCGCTTCCGGCCGACGCCACGTTGCCACCCAACCACCCGCTCGTTCCTCCCTCGGGCGGTGAGCCGCTGGTGAAGGAAGGCCAGCCGGCGCCCAGTGCCGAAGAGCTGCTCCAGCGGCTCGAGGCCAGCGGGGACCTGAAGGACAAACAGAAGAGCTTCGAAATCGCCTCTTCCCTCGGCAAGCTGTACTTCGCCCACGGTCGCTACGCCGACGCCGTCGTCTTCCTCGACCAGGCGGTGATCAAGGCCGCGCCCGCCCGCGCGCTGTACCTGGCGAAGAAAAAAGCGCTCGGGACCCGGGGCGTGCCCACTGCCGCGGCTGCCGGGTGTCTTCCCGGTGCGAACGAGACGATGGAAACCCAGCTCGTCAAAGCGCAGGCCCAGAAGGACCCTGCCTTCGCTGCTGCGTGCGCGCGCGCGGCGCTGCACCCGATGATCGAGGTCGAGACCCAGCTGGCCGCGGCGAAGTTCTTGAGCCACGACCCGGCCGGTGCGATCGCCGTCTACGACCGCGCGCTGCTGCTCTTCGAGTCGAACCCCGAGGCCCGCTATGGCCGAGCCGCCGCGCTGCTCGACAGCAAGGGGGAAGAGCCGACCGCGCTGAAACAGGCCAAGGCCGACTTCGAGCGTTTCCTCGCCGATTACCCCACCGCGCCCCAGGCCAGGCAGGCCCGGTCTTTCCTCAGCCGCGTCGATGCGGCTATCGCTGCGGGCGGCGTCTCGAAGGTGAAGGTCATTCAAAAAGTGGCGAAGGTCGACCCCCACGCGGCGATGCGGCAACCGCAGAACGGTCGACCTCCCCAGCTGAC
>JAYVCD010000200.1:0-8087 GCA_043750125.1 Archangiaceae bacterium | reverse complement strand
GCCCGTGAAGTATCGCTTCTTCGCCTCGGCCAACCCGATCATCACCCCCGATGACGTCCCTTTGCTGATCGTCAACGGAGGCGTCACCGCGATCGAAGGCACCACCACCCTGGCGATTAACGCGGCCGACACCCAGACCGAGTTGGTCCAGCTTCCGGCGTCGATGCCACCGGGCACCTATTACCTCGGGTGCATCATCGACAGCTCGGGCCTGGTCAGCGAGACGGACGAGCTGAACAACGCGATGGCCTCGAGCACGGTGCAGGTCGCCGCCTCGAGCCTTCGGGTTTCGACTTCGCAGCTGCCTGACGCGGTCGTCGATCGTCCCTACAGCTACCGAATGATCGCGCTGGGAGAGCAGGGCGGCGCGTCGACCTGGACGGTGGATGTCGCGCAGGGCGCTCTGCCGATGGGGCTGAACCTCGGGCCCGACGGGTTGCTGACCGGAACGCCAGTGAGCCCTTCGGTCACCAGCTTCACGGTGGTGGTGACCAACAGCGGCCGCGATGCGCAGGCCCGTCTGGTCCTTCGGGTGCTGCCCACCACCACCCAGGTCGAGATCACCACCACCTCGGTGCCGGCGGTGACTCCCGGACACAAGTACGAGTTCTCGTTGGGAGCTGCGGGCGGGGTGAAGCCGTACGCCTGGAAGATCATCAGCGGAGTGTTTCCGCAGAACTCGACGCTCGCGCTGAGCCCCGCCGGGCTCATCACCGGCAATCCCCCGGCAAACCAGGTTCCCAGCGCCACCAACATGGTGCTCGAAGTGAGGGACTCACTGGGCACCACCGCGCAGAAGGCGATTGCGATTCGAGTGGTTTCTCCGGGCTCCATTCTCTTCCGGAACCTGCAGCTGTCCTCGGGCCTGGTGAATGAAAACTACTTCGCCGACATTGCGATTCAGAACGCAGACATGACGGTCATCTCGGCGATGCAGAAGCCGCTGACGTGGACCCGCCAGGGTGAGTTGCCTGATGGGTTGGCGCTCAACCCGGCAGGCGACGTGGCGGTGATCGAAGGCAAGCCGCTGCGCGCGGGGGTTTTCACCTTCAGCCTCACGGTAGAAGACGTGAAGGGCCACAACGACACTGCGGAATTCATGATTCGGATTTCCCCGGCCCGCTTCAAGGTCTCTTCGACCGGAATGCCTGTTCTGATTCGTCCGGGCGAAGTCGTGACGTTCAACATCACCGCCGCCACCACCGGGGCGGCCAAATTCAGCCTCTACTCGGGCACCCTGGCTCCGGGGCTCGTCCTGGCGTCCGACGGGACCGTCAGTGGAATGGTGCCGCTGGATAATTCCGAGGGGATCTACAACTTCGTCGTCGAAGCCAAAGACGATGCAGGCGCGACGGGGCTTGGAGCCTTCACGCTCGAGGTCAAGCGCGAGATCAAGGCCCGGGGCTGCAGCAGCACCGGGGGCTTCGACAGCCTGTGGATGTTGGCGGTGTTGTTGCCGCTGGCGATGCGCCGGGGTTTCTCAATCTCGCTGCGCAACAGCGCCCGGGTGGCCGTGGTTGCGCTGGCCCTGGCGGTCGTCCCGGGTGTGGCGAACGCGCAGACCTACCAGACGGCGGGTCCGACTCCGATTACCTACGCTCCGATCGTGGGCACGGTGATTTGCAACGGCTTCCCGACCAACTGCATCACCTCGTACCAGGGCGCGCCGGTGACGTTGCCGTTCGTCTTCAATTTCTACAACCAGGCTGTCAGCCAGGTGACGATGACCCAGCACGGGTACCTGGTCATCGCCGGCGACGATGGTACTTCCGCGAATCTGGGCATTCCTCACACCCAGAGCGGCACGTTCTACCCCCAGACGTTCATCGCTCCGTGGTGGGACCAGCTGTTCACCGAGCTTGCCGGTCCGGTCCGCTACCGGTACCAGACCTTTGGGGTCGCTCCGAACCGGTACATCGTCTTCGAGTGGGCTGACGTGGCGCCACAAACGGCCAGCACTTCGAAGTTCAGCTTCGAGGTAATTCTCTACGAGACGACCAACCAGATTCGCTTCGCCTACGGCCCGGTCGCGCCCACCACTGCCAGCGCTTCGGTGGGAATTCAGAAAGCGGTCAGCGTCGGAGTCGCGGCGCTCTCATGCACCAACCCCAGCGCCGGCACCTGTGCCACCGCGAACTTCCCGGCCGGGCAGGCGATCGACTTCTTCCTACCTCCTGACCTGACCATCAGCGCGGTCACCGGGGATCAGTCTGGCTACGCAGGGGTGGCCTACCGCGCGACCGCGTTGGTGAAGAACGTCGGGGGGCGGGTGGCCAACAACGTCACGGTGCGCTTCTACCTTTCGGCCAACGCAACCTGGGAAGCCAGCGATCTGCTGATCGGCGATGCAACCGCGGCGACCATTCCCGCCACGGGTGAAGTGCTCGTCACCGCCAATGCGCCCCTTCCGGCATCGGTGGTTCCGGGGGCCTACTTCGTGATCGCCCGCGCGGATCCAGATGATCAGATTGTCGAACAGAGCGAGACGAACAACACCGGCACGCCGACCCAGATGACCGTCGGAATGCCCACCGCCGACCTCATGGTCCAAAGCGTCACCGGTCCGGCGACGGGGGCCCCGGGCGCGATGATTCCGGTGGGTCGAGTGCTGAAGAACGCAGGCAACGCTCCAGCGGGCGCCTTCAAATACACCTGGTTCCTTTCGAACAATTCGGTGGTGACGATTGATGATTCGCAGCTCACTCCGAAGGGGTCCGTCTCCTCACTCGCGCCCCTGGCAAGTGACACCCAAACCGACACGCTCACCTTGCCGGTGACGATCTCGGCAGGGCTGTACTGGCTTGGAGTCTGTGTGAACTACGACGCTGCCGCGATGCCCGCGTTCGGTATTGCCGAAATTACCTTGGTCAACAACTGCGCGACTGCCGGTTCGCCAATCTTGATCTCGACCGGACAGGTCGCAGTGATCACGAATTCTTTACCGCCCGCGACTCAATACGCACCGTATGGCCTGCGGCTGAGGGCGACTGGGGGCGATGGCGCCTATGCCTGGACTCAGACTGGCGGTTCACTTCCACCCGGCATAACTCTCCTGACGACGGGCGATCTCCAGGGAAATCCGGCGGTGTCGGGCACGTTTGCCTTCGACGTGAAAGTCAGCAGCGGAGGTTCCGATGCGACTGCATCACTGACGTTGGTGGTGTCGACCGGAATGATTGCACTCACGGTGGCAGACCAAGACCTTCCTGCAGCAGAGTTCGCCCGCTCGTACCTGGTCGACCTGATCGCGCTCGGCGGCAAGCCCCCTTATGTCTGGACCCTCAAGGCCGACACTCGGCTGCCGGCCGGCCTGGCGCTCTCATTGGAAGGGCAGATTGAAGGCCGGGCGAGCGAAGGCGGCGATTACCTGTTTGGCGTCGTCTGCACCGATTCGGCGGGCGCCACTTCGGCCAAAGACCTGAAGATCAAGGTCGTCAATCCGGCCACGCTGCACATCGCGACGGCGGGTCTTCCCACCGGGTACCTGAAGCAGTCGTACCTGCAAGTGCTTAAGGCCGTCGGCGGAACGCCCGGCTACGACTGGACGCTGGTCCGTTTTCAGCAACTGGCCGAGAACGTCACCGAGCAGGACGGGGTGCCGTTGGGCAATGGAAAGGACTCGATTCTGTTCCCCCCGTTCCTGGGTCTGAAGATTGAAGACGGTGGAAATGGCAACGACTACCTGCGGGGCACTCCAAAGCAGGCGGGGCTCTACCTGTTGACGCTGAAGGTCACCGACAGCAGCGCGAGCGCGGGCGAAGACTTCACTCAGTTGCTGCTGCGGGTCAGCTACGTCGAAGGCCTGGCGATCACCACCACCGCGTTGCCTGACGCGTTCGTCAGCCATCAATACCAGGCGCGCCTGGGGCACAACGGGGGCCTGACCGCGGCTGTCGCGTTCAGTGTTCCGTGCGTGAAGCAGCCCACGAGCCCGGGCATGTTTGCCTGCGCCGCGGTCGACCCGAAGCAATCGGTTCCTGCGGGCCTGGTGCTGGACGCCGACGGGACGGTCAAGGGCACCGCGACGGGCGAGCCGGGGACCTATGCGTTCCTGGTCAAGGTCAGCGACGAATCGGGCCGCCAGGACGTCCGCAGCCTTTCGATCAAGGTCCGCTCGGATTATGCGCTCGAGAAAAAGAGCGGCTGTTCAGGCACCGGGCTCGACCCTTCGGCGCTCGGAGTTTTGCTGGTGGCCGGCCTGTCGCTGCGGCTGCGGCGCCGTCGTGGGTAGTTGTTGCCTCGCTTTGATTGATGGGTCAGAAGGCGCCGGCCTGACCCTCCTGGGAAATACGAAATGATCAAGAAGACTCTCCTTTTGGCGGCTGCTGCCGGTTTCGGCATCGGGCTGTTCTCTTCGTCCTGCGGCGGAACGAAGAATCCGTGCGTCGACAAGAACGTGGTCTGCGACGCCCCCTTGGTTTGCGATCAAGGAGACGGCATCTGCAAGTGCGGCGGCCGTGGCGGCCTGGTCTGTCCTCAAGGCTTCAGCTGCGATCCGGTCGCCAACACCTGTGTGGCTACCCGCTGTTCTGGCGTCGACTGCAATGACAAGCCCGGTACCAGCTGCGACGTGATCGACGGTCTGTGTCGTTGCGGAGGCACCGGCGGACACATTTGCGGAGTGAACGAGGTCTGCAACCCGAACGCGAAGGCCTGTGTTCCTGTGCTCAACTGCAATGAAGTCGCCTGCGGAAAGAACCAGAACTGCGACAACGCCACAGGCCGCTGCAAGTGCGCCCAGCTCGAGTGCATGCCCGGCCAGTTCTGTTCCACGTCGGGTGACGCCGGCACGAAGACATGCGTCACCAACATCTGCTCGGGCGTGAAGTGCTCGGGTTCGACCCAGTGCGATCCTTCAGACGGCTACTGCAAGTGCAATGGCGCCATCTGCCTGAGCGGCGAGGCGTGCGCCTGCCCCTCGGGAAGCGACGGCGGGGCGTGCGTCGATACGGCGAAGAGCTGCCGTCCCGGAAGCGCCTGCGCCACGGTGAGCTGCGCGGGTGGTACCAATTGCGACCCGGTCGACGGCCAGTGCAAGTGCGGTGGGCCCGGTGGACCTGCGTGCTCGTCGATTCAGATTTGCTCGCAGACCCGTCCCTTTCAGTGCCAGGGAGGAGCCCAGTGCACCACCCCCGACGGTGGCCTCAAGAGCTGCGTCGGTGGGACCAGCTGCGACCCTGAAGACGGCCAATGCAAGTGTGGCGGACGAGGCGGGGAAGTCTGCAAGCCGATGGTCGGCACGGATCTCCCTGAGATCTGCGTCAGCAACCCCCAGCAGAAAGCCTGCAAGCACCCGTGTGATGTGCGCGCGCCCGACTGTGCGGTCGGCACGTTCTGCTACTTCGACCCCACCGCGGCTTCACCGGCGGCGTATTGCTCGGTGGCCACGGATACCAAGGGCGAAGAGTCGGCTTGCGCGACGGCGACCGCCTGTCTGGGCACCAACCCGCCCAAGTCGCTCAACTGCACCGGGCTCGTGACCGGCCAGTCGGGAATCTGCCGTCAGTACTGCGATGTCGCGGTCGGCCCGGCCGGTTGTATCCAGGTGCCCAAGGCCAACCTCTGCCTCCAGATCAGCGGGGCGTTGAACGGTTACGGCTACTGCCAGCCGCAGTAAACGTTTCAGACGCAGGCTGTGCGCGCCCTCGTTCCTTCATCCGGAACGGGGGCGTTGTCTTTTTGCTGGCGTCTCGATATTGACTCTAGAATCAATTTTGTAGAATCGCGGTTGGAGGATGGAACAAATGCCGAATTTTTTTACTGCCGAGCATGAGGCCTTTCGAAAGTCGGTGCGCACCTGGGTGGAGAAAGAGCTCGCTCCCCATTCGCTCGAATGGGATCGGGCCGGAATTTTCCCCCGTGAGGTCTTCAAGATGGCCGGGGAACTGGGTTTCCTCGGGATCAACCACGACACCCGGTACGGCGGCAGCGGGCTCGACTATTGGTACGTGACGGCGTTCTGTGAGGCGCTGACCCACTCGCAGAACGCGGGCGTGAACATGGCGTTGCTGGTGCAAAGCCAGATGGCGACCCCGATCATCAATGAGATCGGCACCGACGAGCAGAAGCGCGAATTTCTCGCCCCGGCTTTGGCGGGGGACAAGATCGCCGCCCTGGGTGTCAGTGAGCCAGGCGCCGGCAGCGACGTGGCGAACTTGAAGACCACCGCTCGACGGGTGGGCGACGACTACATCATCAACGGCTCGAAGATGTGGATCACCAACGGGACCCGCGCGGACTTCATCACCCTGGCGGTGCGCACAGGTCCGGCGGGGTATGGCGGGGTTTCGCTGCTGACGTTCCCCACCGACACCCGCGGCTTCTCGGTCAGCAAGAAGCTCGACAAGATCGGAAACCTCTCGTCGGACACTGCGATCCTCTTCTTCGAGGACTGCAAGGTGCCGGTGCGCTACCTGCTGGGGGAAGAGAACGAAGGTTTTTATCACGTGATGACGAACTTCCAGGGCGAGCGGCTGACGGCCTCGATTGGAGCTGTCGCGGCGATGGAACAGATGATCGCCGAAGCGATCAAGTACGGCCACGAACGCGAGGCCTTTGGCCGCCCGCTGATTAAGTTCCAGGTCTGGCGCCACAAGTTCGTCGAGCTGCTCTCGCAGGTCGAGGCGGCAAAGCGGCTGACCTACCATGCGGTCGAGCTGTTCGAAGCGAAGGAGCAGCCGGTGAAAGAGATCTCGATGGCCAAGCTGGTGGCTGGAGACCTGGCCCAGCGCGTCGCCTACGACTGCCAGCAGTTCTACGGGGGCATGGGGTACATCGAAGAGACCGCGATCGCCCGCGCCTGGCGCGACGTCCGGCTGCTCACGATTGGCGGCGGGACTTCAGAGATCATGAAGGAAATCATCTCGAAGCTCTCGGGCTTCTAAACCCGCTGCGCATTGGGCATGGTGGGACGGTGAGGCGCCTGTTCCTGCTGTGCCTGTTGATTCCGGCCTCCGGTGCTCGGGCCGACTTCATGGATCATTTCGTGACCCGGGAAGACGTGGGGCCCCACAAGGCCCCGTACCTGGGTCCGTCGGAAATCGTGCTGATTCCGATCGAAGTGAAGGGCTTCCCGCCTCTCGACATCGCGAGCCTCGAGGCTTTCTTCGGCCCCGACTTCAAAGGCGGCTTCGTCGATTTCTACCAGACGGCTTCGCTGCAGCGCTTCAAGCCCCACGTGACGGTGGCGCAGAAGGTGGTCTTCGAGACCTGTCCGCTGCCGGTTGCCTTGTTTCCGAAGTGCGAGATTCCCCGCGGTGACATCAGCGCGTTCGCCGCTGGCCTCGACATGATTCGCGAGACGATGAGGCGGGCGAAGGAGCAGGGCACCGATTTCTCGAAGTTCGATGTGAACGGCCGCAAGGGCGTACCCGATGGCTGGGCCGATGGGGTGATGTTGTTGGCCAATGTGCCCTTCGGAGGAATCGCTTTTCCGTTTGGCTACTTCAACCGGGCCGACAACCTCGCCGGAGCAATGGGCGGGCCGCTGGTGGTCGATGGTGTGAAGATTCCGCACGTGGCGATCGCCGGGCATTCCAACCCGTGGGTGATGATTCACGAGTTTGGCCACCTGCTCGGGCTCACCGACCTCTACGACGATTCGAACAAGTACGACGGGCTGCACCTGACGTGGATGGGAGCGTGGGACTACGTCGCGCCGCTCCCCCTTCCGGATGCGGAGACGCGGTGGCGGCTGCGCTGGGGAAACTGGCACCAGGTGTCAGGAAGTCAGCGGGTGATCGTTCAGCCGGTCGAGACCAGCGGCGAGGTGTGGCGGCTGGGAA
The DNA here is from genome assembly GCA_043750125.1 of Archangiaceae bacterium. Lineage (GTDB taxonomy): Bacteria > Myxococcota > Myxococcia > Myxococcales > Myxococcaceae > JAGSPQ01. The sequence goes on along the minus strand of JAYVCD010000200.1, from coordinate 303 downwards.
CCGGGGACGAATATTTTCTCGTCGAGAACCGCGGGCCGGGTGGGCGGTTCGACAAGGGCGTGACGACGAGGGGGCTCGCGGTGTTTCACGTCGATCGGAAGTTGAAGCAGCTGGGGGGCGATGAGGGCCGGTTCGTCGATCGGCTCCTCAACTGTGTGAACTGCGATCCGTGGCACCCGTACATCATGTGGGTGCAAGGCGACGGGCAGTTCCAGCTTCAGACCGGTGGCAAGCCGGACTACCCGAATGATCTGTTCGCCGACGGAGATCTCGCCGCGCCCGAGGGCAGTGGGATCCCACTGG
>JAYVCD010000199.1:0-5993 GCA_043750125.1 Archangiaceae bacterium | reverse complement strand
CCGACGCGCACTACCTGAAGCAGCATCCGTTTCTTCCGGAAGGCACTCCGATGGTGCTGATTACGGGCAGCAAAGAGCTCACCTTGTTGATGGTGGGTTTCTCGCGCGGAGTCTCGACCCGCTGGAGGAAGCGAATCGTCACTGGGCCCGCGAAGGGGCCGGGCCGGCTTCCGGCGGTGATGCGCATCGACGGGGGAAGCGTGGTGATCGCCGCCGACAGCATCTTCGCTGAGCACCGCGCCCAGTTCGAAGAGGCCGGCTGGAACGTCCGCGCGCTGGGGCCCCGCACTTCGAAAGACGGTTAGAAGCCCGAGAGCACCCGCAGGCCGGTCTCTCCGTTGACCCGGTAGAGAATGCGGGTGCCGTCGGGGTGAACGTCGCAGCCCGTCGCAGCGAACGCATCGAAGAGCCTGGTGCGGCCGACCGGGGCCTGGCCCAGCGTGAGCAACTCGAGGCCGTCCTTGCTGGTGACCGCCAGGCGCGCGCCATCGGCGAACCAACAGATGCTCGCCAGGTAGGTGCCGGCGACGCCCAGCTCGCTCACCGACTGGTCCGAGAACCGGTAGAGCTTGAAGTGCTGGTCCGAGCCGCCATCGCTTTCCTTCTCGCGCGCGACGTACGCCAGCTGGGTCCCGTCGGGCGAGAAGCGGGCCGCCTCACCCTTGCTTACGTACGTCTGCCCCGCATCCGCCAGGTCGAGCACGGTCACGTCGGCGCTGCCATTGACGCTGTAGCTCAGCCGGCGCCCGTCCTTCGAGACGTCGATGTTCATCGCGGCGAACGAGCTCTTCACCAGTGAAGTCGGGCCGCCGGCGGAAGGCACCTTCAAGACTCCATCGTCGCCCGAAAAATAGAGCGTCGTTCCATCGGGCGACCAGGCGACCGACGCGAGGTACGTTCCTGCATCGGCAATCAGCGACACGTTGCCGCCCAGCTCGTCCATCACTCCAATCGAGTGGGCGCCCATCAAGCCGGGCGTCGCGTGGTGAAACCCGATCTTCTTCCCGTCGGGAGACCACCGCCCTTCCCAGAACTGCTGACCGCTGGGTGCGGCGAGCGCCTTCGAGCTCAGAGCGCCCATCGACCCCCCGTCGACCGGCCCACCCCCGGGCCCACATCCCGCCACCGTCAGCGCCACACAGACAGTCCAGAAATGTTTCATCGGGTCTCCTTGCACAGTCCATCGGTCGATTCCCAGACGTCTACGTCGTCGACGAAGAGCGTGGCGTCGGCGAGGGGGGTGCGCATCACCAGTCGGACGTAGAGCTTGGAGCCCACCCCGGCACGCACCTCGAGGTTCGTCGAAGGGGGAGTGCGAACCCACGTCCCGCTGCCCACCGGCGTGCTGAAGGTGTAATCGACCACCGAGCCGTTTTTGTCCTCGAGCACCGACAGCTGGGCGTCGGCGACGGTCCCTTTCAGATACGCCTGCGCGCAGTACGTCTTGCCCGAGGTCGACGGGACAATCGGTACGGTGAAGGCGAATTTTCCAGCCGGGACTGTGCCCGTCGCGACGAGCTTCCCCGACTGGGACCCGGTGCGCGCGTCGGTGACCGCCGTCAGCGTTCCGCTCTGCTCCGACCAACCCTGAGTGCCGCACTCGAAGCCGGGGTTGGGCACGAGGTTGGGCGGGTTCTTCACCGCGCCCCCGCAATTGGAGCTGCCCCCACCCGCGCCACCGCCGGCCCCGCCGCCCTTTCCACCGGAAGAAGAGGACCCGCACCCCACCAGGCCACACACCAGCAACCCCACCCCGAAGAGCTTCATGGGGGGTGACTATCAGGGAGGGCGGCTGTTGCGAATCAGCTGCACCGTTCTCATTCGCTTCATCTGCAGCAGTCGCACCCGCTCGCCCTGGAGCAGGGTCCTCGAGCTGGTTCCTCGGTGGTCGACCAGCGTCTCGTGGTCGTCGTCGGTGCGCAGGGTGAACTGCAGCTCGCCGATGTCGGTCGCGAGCGCGACGAGCTCGGCCTCTTCGGGCAACAGCAGCACCGAGACGTCGATGTAGTCCTTGTCCCCGTCCTTCTTCGCCAAGCTGGGCATGCTGCTGGTGATTTTTCCCGTGGTCAGCACCGGGACGTCTTGCAGCAACGTCAGCGCCACCCGCTCACCCTTCGTCCCGCTGGCCTGGATGCTGGCGATGATGTCGATGCGATCGTTGGGCTGAACCCAGCCGCCGACCGCAATCGACTTGGTGGTCATCAGGTCGTAGGCGCGCGCTCGGCGCATCACCTTTTTCGAGAGCCGCTCGTTGGTGCGCGCGACCTCGAACTGGCTCCACAGCAGCGGGTCGCCCGCCTGGACGTCGACGAGGATCTTCTGGTTCACCACATAGGTGGTGCTGTCGGGTCTGATGACCGAGGCGGTGACGAAGTTTTCCGGCACCGAGCGCTGAGAAATCATCTCGAGGGTGATGAGGGTTCCTTCGGTGAGGTCGGTGGCCGCGACCACCACGGGCACCAGGTTCCACCCCGATCGAATGCGCCGGTTGGTCCCATCGAGCAGCAGCATCCCGACCGCGACGGCCAGCAACGCCAGCACCCCGGCAATTCCGAACGGCCGCCAGCTGCGGGTCACGCTGCCGCGGGCGACGATGATCGCCGGCATTCCCATCACCGTCTTCGCAGTGCCCGGATTGCCGACCAGGTGGGACGCCCGCCACGCGCCGGGTGGGCTGGCATTGATCGCGGTCAAGCTGTCGTCCACCCCGGCCGGCGGGCTTTGAATCGGGGCCCGGGGTGCGGGAGACCCGACCCGCGTCTCGTCAGGGTCCGGCGGTGCCAGCCGGGTGCGAATCGACACTTCGGCGATCGATTGAAGCTGGGTCGAGCGACTGGCTTCCTCGACCATCGCTCCCCACGGCTCGGCGGGGTCGGGAATGATTTGCTTCAGGTCCGCGAAGTCTGCGGCGGCAGGAAGATCTGAAACGTGAATCGTCTTCACCGAAGTGCCGAACGGATTGGCGGGATCCACCGCGACGGCGGGCGCTTTGATCAGCGGCTCGGCGGGGGGCATGGGGTTGGCGAGGGTCTGTACGTCCTCGTCTTCTTCTCCGAACAGCGCCTCGGCCTCGAACGCTTTGTTCGCCGCTCCCGTCTGCTGTCGTCCCTCGGGGCCTCTTCTGGGCGCGACCAGCGCAGGCAGGTGGGACGGGGTCATCTCGGAATCGGGGTGAGAATCGTAGCGAAGCGAGGTGAGCTGGTTTTCGAGGGGAGCCAGGGCAGAGTGGGGCGTGCCCGCCAGCGACCAGAGGTAGTTGTCGCCGACGAAAGAGACCGCCTGACCGGTCAAGCCCTGCACCAACATCGCGGCCGCCCGCTCGAGCTCGCTGCGAACGTCGGCCTCTTTACCGCCGACCCACTGGGCGATTTCGGGGCCGGAGAGTCCTTCGACCAACCGCATCACCAGTCGCTCGCGCGTGGCCTCCGGGAACGGTCGGATGCGGGCCAACACCAGGTGAGCGTTGTTCACCATCGGATCTGCGCCCGGAAGGTCGACCAGCGCGGCGGGAAGCTTCGCGGCCTCGAAGGCGCGCTCTCGGGCGGCGGCCAACAGCCAGCTGGCGAACGAGGTTTCATTCGGAAGCGAGCCCTTTCGAAGCGTCTGATCGAGCACCGAACGGACCAGCGCCGTTGCGCTCAGGTGCGACAAGCGAGAGAGCAGCACCGCGTGAACGAAGGGCGAAAAACATTGTGCGAGCTTGTCGATCGCCTTGGCGTCGCCCTTTCGGGCAGGGCCCACCCAGGCGACCCATTGGCTGCTCGGACTCATCTGGGCGACGACGATACCCAAACTGGACGCCTTCAGGTTTTCATACGAGGTTACGCGGGACATGGCAGAGATTATCGACCTCGCCCTCGTAGCTGACGCCCGCCGTTACCTCTCAAAGATGCTCGAGGCCAAAGGCCTCGCGTGGTTCCTTCGCAAAGATGCGCGCCGCCCTTTTCAGCTCGAGCCCACCCGGGTGGAATTGGTGCTGCGCACGGCCGCGCGAAGTCGGGAACGGACTCGACGACCGCACGTGCGCGCGGTCGAACACGCTCGCAAGGAAGTCCGTCGCGAGCTGATTCGTCGGGTGGTCGCCGAGATGCTCCAAAGCGGCCTCTAGGCTCTTTCAAAAAAACGCAGTGGCAATTTTGATCGCCGGCCGTTTACGCATTCGTCGCGCGGGGCGATCAACAGCAGTTGCCTGGACGCCGGCTGTTTCTGCGTTAACTGTTGTTCCATCATGTACCGATGCCCTGAATGCGGAACGTTCAATGAACCCCACACGCTGCGCGGTCGTCCGGCGTGCAGCCACTGCAACGAGGTGCTCGATGTTTCGGGCGCCCCTCAAGAAGTGAGTACCGAGCGCTACATCGAAATCCTCGCCAGCTCGCCCGTACCGGTGGTGGTCGATTTCTGGGCGGCGTGGGCGCCTCCCAGTCGGGCCGCAGATCCAGTCGTCGAACACTTTGCGCGCAAGCACGCGGGCAAGGTGCTGGTGCTGAAGGTGAACTCCGACAAGTCCCCTCAGCTGTTGGCTCAGCTGGGAATCGAAGCCGTCCCCACCTTTCAGGCGATTCAGGGTGGAGAAGAGTTGGCGCGGCACGGAGGTGTGCTTCCCCAGGACGCTTTCGACCGTTGGGCAGACCGGGCGTTCACTCGGCCGGAAGCCTGAAGTAAGCGGGTGGGATGAGCTCTTCAGTTGGAGTGCGGTTTCACGAAGCCGTCCACGGCGTCTACTTCGATGACCTGGACGCATTTCAGATTCTGCACAACGCGCGCTACCTGTTGTTGTTCGAGCGGACCATCGGCAGCTTCTGGCAGCGCCTGGGGTGGGGCAGCACGCTCGACATGCAGAAGAACCCGGACCAGTTTCACCTCGTGCGGGCGAACAACATCGAGTACCACCGCGCGGTGGTCGGCGTTTCCGAAGTGCGGGTGCGGGTCTGGGTCGAGCACCTGGGCACCACGAGTCTCAAGTTCGGCTTCTGCGTGATGCCGATGGACGAGGACGTAGATTGTGCGACCGGCAGCCGGGTGGTGGTGCGCGTCGAAAGCTCCGACAAGCGCACTCCCACTGCGTGGACCCCGCACTTTCGCGCGCAGATTGGACCGTTTCTGCGCAGCGCCGCGCGGTGAAGAGCGTCTCTTAAGGCCAGTAGATGCGGCCGGGCGCGCCTTGCAGCCCTTGCTCGGTGTGGCACTGGTTGCAGTCACCCAGAGTCTGCGGAGTGGTCATCGTCGCCACCCGGCCGTTGACCACGATCCGCGCGGTGTACGGGAGCGCGACGCTGTTGGTGAGCGAGGTCGAGCGGAAATTTCCGTAGGCGTTGATCACAGGAATGGTGAGCGCGAGCACTCCATTCTTGTCGAGGATCTCGATCTTCCCACCCGCCGGCGGGGGGCTCTTGCAGAGGTTCTTCTCGTGGACGCCGCTGAACGCGGTGCCCATGAAGCTGTAGGCCCGCGAAGGCATCGAGACCCCGCCCGGATTCTGACCCGCGAAGTTCTGGCCCTTGTGGCACGAGATGCAGGCGTAGCCCGGTTCCATCGAGTCGCTGCCGCTGGTCCCGAACTGCCAGGTCAGGTTGCTGGCACAGGTCAGCGGTTGAGGCCCGGCGTCGAGCGGACTGCAGTTGCCGGCCTGGGTGCCCGCGTTGACCCAGTTGTCGAAAGCGGTCACGTCGCTGGCGGTCGCGGGCGGACTGCCCACCGGGGGCATCGGGCTGGCGGCATTGTGAAGCCGGGCCACCGACTGCTGCGCGCGGGTCCGGGTGGGGTCGACGAGTGAAATTTGCAAAAAGTCCGAGCGGGTCAGCAAGGGAAACGGCGCGGCACCGGCCAGCGGGGCTCCGTGACAGCTCTTGCATTTCGCAGTGACGACTGCGGACACGTCGCACGGAAGGGCTCCGGTTCCACCGTCGTAGACGGCGATCATTCCACCGCCGCCTGAGCCGCCTCCCGCCGCGCCTCCCATCCCCCCGCCGGCCGCGCCACCGCCCGCTGCG
>JAYVCD010000198.1:0-15924 GCA_043750125.1 Archangiaceae bacterium | reverse complement strand
GGTGAACTCGGGAAAGTTGTTGGTGCTCGACAGGCTGGCCCACGCTGCGCGCCATCGGCCGTGAAAGACGTGATCGTTGAAGTCGGGAATCACGTTTCCCAGCGGGCAACCCTGGTGGCAGGTGGGCACTCCGCAGTCCATGCAGCGGCCGGCCTGCTTCGTCGACTCTTCAGGTCCGAGCGGAGAAGTGAACTCGCGGCTGTCGGAAAGGCGCGCGTGCTTGTCGCGCTTCGAAGGCGCGGTGCGGGGCCAGTCGATGAAGCCGGTGGGTTTGCCCATGGGGTTTAAGGCTCTCCGGTTCCGACCGCGCGCAGCCGGGGAGGACTGGGGCGGGGCTTGAGCGTCGCGCGACGGGCCTGAAGCACGCGCTTGTAGTCGCTGGGCATCACCTTGATGAAATTGCTCACCAGGTGTTCCCAGTTGTCGAGAATGCGCCGCGCCAGTGGGCTGGACGTGAGCCGCAGGTGGCTTTCGATCATTCCGTACACCAGCCAGATTTCCGATTCGTCGACCAACGATTCGATTTCGACCATCTCGAGGTTGCAGCGCTCGCGGAAGGTCCGGCTGCGATCAAAGACGTACGCGATGCCTCCGCTCATTCCGGCTGCGAAGTTTCGGCCCGTGGTCCCCAGCACAACCACCACGCCACCGGTCATGTATTCGCAGCCGTGATCGCCGACGCCTTCCACCACGGCCTTCGCGCCGCTGTTGCGCACCGCAAACCGCTCGCCCGCCAGACCGGCAATGAAGACCTCGCCCGAGGTGGCGCCGTACAAGACCGTGTTGCCGACGATCACGTTGTCTTCGGGAACGAACTTGCTGCCCGCGGGAGGACGCACGATCAGCCGGCCGCCCGACAGCCCTTTGGCGGCGTAGTCGTTGGTCTCGCCGTCCAGCTCGAGGGTGACTCCCTTGGCGAGGAATGCTCCGAAGCTCTGACCTGCCGAGCCGATGAGCTTCACCCGAATCGAGTCTTCGGCCAGGCCCGCGCTTCCCCGGCGTCGGGCGATCTCACCGGACAGCATCGCCCCGACCGCACGGTGGGCGTTGGTGATCGGCAGCTGCACCGTGACCGGTAGGCCCCCGTCGAGAGTCTGAGCGCAGCGCTTGATCAGCTCGTGGTCGAGGTGATCTGAAACGTCTTTTCGTTGGAACTGGGTGCAGGCGCGAGCGGCCTGCTGCGGCGCGTTGGGCACTGCGAACAGCGCCGAAAGGTCGAGCTGCTTTGCCTTCCAATGACCCACGTCGGGGCGCTGCTTCAGCACGCTGACCTGGCCGACCATCTGCTCGAAGCGGCGAAAGCCGAGCCCGGCCATGCGCGAGCGCAGCGCATTGGCAACGAGCAGAAAGAAAGCGACCACCTGGTCGGGAGTTCCGGTGAAGTGCTCCCGCAGCTTCGGGTCCTGGGTGGCGATCCCGACCGAGCAGGTGTTGAGGTGACACTTGCGCAGCATGATGCAGCCTTCGACGATCAGCGCCGCGCTCGCCATTCCGAACTCTTCGGCCCCCAGCAGCGCAGCGATGACCAGGTCGCGCGAGGTGCGAAGGCCGCCGTCGACTTGAAGTCGAATTCGATTTCGCAGCCCGTTCTGGACGAGCACCTGGTGTGCTTCGGAAAGCCCGAGCTCCCACGGCAGGCCCGCGTGCTTGATCGAAGAGAGCGCCGACGCGCCGGTGCCGCCTTCGTAGCCTGCGACGGTCACCCCACCCGCTCCGGCCTTGGCGACTCCGGCGGCGACGGTGCCAATTCCCACTTCGCTGACCAGCTTGACGCTGACCTTCGCGAGCGGGTTGACCGACTGAAGGTCGTAGATCAGCTGGGCGAGATCTTCGATCGAGTAGATGTCGTGGTGGGGGGGAGGAGAGATCAACGTCACCCCCGGTGTCGACCACCGCACCTTGGCGATTCGACTGTCGACTTTGTAGCCGGGCAGCTGGCCGCCTTCACCCGGCTTGGCCCCCTGGGCAATCTTGATCTGCAGCTCTTCGGCGTTGACCAGGTATTCGGTCGTGACGCCAAAGCGCGCGCTGGCCACCTGCTTGATCGCGCTGCGCCGGAAATCACCATTGGGATCTCGCACGTAGCGCCGCGGCTCTTCCCCCCCCTCGCCGCTGTTGGACTTTCCGCCCAGCCGGTTCATCGCGATCGCGAGCGTCTCGTGGGCCTCGGCGCTGATCGAGCCGAAGGACATCGCACCGGTGACGAAGCGGCGCGCGAGCTCGGCGGCCGGCTCGACTTCTTCGAGGGGAACCGCGGTGCGGGTGGGGTCGAGCTCGAGCAGACCGCGCAGGGTGCACAGCGCCTTTGTTTCATCGTCGGCCAGCCGTTCGTAGTCGGCAAAGGCCTTGGGGTCGTTGGTGCGGGCCGCGTGCTGAAGCCGGGCGATGGTGGCCGGATTCCACTTGTGGACTTCGCCCCGTCGCCGCCACTGGTACCGGCCGCCGGTGACGGGGACTTCCAAATCGAGCGGGCTCACCCGACCGAAACCCCGCGCGTGGCGTTCGAGCACTTCCAGGCCCAGCTCGTTCAGTCCGATGCCTTCCAGCCGCGAAGGAGTGCCGTGAAAGTGGCGCTCGATCAACGCTCGATTGAGCCCGACCGCTTCGAAGATCTGCGCGCCACGGTACGACTGCACCGTGCTGATCCCCATCTTCGACATCACCTTCAGCAGCCCGTCATTCACCGCGTGGACGAAGTTGCCCTGGGCCGCTTCCACTCCGCCCGAGATTTCCCCCGCCAGCGCGAGCTCGGCCACGGTGTCGAGCGCCAGCCAGGGGGTGACCGCCGCGGCGCCGTAGCCAATCAACAGCGCGAAGTGGTGAACCTCGCGGGCCTCGGCGGTCTCGACCACCAGCCCGGTATGGCGGCGAATGCCGTCTCGCACCAACCGCTGGTTGACCGCAGACAGCGCGAGCAGCGCGGGAATCGCGAAGTGGGTGCTGTCGACCCCGCGATCGGACAACACCAGAATGTCGGTGCCTTCTTCGACCGCTTCGACGGCGCAGGCGCACAGCCGTTCGACCGCCTCTTCGAGCGCCGTTTCGGTCTGCCCCTCATAGAGCATCGAGAGGACCTTCGGCTCGAAGTCGCCTCCGTCCCGAAGGGCCAGAATCCGAGCGAGCTGCGAGTTGTCGAGAATCGGGCCGGGCAAGGTCAGCTGGTGACACTGCTCGGGGGACTCTTCGAAGGTGTTTCCGTCGGGGCCCAGCGCCGTGCCCAGCGACATCACCAGCGCTTCGCGAATGGGATCAATCGGAGGGTTGGTCACCTGCGCGAACAGCTGGTGGAAATAGTCGAACAGCGAAGGCGCCTGGTCGGACAGCACCGCGAGCGGCGCGTCGTTGCCCATCGAGCCCATCGGCTCTTTGCCGGTCTGGGCCATCGGGGTGATCAGAATTCGCAGGTCTTCATCGCTGTAGCCAAACGAGCGCTGCAGCCGCGCGAGATCTTCGCCGCTGGTGGCCGCCGGGGCCGCGGCGTCCTCGAGCTCTTCGAAGCTGAAGACGTTTCGCTGAAGCCACTTGCGGTACGGCCAGCGGGTGACGATTTCCTGCTTCACTTCGTCGTCCTCGAGGATCCGCCCTTCAACGGTGTCGACGAGGAACATCCGGCCGGGCTGAAGTCGGCCTTTCTTGCGGACCTGCGAGGCGGGCACGTCGATCACTCCGGCTTCCGAGGCGAGGATCACCCGGTCGTCCTCGGTGACCACGTAGCGCGCGGGGCGAAGGCCGTTGCGGTCGAGGGTGGCGCCGACGAGGTTCCCGTCGGTGAACGTGATCGCAGCCGGGCCGTCCCACGGTTCCATCAGCGAGCTGGTGTATTCGTAGAAGGCGCGCCGGGCGTCGTCCATCGCGGTGTTTCCGTCCCACGCCTCGGGGATCATCATCATCATCGCGTGGGGCAGCGACCGGCCGCCGAGGACGAGCAGCTCGAGCATGTTGTCGAACTGGGCCGAGTCGCTTTTTCCGGGGACGATGATCGGGTGGAGCCGGTCGAGGCTGCCTCCGAACTTCGCCGACTGAAGCAACGAACGGCGGCTGCTCATCCAATTGCGGTTTCCCTGCACGGTGTTGATTTCGCCGTTGTGGGAAATGAAGCGGAAAGGCTGAGCTAAGTCCCAGGTGGGGAAGGTGTTGGTCGAAAAGCGCGAGTGGACGACGGCGATCGCGCTCACCATGTCGGGGTCCGACAGGTCGAGGTAGAACTTCGGCAACTGCTCGGGCAGCAGCAGGCCCTTGTAGATGATGGTGTCGGCCGAGAGGCTGGGAACGTGAAAGCGGCCGAGGGGATCACAGCCGCTGTCGCGAATCTTGTTCTCGGTGAGCTTGCGAATGATGAACAGCTTTCGTTCGAACGCGCTGGGCACCACCCGGCGGCGGGCGATGTAGATCTGACGCATCACCGGAAGGACGGAACGGGCGAGCGTTCCCAGGTGGGACGGATCGTGGGGGACGTCGCGCCAGCCGATGACCTTCTGCCCTTCGGCGAGCGTGACTTCTTCGAAGATCCGCTCGCAGGTCGCCCGGGCTTCCGGGTCGGTGGGAAGAAACACCTGGCCCACGGCGTAGCAGCGGCGATGGGGAATCTGGAAGCCGAGCTTCAACCCTTCGCGCTTGAAGAACCGGTGGGGAAGTTGAAGTTGGATTCCCGCGCCATCACCGGTGAGCGGGTCGGCTCCGGTGGCGCCGCGGTGGCGCATCCGGATCAATACTTCGAGCGCCTGCTCGACGATGCCGCGCGATTTCTCGCCGCGAATGTGAGCGACGAAACCCATGCCGCAGGAATCGCGTTCAGTCGAAGGATCGTAGAGGCCGTGGCGACGCAAGGGAGCCCCTAGATAATGCACCGCGTCAGGCTCGGCAATCGTGTCGGTTCTACAAGCGGGCGAGGCGGGCGATCAGGGCCGAATCGGAGGGGGCCAGGGGCTCGGCGCTGGACGGCCGGGTGAGCAGCTGCAGCAGCGGCGGCGGCACCGGAACTGTTCGACCGACCAGGGGCTCGACGATCGTCTCGAACTTGGCCGGGTGAGCGGTGGCAGCCACAATCCACGGACCGCTGGCGCTGTCGGCCCGCAGCCGCCGCAGGACCTCGACCCCACAAGCGGTATGGGGGCAAATCATCTGCTGGAACTGCTCGAAGGTTCGGCGAATGGTGGAACGAATCGTCTCATCGTCGACCCAGTCGGCTTCAGGCTTGAAGTTCCAGAAGCGCAGCCGCTCGAGGTTGCTTGGAGCGCCCACGTCCATCGCGTTTGCCAACGTCACGATCGACGTTCGCGCCTGGTAGGTGCCCGACTTGACGAAGTCCGCCAGCACGCGGTTGGCGTTGGTGGCGAGGACGATTCGGCCAATCGGCAGGCCCATCTTCTTCGCCATCAAACAGGCCAGCGCGTTGCCGAGATTTCCGGTCGGGACGACGATGTTCACCCCCGGCACCTGCAGCGCCGCGTGGGCAAAATAGGCCATCTGGGGAAGAAGGCGGCCCAGGCTGATGCTGTTCGCGCTGCCGAGCTGAAGGGTGTTGCGAAGCGGGGCATCGGCGAGAGCAGCCTTCACCATGCGTTGGCAGTCGTCGAAGGTGCCGTTGACGCGGAAGGCGTGGACGTTGTCGCCGAACGCTCCGAGCTGGTGTTCCTGTCGCGCCGAGACGCGCCCCTTCGGGTAGAGGATCACGATTCGGATTCCCGCCCGGCGGTGGAAGGCAGCGGCGACGGCGGCGCCTGTATCTCCGGAAGTGGCGACCAGAATCGTCTGCCGCGCGCCCAGTCGGGTGAGACATTCGGCGAGGAAGCGCGCCCCAAAATCTTTGAACGCCGCGGTCGGACCCGCAAACAGCTCGAGCAGGTAATCGGGCCCCAGCGGAACCAGCGGCGCCTCGAAGTTGAAAGCGGCGGTGCAGATTTCCTCGAGCTGAGCCCCCAGCGGCTCGTCCGCGAAGTATGGGGAGAGAATTCCGGCGGCGATCTGCGCCAGCGGCCCCGGAAGAAGGTCCACTTCGGGAAGGGTCTGGGGAACGAAGAGCCCCCCGTCCAGGGCCAGGCCCCGGGACATCGCATCGGACAGTGCGACGCCGTCCATTCCGGGAGTCCGGGTGCTCACGCATCGCATGATTCGACCCTCGCCGCGGGGCCTGCCACCGGAGAGACGAACACGTCCGAGGCCAGGCCGGCCTTCGCAAAGGCTTCCGACATCGCGCTCCCCGCCTGCTCGGCCACGCCCCGATTTTCGAACCACCCGAACACGCTGGGGCCTGCGCCCGAGATGCTGGCTCCGAGCGCTCTGGCGTCGAGCGCCGCCTGCTTCACGGCCGCGAAGCCCGGAATGAGGGCCGCCCGTCGGGGCTCGACCAGGGTGTCGCGCAGCCCCCGGCGAATCAGCGAAAGGTCGTTCGTGAAACAGCCGGTGAGGAACAGGCTCAGCGCTTCGCTCTGTTTGACGAAATCATGAAGCGCGTAGCTGCCGGCCAGCGCTTCACGGGCGGTTCGGGTGGCGAGCTCGAAGTGCGGGTGCACCAGCGTGCAAAACAGGCTCTCGGGAACCGGAATCCGAATCGGCATTCCTTCGGCGGGGGCGATCACCAGCCCTCCCAGCAGCATTGGGGCCACGTTGTCGCCATGGCGACTTCCGCTCGCGGCGGCTTCTCCGTCCATCGCGAGCTCGTACAACGCGTCGATCGTCAGCGGGACTTCGAGCAACGCGTTCGCGGCGAGCAGCGCGGCGACGGCCGAGGCCGCCGAACCTCCCATTCCCGACCCAAGCGGAATGCCCTTGTCGAGCTCGACCTCGAAGCCGATGCCGATGCCGGGACGCAAGGCAATCAGTCCCAGCAGCGCGCGACCGGCGGTGTTGTGGTGGGGATCGAGCGGAAGATTCTTGACCACCCCGCGGATGGCGAGAATCCGCACCTGCCCGTCGGAAGTGAGCCGCACCGTCGCGCGATCGCCGGGGCCCGCCAGACTCTGCCCAAGAATGTCGAAGCCGACGGCGACATTGCCAATCGACGCGGGAGCGAACGCCGTCGCGGTGGGGAACGCGGACATCAGCCAACGGTAGCCGAAGCGACCCCGAAAACCTGAAAAGCGTTCTGAATTCAGCCCAGGCCGGCGAGCGGTCCGGGCACTTTCGAGTACGCCATGTCGCCGAAGGTCGTGTCCGTAAACCCGAGCACGTTCAACAGCGAGATGTAGAGGTTGTTGGTGGTGGCCTTCGACAAGTACTGGTTGATGAAGTCGTTGGTCGCGGCCTTGGTGTTGTAGTTGAGGTACCGGCCGGTCTGCATCGTCGGGCTCCCGCCCTTACCGGCGATCAAGAACGGCATGTCGCTGCCGTTGTGCACCGAGCCGTTGCTGAACTCACTGGTCCACATGAACAGCGAGTTGGTGAGCATGTTGCCGCCCGTCTCGGGAGTGTCCTTCAGGCCCTTGAGCAACTTGGCGACCAGGCCTGCGCGGAACTGGCGGTTGCGGATCATCGCCTGCTGCCACGGCCCTCTCCAGCCGGGGTTCTGGACGTTCAATGAGCCCGTCGTCCCGAGATCCCGCGCCATGTGGTGCAGCGAATGGCCGATGTCGTAACCGACTTCGAACGGCAGAACCGTCGGATCCCACGTCATGTGGAAGTCGCCGATCTCGATGTTCAGCACCCGGGTGCGCCCACACCGCAGCGCAGCCAACCCGATGTCCACCATCAGCGGAGAAATGCTCGGAATGCTGTTGGGGTTGAAGGTCCCCAGCGTGGGCTTGGAACAGGTGAGCGCGGGCGGGGGCACGATCGCCGCCAGCCGCAGCTCGATCGCCCGGATGTGCTCGAGGTGCGCTTCCACGGTCAGCTTGTCCTGTGAGGTGAGCTGGTTCTTGTACTGCTCGAGCCCCTTGCCGGTGCCGTCGAGAATGCTGCGTCGAATTAATTGGGCGCGCACCACGGCCGGGTTGGGTCCACCGGGGCCGGTCGTCACCCCCGCCAGCAAGGTGTTGAAGGCGTCGAGTGGATTCGAGAACGACGACGCGCGCTGGCTCGGCCCGCGGAAGTACGGCGAGCCGTAGTTGTGCGCGTCGATCAGCAGGTTGACGACCGCTTGTCCGCCGGCCGGCGGGCCCCAGCGGGCGCCGATCACCTGATCGATCGACGGACTGTAGGCGATCGACAGGTCGTCCTTCTGGCCTGCGAGCTTGCCCTTTCCCGCGGTGAGGATGGTGACGTTCGAGATGCCGTGGCCGTTGCCGTAGTCGCCCTGCAAGTCGCCGGCGTGGTTGTCGATGCCGCGCAGCACGTTTACGTCGGGGGTGAGGCCGGCGTCGGCGAGCGGCTTGTGAATCGCTCCCAACACCAGCGGCTGGCCCGGAGTGCTGGTGGGACGCCAGCCGTCCATTCCCTGCATTTCCGAAACGCCATCGGTAAAGCCCGCGTAGCCGTAGACGCCATCGGTGCAGTTGGTGAGCGTGCCGCCGTGCTCGAAGAAAGTAATGAACCGGTTGGGAGTCGCGGGCGGAGCGCCGTACGCGCGGCCCGTGAACTCGAGGAACGGCAGCCCGATCGCCAGCCCGCCCAGGCCCTGCAAGACCAACCTGCGTGGGTATCGCCGGCTCATGGAGTCTCCTGGAAGAACAGCGCGCTGTCGTCGGTCGCAAGCGTGAGCAAGAGATCCTTCATGTCATCCGTCTGGCGAAATTTCGCTTTGAGGCGCTGCAGGCTGCAGGCGCCGCCCGCCGCCGTGACCCCATTGGGGTTGGCCTGTTCGAACCAGGTGGCGGCGAGACAATCGTGGGCCATGCCGCTTTGAGCCAGCTGGTTGGACAGCTCGATCGGCCCCGCGACGGGCTTGTCGAAGTCTGTGCCCACCGGGGTCGCGGTGCTGTTGATCGCCAGCTCGAATGGAATGGCGTTGAGAATTCCCTTCTCGGTTTGCTGGTAGCGACCGATGGCGTCGTAGCCCTGCAGCGTGAAGCCCAGGGGGTTGATGCTCTGGTGGCAGCCCTGGCAGGACGCAGCTCCGGTCCGCGCTTCCACCTGTTCCCGAACGGTGAGCGGCTTGTCGGTGAGCATGAAGGGGGTGTTGTTCACGTTCGCCGGCGGCGCGCCCAGCGGTCGGCACAGCGCCTCTTTGAAGAGGAACACCCCGCGGCGAATGGGCGAGTTCTGGTCCTGCGGCGCGTAGAGCGACAGGAAGCCGGCCCGGGTAAAGAGCCCCGCGCGCTGCTGAGCATTGAGGTCGACCCAGGCAAAAGTGGTGTCGTTCGCGGGGGGCGCGGCCACTCCGTAGAGGGTGCCCAGCGACTTGTTCACGTACGCCTTGTTGCTCGTCATCAGGGTCTTGAACGAGGCGCCGGGGCTGAAGAAGGTCAGATCGAACAACGAGACGAGCTCCTCGCGCATCGCGCCGCGAAGCGCGGGGCTGTCGAACGGAAACGCGGTCAGACTCTTGGGCGTGGCTTCCAGTGAAGGCTGGTGCGAGTTGCCGTCCAGCTCGAGCCAGGACGAAACGAACCCGCGCACAGTGCCTTTCGACCGGGGGCTGGCGATCAGCCGTTCAGCCTGCACCCGCATTCCGGCGGCAGTGTCGAGCGTTCCAGCCCCGGCAGCGGCCAGCAGCACCGAATCGGGAGTCGTCTTCCACAGCAGAAACGACAGTCGGGTCGCGCGCTCGTACCCGGTGAGGCGGCGGATTCGGGGGGGCAAGGTGGCGTCGGCGACACCGTCCTCGTGAACGTAGAGCAGCTGGGGCGCCTGCAAGATGGCCTGAGCCACCGCGTCGATCGCCTCGCGAAAGCTGACCGCGGGAATGATCTCGGCCCGGGCCCGGATCGCATCGAACACGTCTTTGCGCAGCGACAGCTTCTCTGCGTCGGTCAGCGGACGGCGAAAAGCGACCTGGCCGAAGCTGGCGATGAAAGCGTCGGCGCACCCCAGGTTGACTGCCCCAGCGGGATCGCACGGAAGGTAGGTGAGGTGCTTGTTGGCGCCGACCAGAGCGGCGACGGCGAGGTTCAACTTGTCCACCTCGACTTCGGTGATCACCGGCCCATTCGCCGGAGCCAGCGCCGGGGTCAAGGTCGCGTCGGCGAGAATGTCGCGAAACGAGTTGCGCTGTTCTTCGACGCTCAGCCGGCGAAGCGACGTGAGCCCAGCGGCCACGGTGACGCCAGCGCACGCATCGGTCGGCATGACCCCCACCCCCGGGTCGGGGACCACGACCGGATTCGGAACTGTCGGGCCGCCCTTGTCGGGGGGCGAACCCACGAAGCCGTCACAGCCTCCAAGGGCCAGCGCCAGAAAGGCAAAGTGGGTCGCGCGCACGAAGGACATCTGGACCTCCCGGGGGCAAGGCAATCGCCGGTTGGATCCAATAAATGCGCCAAGACCCGATGCCGTTTTCGCCTTTAATTTCGGTGCCTTGAACCAGGCTCCTGGCCCCCGGGCGTGGGGAGGAACCCTCACTTCGTCGCGCTTTGAAACAGGCCACAGCCGCCTCCCTGCGCGCATACAGCTCAAAGCCGGGCCCCGAGGGCAGCGGCAATTCGGAGCAAATCGGCGAACACTCCGGCCGCCGTCACTTCGGGTCCGGCCCCCGGCCCCTGAACGATCAGCGGGTTGTCGCGGTACCGGCGGGTCGTGAACTGCACCACGTTGTCGGTGAGCCGAATGTGCGCGAACGCATGTCCGGCGGGCAGCTCGGTGAGCCCGACCCGGGCCTTCGCTCCGGTCTCGAGCCGGGCGACGTAGCGCAGGACGGTGCCGTTTTTCCGGGCGCGCTCGAGCCGCTGTTCCATCGGGCCGTCGAGCTCGGTCAGCCGTTCGAGAAATTCTGCCGCGGGAATGCTGCGCAGCGCAGCCGGAACCAGGTTCTCGAGCTCGACCGCTTCGAGCTGGGTCTGCCCCCCGTTCTCGCGCGCGAGGATCACCAGCTTTCGCGCCACATCGAGCCCCGACAAATCGTCTCGAGGATCGGGCTCGGTGTACCCCAGCTCGCGTGCGGTTCGCACCAGCTCGGAGAAAGGAATCGACCCATCGAAGCGATTGAACAGGTACGCCAACGTGCCCGAGAAGATGCCTTCGACCGCGAACACTTCATCGCCGGTGTCGACCAGATCTCGCAGGGTCGAGATCACGGGCAGACCCGCGCCCACGGTCGACTCGTATCGAAAGTGCGCCGAGCCCTTCGTCGCCGCGGCACGAATCGCCGCGTAGCGCGCCCAGGGGCCCGCGCCTGCATTCTTGTTCGGGGTGATGACGTTGATTCCGCGGGCGAGCCAACCGGCATATTGGTCGGCCACCGCGTTGCTCGCGCTGCAATCGATGATCACCGCGTGGGGCAGATGTTCGGCATGAACGTGGTCGGTGAACCGCAGCAGGTCGGTCGGGACTTCGAGGTCCTCGAGGCTCATCGTTCGACTCTTCGCCACCGCCCGCACCCGCAGATCGAGGTTGCTGGTCTGCAGCAGCCTCTTCCGGGATCCCTCGATCTGTTTGAGCAAAGCCTGGCCGACATTGCCCGGGCCGATGATCCCGATCGAGAGCGTCTGGGCAGAGAGGTAGAAGCCCGCGTGCACCGCTCGCAGCGCTCGGGTCGCGTCTTCCGCCGAGATCGCAACCGAGATGTTCCGCTCGGACGCGCCCTGGGCGATCGCTCGAACGTTCACCCGGGCGCGGGCCAACGAGGTGAACAGCTGCGCGGCGACTCCGGGCCGGCCCGCCATCGCATCGCCCACCACCGCCAGCGCCGCGATTTTGGGGATCACGCTCACGTTCTGAATGTGACCCGCCGTGACTTCGCGCGAAAAAGCCTCGAGCAGCGCCACCCGAGCCCGCTCGGCTTCCTTTTCCTGGACCACGCAGCAGATGGAATGCTCCGAGCTGCCCTGGGAAATCATCACCACCGAGACGCCCGCTGCCTTCAGCGCCCCGAAGGCCCGCTCGGCGGTTCCGGGAACGCCGATCATTCCAGCGCCTTCGACGTTGAGCACCGCGAGGCCCGAGATGGTGGTGACGCCCTTCACCGGCTGGGTCCCGTCGGACGAAGCGCCAATGCGCGTGCCCGGCTTCGACGGCGCGAAGGTGTTGCGAATGAAAATTGGAATCTTGCGGCTAATCGCCGGGGCCATCGTCTGGGGGTGAATGACCTTCGCTCCGAAATACGCCAGCTCGCAGGCTTCGGAATAGGACATCTCTGAAAGCAGCACCGCCTCGGGGACCAGCCGTGGATCTGCCGAGAGCACTCCGTCGACATCGGTCCAGATGTGGATTTCCTTCGCCTCGAACAGCGCTGCGAAGATGGCTCCCGAGTAGTCGCTGCCGTTGCGGCCGAGGGTCGTGATCCGCCCTGCTCTGTCCCGCGCGATGAAGCCGGTGACGATCACCCGTTCGGCAGACCGGCTCGCGCCCCACTTCGCGAGCGCCGCGGCCGAACGTTCCCAATCGACCAGCGCGCCCAGTTCGGTCTTCTCGACCACCAGCACCTCGCGCGCATCGAGCCAATCGGTCGAGACCGCGCGCTGGCGAAGCGCCGCCTCGAGCATCAGCGAGGACCACACCTCGCCCAGCCCACTGATCAGCTCGAGCAGATCATTCGAGACCGCGCCGACCAGGGTCTGCGCCTGCAGCAGGGCGCGCAGCCCGGCGAGCTCGGCTTCGAAGCGGCTGACCATCGACGGGGCCTGCTCGCCCAGCAGCTCGATCGCGGTGTCGCGGTGGCGATCGCCCAGGGCCTGAAGATTTTTTTCCCACCCGGAATCCCGGGTCGACGCTTTGTGGACCAGGGCGATCAAAGCATCGGTGACGCCCTGCATCGCAGAGACGACCACCACCTGCCGTTCGGTGCGCGCGAGCAGAATGTCGGCGACCCGACGAATCCGTTCGGCGTTGGCGACACTGCTGCCGCCGAACTTGTGCGCGATGGGAAACTTCACGTCGGTCGGAGCCATGGCGACGCAGACTGCCATGGCCCGGCTTCACATCAGAATGGAACGTTACGGGCCGGCCAGCGGCTGCCCGGCGCTGATCCGCAAGCCTGTCCGGGCCGAGGCCAGATCTGTCCGCGCCTGGATCTGGCTGACTTCGGCGCTGAACAGATCGCGGTCGGCCTGAATGACATCGACCTGGGTCGAGACTCCGACGGCGTAACGATCGCGCGCCACGCTGGCTGCGCGCTGCGCCGCTTCGACCTGGGCCCGCGCCGCATCGATCTTGATGAGCGAAGCCCGCTGGCGCTGCCAGTCCGAATGGATCTGGTCCTTCGCGTTCAGCCGCGAACGCTCGGCCTGAAGCTGGGCAACCGACAAGCCCGACTGCTGCACGGACATCGCCTGGAAGGTGGGCACATCGAGCCGCCAGGAGAGGTTCAGCCCGACGTTGAATCCGGTGGTTCGACCCGAGAAGCCGGTCGCGTTGGTGACCCGTTCGGTGAACTGCGCCCCGATCACCGGCAGCGCGGCCAACCGCTGGGCGGTCAACAGCCGTTCATTGAACAGCACGTCCTTGTCCGAGGCTCGCACCGCAGGCAGCTCTTCCACCCGCGCCTCGAGCTCTTCCAGCGGAGCTTCGGCCCGAAGGTCGTCTTCAGGCAGAGGAACCTGCTCTCCAGGATCCACGAAGGTCAAAGACCGCAGCGAGCGCCGGCTGATCGCGACGAGGTTTTCAGTGTCCGCGAGCTGCTGAACGTTGTGGGCTCGTTCCGCGTTGGCCCTCAGCCGTTCGAGCTCGGTGGCCGCGCCCGCGTTCTGTCGGATTTCCTGCAACTTCGCCTGCGCTTCCGACAACACCAACGACTTCTTCGCCGACTCGCGCACCGCGAGCGCCGCCGCATAGTTGTACCAGGCCGACACCACCTGCCGCCGAATCTGGTCGCGGGTGAGCAGGTCGCGCTGGGCCGAGCTTTCCTGACCCACCGAGCTGGCTGCTGCGCGAGCCCAGCGCGAGGGGTCGAGCAGGGGCAGATCAAAGCGAATCACAGCGTCGTACTGGTCGGACGGAACGATCACGAACTGCTTGGTTCCGCCCATTCCGTCCGGCTGCTCGATCACCGTCGGGTACTGGTTGTAGGTGGCCGACGCGCTGGCGCTCATCGAAGGCAGCAGCCCACCCCAGGCCTGCCGAAACTCGGCCTCAGCCCGGTGGGTCTGCTCGACCGACACCCGCCGATCGAGGTTGTTCTTGTCCGCGGCCTCGAGCAGTTGCTGCAACGTCACGCTCTGCGCCGACGCCACGGTCGAGCCTGCCAACATCAGAACCCAAAGGACTCGCTTCACTTCCCCACCTCTTCCCCGACAGAAATCGGCTCGGGGCTGCTGGTGACTCGCGCCCACGTTCGCTTCAGGAACAACGACAAGTCATCGAGCAGCGAATAGGCGACCGGCACCGCCATCAGGGTCAGCGCCAACGACAGCACCTGACCTCCGACGACCACGCCGGCCGTGGCGCGGTTGAAGCCCGAGCCGATGCCGCGCGCAGTCACCAGCGGAATCATTCCGGCCACGAACGCGAAGGTGGTCATCAAGATCGGACGCAGCCGGTCGACGTTGCCCCGGATGATCGCCTCGGCCCTCGGCATGCCCGCCTCGCGCAGCTTGTTGGTGTGATCGATCTGCAAGATCGCGTTCTTCTTCACCACCCCGAACAGCACGAAGATCCCGAGGAAGCTGTAGAGGTCGAGCGCCTGGTCGAAGAGGATCACCGAAGCGATCGCAAAGGGCAGGGTCAGCGGCAGCGAAATCAAGATCGTGATCGGGTGCAGCCAGGATTCGAACTGCGCCGCGAGGATGAGGTACATGAACAGCAGCGACGCGAGCAGCCCGAAGATGAAGCTGATTCCCGTCTCGCGCATCAGCTTGGTCTGGCCCTGCGGTTTGACCGCAAAGCCCTTGGGAAGGTTTTCATCGGTCAGCACCTGCTTCACCGCGTCGCCCAGCTCTCCTTCGCTGGACCCCGGCCCTCCGTTCAACATGAAGGTGACCTGCCGTTCGCGCTGGTAGCGCAGAATGCTGCTCGGACCTTCGGACGGACGGATCTTCACCACCTCGGCCAGCGACACCAGCCCGACCTTCTTCGAAGGCACTGTGATCAGCTGCAGCTGGTCTTCGCTGGTGCGGAAGTCGGGAGCGGCGCGCAACCGGATGTCGTACTGCTCGCCATTCTCGGCGTAGCTCGACACCTTCTGCCCGCCGACGAGCAACTGCAGCGCCGAAGCCACGTCGGCCACCTGGACTCCGAGGTCGGCCGCCCGGGGGCGATCGACGAACACGCTCAGCTCGGGCTTGCCGACGATCAGCGAAGAGTCCACGTCGACCGCGCCAGGAATCTTTTTGATCTTTTCGAGGATCTTCCCGTTCACCCCGGTCAGCACCCGAAGGTCCGGGCCCGAGAGGATGTACTGAATGCGCGCGGTCGACTGGGCGCCACCGAACTCGTTCACGTCGGCGATCGAAACCCGCAGATCTTTGGGCAGCGTCGGAAGGATCTTCTGCCGCACGATGTCCTTCAGCGCGTTCTGGGTGACCGTCCGCAGCTCAGGGTTGATCAACTTCACGTAGATTCGCGCCTGGTTCGGAGTGCGCTGCTCGTCGTCACCGACCGTTACCAGCGTCGCCAGGACTTCCGGCATCGCCCGAATGATTCGCGCCACCCGTTCGCCGACGAGCTCGGTCGCGGGGACGCTGCGCCCCTCGGGCAGCCGCACCACCACCTCGAATTGGGCCCGATCGTCGATCGGCAGGAAGCCCTTCCGCGACGCTTTCGCCAGAGGAAACACCGACACCATCGTCAGCACGCAGGCGATCACCACGATCCAGCGGTGGGCCATCGCGAACCGCAACGCCCGGGTGTAGACGCGCTCGATCGGTCGGTAACCATTGTCGACCACCCGCTCGAGCAGCGGCTTCTTGTGATTGCCCGGCAGCTTTTTCTTCAACCAGCGCGAGGCCAGCATCGGCGTCA
>JAYVCD010000197.1:0-8644 GCA_043750125.1 Archangiaceae bacterium | reverse complement strand
AAGGAAGGCCTTGCAGTCGCGGCGGTCATCTCGGGCAACCGGAACTTCGAGGGCCGGGTGCACCCCCAGGTGCGAATGAACTTCCTGGGCTCGCCGCCGTTGGTGGTGGCCTTCGCGCTGGCCGGCCACGTCGACTGGGACACCGAGAAAGAGCCGATCGGCCACGACCGCAACGGGACGCCGGTGTTCCTCAAGGAAATCTGGCCCACCCCCGAGCAGCTCAAAGCCGCGCTGGCGATGGTCAAGCCCGAGCAGTTCAAGCGCCGCTACGCGGACGTGCTCAAGGGCGACCCGCAGTGGCAGGCACTGAAGGTTCCGACCGGAAGCACCTTCCAGTGGGATCCTCAGTCGACCTACGTGCGCAAGCCTCCGTTCTTCGATGGAATGCCCAAAGAGCCGGTGGCTCCGAAGGACATCACGCAGGCGCGGGTGTTGGCGCTGCTGGGCGATTCGATTACCACCGACCACATCAGCCCGGCAGGAGACATCGACAAGAAGGGCCCCGCGGCACAGTACCTGGCCACCCAGGGCGTGCTGCCGGCCGACTTCAACAGCTTCGGCGCCCGGCGCGGGAACCACGAAGTGATGATGCGGGGAACGTTCGCCAACATTCGGCTGAAGAACCTGTTGGTGCCCGGAGTGGAAGGCGGCTTCACCCGGCACATGCCGTCGGGGGTTCAGCTGCCGATCTACGACGCGGCGATGCGGTACCAGAAAGAAGGGCAGCCGCTGATTGTCATCGCCGGGGCTGAGTACGGCACCGGCAGCTCGCGCGACTGGGCGGCGAAGGGGACGATGCTGCTCGGAGTCCGGGCGGTGATCACCAAGAGCTTCGAGCGCATTCATCGCAGCAACCTGATCGGAATGGGGGTGCTGCCGCTGCAGTTCGAGGAAGGGCAGGACGCCCTTTCGCTGGGGCTCGATGGCTCAGAGACGTACAGCATCGCCGGAATTTCCAGCGGTCTGAGCCCCGGAGCCCGGCTGAAGGTTGTCGCGTCCAAAGAAGGGGGCGGTCACACCTTCACCGTGGTCTGCCGCATCGATACTCCCAACGAGCTCGACTACTACCGACACGGGGGCATCTTGCAGTACGTGTTGCGCTCACTGGCCAGGGCCTGAGGGGTCCCGAACTGCCATCGGGCCATGTCCTCGGGCGATTGGTACTAAGAACCAACGCCCGTGAGAGACAAACAGCGAGAAGAGACCCGTCGCAGGGTGTACCGGTCAGCGCTGGAAATCTTTCGCCGGGACACCGTGGTCGGCTGTCGCATCGACGACATCGCCCAGAAGGCCGAAGTGAGCCGAGGGGCCTTCTACTTTCACTTCGCGACCAAAGACGACGTGCTGATCGAGCTGATGCGAGAGACGGAACAGCCGATCGCAGAAGCCATTCTCGCGCTGCCCGAGGACACCCCGCTGCACAAGGTGCTCGAGACGGTCAACGAAGCGCTGGCGAAGTTCTGGGAAAACGAGCGGACCCTGCTCCCGGACGTGGCGACCGTGGCGCTGCGGCTGTACGCGGTGGCCGACGCGCGCGATGCCGAGCCGGTGCGCACGGCCCTCGCCCACCGCTTCCGCCTTGCCGCGACGCGCGGGCAGCTGTCCCCGGTGCTGCCCCCCGAGGTGCTCTCGGACTTCTTTTTGGCCAATTCGCTGTCGGCGATGCTGGCGTGGTGCGCGAACCCGGCGCTCGGTTTGCCCTTCGTCCTCAATGGGGTGAGCCAGCTTTTTCTCGAAGGAGCCCGCGGGCGAACCTGAGGGGTTGCAGTACTGCTTGACGCATTCCAGCGCGGCGCCTACGTCGCGAGCCAATGGCGCTCCAGGGAATCATTCGTTGGCTGTTACCGCGGGAAGACAATTTCTACGTGCTGCTCGAGAGTCAGGCGGCCGCCTGCCACACCGCGGCCCTCGCGCTCTCGAAATCGAAGGACCCGTCGTCGCGGCCCGAGGACGTGCGCGACGCGGTGCAGGTGATCGAGCACTTCGCCGACAACCTCGTTCGCCAGATGGACGAGGCGCTGGCGAAGACCTTCGTCACTCCGCTGGACCGCGAAGACATGCACCGGCTGTCGAGCGAGCTCGACGACGTGGTCGACTTGACGAACCTGGCCGCGCGCGCCTCGGTGCTCTACGGAGTCACCCGCCCCACCGAGCCGATGCAGAAGCTGATGGACACGCTGATCAGCTGCACCGACGTGCTCAAGTCGGCGCTGCCGAAGCTGCGCAGCCACGCCTACGCCGAGCTGCTCGACGATGGACGCAAGCTGCGGGCGCTCGAGAAAGAGGCCGACACCGTTTTTCGTTCGGCGGTGAGCCAGCTGTTCAAAGACCCCGCGGTGGACGCGAAGGTGCTGCTGCGCGAGAAGGAAATTCTCGAAGACCTCGAGAACGCAGTCGATCGCTGCGACGACGTGGGCGACACGCTGGCCAACATCGCCGTCAAGCACGGATGAAGCGATGACCATCGGGATGCTCATCGCGGTGGTCATCGCCGCGCTGATCTTCGACTACATCAACGGCTTCCACGACGCGGCCAATGCGATCGCGACGGTCGTCTCGACCGGGGTGCTGCCGATGCGAACGGCGATCTTGATTGCCGCCGCGTTGAACTTCGTCGGTGCGATGACGGGGACGGCGGTCGCGAAGACCATCGCCTCGGGCTTCGCCGACCCGGCGATCGTCACCCAGAGCGTGGTGCTCGCGGCCTTGCTGGGGGCATCGGTCTGGAACCTGCTCACCTGGTGGTCGGGCATTCCCTCGTCGAGCTCGCACGCCCTGGTCGGAGGGCTGGCCGGGGCGGTCGTCGCCCACGCGGGCTTCGATGCCTTCAAGTGGGGTGCTTTGTTGAACAAGGTGTTGGTCCCGCTGGTGGTCTCGCCGCTGATGGGGTTCATCGGCGCTTTTTTCCTGATGGTCTTGCTGATGTGGATCTTCAAGAACACCCGGCCCAGCACGGTGGTGAAGACGTCCCGACGGCTGCAGCTGGTTTCCGCGATGACGATGGCGTTCAGCCACGGCAGCAACGACGCCCAGAAGTCGATGGGGATCATCACCCTCGCGCTGACGGCGTGGATTGCAGGCGGGGGAATGGAATTGCCGGCCTGGATGCACGCGAGCAAAGACGGGGTCGTCCCCATCTGGGTCATCGTCTCGTGTGCGGCGGCGATTGCGGCGGGGACCGCGGCGGGTGGAACGCGAATCATCAAGACGATGGGAACCAAGATCATCCGGATCACTCCGCTGCAGGGCTTCGCTGCCGAGGCCGCCGGGGCGATTACGATTCTGGTCGCCAGTCGGTTTGGGGTGCCGGTGAGCACCACCCACTGCATCAACGCGGCGATCATGGGAGTGGGCGCCAGCAAGCGGGTGTCGGCCGTTCGCTGGGGGGTCGCGGGCAACATCCTGACCGCGTGGGTCCTGACCCTGCCGCTGTCGGCGGGTTTTGCGTACCTGTCGATGAAGCTGTTGGCGATTTGGCTTTAGGTTGTGGGTTAACTTCGCCGCGTGGCTGCGCACGGCAGGTACAACCTGTTGCGCAAGATCGCCGATGGCGGAACGGCCGAGGTGTTTCTTGCGCACATGGAGGGCTCGGCGGGCTTCAAGCGCCTCGTCGTCCTCAAGCGGGTGCGCCCTGCGCTCTGGGCCGATGAAGCCTTTCGCCGCGGGCTGGTCGACGAGGCACACATCGCGATGGGGCTGCACCACAGCAACATCGTTCAGGTGATTGACCTGGGCATTGCGGCCCAACGTTATTTCCTCGCGTTCGAGCTGGTCGATGGGTGGACGCTGTCGCAGGTCATCAAGCGGGCAAGGGCGGTGGGGATGCAGATTCCCCTCAACGTCGGGCTGCACATCATGGCCGAGGTGTGCCGCGGGCTTTCCTATGCGCACGGGAAGTCAGAGAACGGGGTGCCGCTGGCGATCGTCCACCGCGACGTCTCGCCCCAGAACGTTTTGATCTCCGAGCAGGGGGAAGTGAAGTTGACCGACTTTGGGATCGCGCGCGCGCGGACCCGGTCGACGACGTCTGAAATCGGGAGCGTGAAAGGCAAGCCGGCCTTCATGTCGCCGGAACAGGCGGCAGGTCACGCCCTCGATGCGCGCAGCGATCTGTTTCCAATCGGGACGATGATCTACCTGATGGCGACGGGTGAGCTTCCTTTCAATGCCCCGACGGCGCTCGAAGAAATGGCGCGGGTGGTTTCCGGAAAGTTCACCGTCCCCACCGCGCTGCGAGCCGACGTCCCGAAGGAATTGGTGCAGCTGATCAACAAGGTGCTCGAGCGGAAAGTCGAGAAGCGCTTTCAGAGCGCGGAAGAGCTGCTTCATGCGATTGAAAAGGTGCAGCGCACGGTGCTCGAGCCTGCGGGCACCACCGAGCTGAAGGCCTGGCTTGCGGGCCTCGCCAGGAAAGATGGCGAGCAGCCGTTGAGTCGCCAGACCCAGCCGCCGCCCTCGCCCGGGGTCGCGCCGCCCCCGCCGGTCGAGACCTCGCCCACCGAGCCGATCGAGCTGCAGGACGAAGACATTCAGATCATCACCCAGCCTTCCCAGCTGCAGGCCGGAGTGTTGAACCCCGCCCCCCGCAGCAAGCGGTGGATGATTGCCGTCGCCGCGTTGATCGCGCTGGTGGCGGGGAGCCTCTTCGCCCCGCTGCGGGCTCGACTGCAGGGGCCCGAATCGAAGGCGGACGTAGCCCCGGCGCGCCTGCCCGAATCCGTCGCGGTTCCAGAACCGGTCGCGGTGGCAGCGGCGGTCGCCGTCCCCCCCGCCGTCGTCGTGCTCCCCCCGGTCGACGGCTTGCCCCCCGAGCCTGCGCCCGAGCTCTTTGTCCCGATCGAATTCACCCGCCCCGCCGACGCGAGCGTCGTAATTGCAGAGCCGACTGTCGAGGCGCCCGCCCCCGTGACGCCGCCCGCCGAACCCGCTCAGGCGATCGCGGTCGTCCGACGTCCCCCCGCGCCCGAGACTCCCGCGTCGGACGAACAGGTGTCGGTGTCGATCGAAAGTGAGCCGCCCGGAGCGCAGGTGCGAATCGACCGGCACCTGTTCGGGCTCACCCCCATTCCCCTGCGTTTGAAGATCGGAATCACCTTCGAGGTGGTGGTGTCCAAGAGCGGGTACCGCGAGCAGAAGGTGCTCCACTCCGTCACCCGCAGGACGAATCAGAAGCTGCGGGTCGCGCTGGTGAAGTCGCCGTAGTCTACGTCAGGGCTCCTGCAGCCGGTCGACCTCGAGGCTGCGACTGGGGTGTCCCTTCGTGTCCTTTACCTCGGCCGCCCGTGGATGCCGTGGCCGGCGCCGAGAAGGTTCGTGCGTCCCATGGGCATTGGCAGGGAAAGGGCTTTCCTTCCCGATTGCCTTTGCGGCAGTGGGCGTCGCTTTTAGCCGGCCCCCCGGAAAAGGCGCGCTGCTCAACGGGCGCGGCGCGTTCCCGAGATTCCGTCGGCCTGCGGCCAGCCCTGGTTCAGCAGCGGCAGCGCGCCCACGTCGTAGCTCTCGAGCAGCCAGCCCGCGTCCCGAGTCACCAGAATGTGAAGACTGCCGGTGGTGAAGACGGCTCCGCCCAGCACTGTGCCTTCCGGCATCGCGCACCGCAGCAGCCGCTTTCCATCGGCGAAGCCTTCGAGGAACGCCTGCGAGCCGCCATCGAAGCTGACCTGAACCAGCGCCGCCACCGCGCCCGGCTTGATCCCGGTGAGCGCCACTTCTTCAACCCGACCCGCGACTCCTTCCGGGAGCACCTGGGCTCGCCAGAGAAACGCGCCGTCGGCCAACGAAAAGGCCTGCACCCAGGTCGCCTTGTCGGCGTCCAGGCAGCTCATCACCGGAGAGCTGCACTCTTTGTAGAAGGCCAACCCCGCCCCATCGCCCGTCACCATCGGCCGTTCGAGCAGCTCGAGCCCCGCGTCGGAACTCGACACCCACGGGTACGAGAGCAGCCCGCCGTCGTCGGTGCGCAGCACGTGGCGGCCGCCCGCGACCACCACCCCCTCGCTCACCGTCAGCGACGAGACGCCCACCCCCGGGGTCCGCCACTGCAGCGACCAGCCCCCATCGCTCGAAGCCTGGAGCCCACCCAGAGCTCCTCCTTCTGGGCTGTAGAGCCAGGCGGATCCATTCTCGTCGACCGCGAGCAGCGAGACCCCCGCGTCCAGCGGCACCGAGGGAAGCAGCCCTCCGTCGCCCCAACGCAGCAGCCGGGTTCCCGCATCGGAACCGACCAGCGCCCACAGCTCGAGCTGGGCTCCTTGCGCGATTCCCCGCGGAACCGCCTGACCCTCGAGCGGAATCAGGGTCGGTGCTCCGGTCGAGAGCAGCCGCACTTCGAGCGCTCCGGGCTGAAGCAACACCACGCCCCTGGGGCTGACCTGAATCAGCCGGCGCGCAATCGGGTCGCCGTAATAGGCGGTCCACCGCTCGAAGCCGGTGCCGGTAAAGGACGCCAGTGCGCAATAGCCCGCGTCGGACGGTGTGCCTGCGTCGTCACCCCCGTCGGGTCCCCCGTCCGTTCCGCCATCACTGCCGGCGTCGGGGGGCGGGGGCAGCTGGCACAGCTGGAAGAACACGTTGCCGTTGTTGACGACGATCGCCGGGCGTTCATCGACGGCGGTGCCTGCCAGGCGAACCACCGTTCGGGGCTTCATCACCCCGGCGTCGGGCGCAACACAGACCTGGCTTCTGCACTTGCTCTCGCCCTGGCACGGAGTGGCGGGACCACAGATGAAGCCATCGGGCGTCGGCACTTCGGCGCACGCTCCTCCCACGCACAACAGCGCCTTGATGCAATCGACCGTTCCGCACGGGGTCCCGTCGGGAGCGGTCGCCTGTCCGCAGCCCGTCATCGAATCGCACGAAGCGATTCGGCACGGCTGGGTGGGTGAAGGGCAGGCCCGCGCGGAATGAACACAGCCGAGGTCCATCGCGCACGAATCGACGGTGCACGCGTCTTTGTCGTCGCAGCCCCGGGCGACGCCCTGACAGACACTCATTCGGCATTCGCCTTTCTCCAGGCACACGCTGTCGGGCTGGCAGCTGGCGCCTTCGGGAGCCGCCGTCTCGACGCAGGCATCGAGCTCGAGCGAGTACGTCGAGCGCTTGCAGGCAGCGCTTGGGACGCAGACCTTGGGGCGAACGCCGACGCCCTTGAGCTTCACAGTCGCGGTGCCCCCATTCGCCGACAGCCGCACCTGCCCCGTCGCCGGAATCGAGCCGGCGGTGAACTTCACCGAAAACTGGTTCGAGGCCCCGCCCGGGACAGTGACCATCGGCTGAACGGAAAAGGGTGCGTCGGTCGCGAGCTCGACGCCAATCTCAGAGACCCCGAGCGCGGTGAGCGACACGCTTTTTTCGACCCCCTCGCCCTCGAGCACCCGACCAAAGTCGAGCTCGACGGGGTCCACGGTGAAGCCCAGCTCGGTGGGATCCACTCCGCCGCCTTTGCAGCGGCAGCTGGACGCAACGAAGAGCAGCACGCAGACCCACAGGCGCCTCATGCTTTTGCCCGCCGTTTGAGGAAGTACCGGATCACGAGGCCGAACACTGCCACTCCCATCACGACGAAGGCGATTCGGTTGTACTGATTCAAGAGGCCGGTGAGCCGTTCGACATTCCCTCCCACGGTGAAACCGATGCCTACCATCAGCACATTCCAGGCCATCGCCGACAGGGTGCCCAGCAGGACCACCCGCGCAAAAGACATCTTCGCGGCGCCGGCGGCGACAAAGAGCACCGCTCGGAAAGAAGGAAAGAACCGGTTGGCGAGCAGCAGCCAGCTTCCCCGGGTGCGCATCTGTTCCTGGATCTGACGAATTTTTGAGTGGGTCAGGCCGAAGAACAGCCTGCCTTCGGGGAACCGGTCGACCCGGGCGCCGACGAGTCGGCCGACGCCGTACATCAGCGCCAGGCCGACCACGCTGCCGAGGGTCACGGCGAGGAACACCCCCACCACGCTGCGCTCGCCGCGCGCCGCGTACGCGCCGCCCAGCAGCATCACCGTGTCGCCCGGAAACGGAGGCACCACGTACTCGAGCAGCGCGGCCAGGCCGAGCAGCACGTACCCCGCGCTTCCAAGTTGTTGGACCCAGCGGTCGAACTGCTCCACCATCGCAAGCGTCGTCCTAACCGAATCGGAGCCACGCAGTGCCCCAAACCTCGTCCCCCTTCGCACGCGACCTGACCCGAAACGCCGCGGTGTTGATGGCTTTGGGCCTGGCCACCGGTATTTTCGTCTCGGCGGCGATGACCGGGAAAGCACCGGCCGATCCCCATGCGGCGCTCGCCAGTCATCTCAACGCGCTGCTCGGCTGCTTCTGGATGATTGGGGTCGCCTACTCGATGCCGATGCTTCGGTACGGTGAAGTAGGACTGAAGCGGTTGGTGTGGATCACCACCGTCCCCAACTTTTCGAACTGGCTCGTGACCGGGATCAAGTCGTTCTTGAAGGTGTCGGGCGTGGATTACGTGGGCGAAGGAAAGAACGACTTCATCTTCGGGCTGCTCACCACGCTGGTGGTGATTCCGTCGTTCGTCGCGGTGGGGGCGTGGGTCTACGGCTTCTTCGGCAAGCGAGGCTGAAACCGCTACTCGTCGACGGGGTCGGGGAGCTTGGCGCGGGGCGGGGCGCCGGAACCGGTTTCTGACT
>JAYVCD010000196.1:0-9097 GCA_043750125.1 Archangiaceae bacterium | reverse complement strand
GCCGCGGACGCTGCAGCAGCCCCGGCGCAGTAACCCGCGCTCGCCCGCTGTTGACCTTTGTCGTGACTTAGAGCGGACGGGGACGGGCGAGGATTTACGAGGAAACAGCGTGTCTGGGCGCCCGGATGATCAGCGGCGGCGCTCGAAGCGGTCATTCGAAGCGCCTGTTCGAACCCCGTGGGAGCGACCTTGTCCTTCCCGCCACATCAGGGTGTGGTCAAAGGGCCAAGGTCACTGAAACGAACAGCTCGACCGCCCGGACCCACGCAAGGAAGAGCTTCGGGTCGGCAGGTCGGTGGTGCCAACCCCGGCGAGATCAATGAAACCGGTTGGCCCCGAACGACATAACAAGAGCTGCACCACCGCAAGCACCCACCCGGAGAACCCAGATGCACAAATCGATGAAGGGACTCGTGATCGCTTCCGCCGTCGCCTCACTGTTCGCGGCCAGCGCGCATGCAGCAGACAAGGCGGCGCCGAAGAAGGACGCCAAGGTCGCCGCCAAGGTCCGCTGCGAAGGCATCAACGAATGCAAAGGAAAGGGCGAGTGCGGTGGGGCGGGCGGCAACTCGTGCGCCGGCAGCAACGAGTGCAAGGCGAAAGGCTGGATTCAGGTCGCGGAAAAAGACTGCAAGGCCAAGGGCGGCAAGGTCCTCTAGTTCACGCTCTGCAGCCCGAACGGGGCGGGTGGCCCCCGTTCGCACCACGGCCCGCTCAGGTCTTGGGCTGCTCGCTCCACAAGATGAGATCGCCCTTGGTCAGGTACTCGCTGTCGCTGAACGCCCCGTAGAAATCATCGAGCATGGTGTCGAAGTCCGGGTACCGATTGTCTTTACGGTCCTGGGTCATCTTGTCGAAGATCGGGTCGAGCTTCGAAGGGCACTCGGAGTTCACTTCCGACGGAAGCGGAGAACGCCGACCCGGAATCTGACCGGTCATCATTTCGTAGAGCAGAATCCCCAGCCCGTAGACATCGGACGAGGCGTTGACTTCTTTCCCGCGGGAAATGAGCTCGGGAGACATGTACGCCATCCCCCCGGTGCCGACGAACACCTGCGGCATTCCCTTCGTCTGGTCGACCTCGATCACCCGCGCCAGCCCGAAGTCGGCGATCTTCACGTTGCCCCAGGTGTCGAACAACACGTTCTCGGGCTTGATGTTGTGGTGGTGCAGCCCGGTCTGGTGCGCTGCGCGCAGCGCATACGAGAGCTGAAGGAAGTAGCGAATCCCGAGCGCGACCGGAATGCCCTTCCCCCCCGCGGCCTCGAGCTTCTCGCGCAGCGAGCCCTTCATCAGCTCCATCACGAAGTACGGGCGCGCCACGTCGGTGTTCTGATCGAGGATCGGCACGATGCCCGGATGTTTGACCTGGGCCTGCCCGCACAATTCCTTCTTCAGCCGCTTGATCACCTCACCGCGCTGCAAGAACGAGAAGTACCCGAAGATGTCCTTCAGCTCTTTGATGCAGATGTCCATGCCCAGGGCGTTGTGCTTCCCCTTGAAGACGGTTCCCAACGGGCCCGAGCCGATCGGGTCGTACTTCACGTAGCGCAGGTCTACGTCTTGCCCCTTGCTGGCGGACACCGCCCCCGCAGTCATCGAGGACGTAAGCGCCATCGGAGAGGCCATCGATGAAGTCAGTGCCATAGGTGCAGGGGGTACGTATTGGCCAGCGGGTCGAGATTCAGGAGCAGTCAGGTGGGGCATCTGCGGAATCAACGGCTCTTCGGCAGAAGCAGTCGACGCAGCAGAAGGCGAATGGGAAGACTTCCGACCTGCGCGAGGCGGAGGAGGAGGCGGCGGGACAGGCATCGGGCCTTCGGTATCAAAGAGGTCGGTGGAAGTGGCACCGGGCGGGCTGGCGCTCTCCTCGAGCCCGGCGACCTGGGTCTGCTCGTCGGGCGGCAAAATCTGGTCTGCGAAAAACTCGCCGACCTCGCCCGAGAACTTGTCGGCGGCCTCGCCCTCGACGACCCGCTGCCCCTGGTCGGTGAGCTTGAGCAGAGCCTCGCGGTCCATCGCGATGTAGTGGAACTTCCGAAGAAAGAAGAAGTAGCTGTCGAACTCGATGCTCACGTTCGATTCGAGCGACACCTTCACGTCGGCGAGCTTGTTGCTGCGCCCGGTGCGAGCGTTTTCCTGAAGGCTTCTCAAGATGAAGAGCGCTTCGTTGCTGACCTTGTCGCGCGTCATTGCTGTTTGGGGCATGGGCCTTTTGGGGGGGGTGCTACTTGATTCGGAGCAGCTGTTTGACCGTTTCCAGCACTTCAGCGAATTTCACCGGCTTGCGCAGAAAGATGTCGACGCCCAACTTCAGCGCCCGATCCTGGGCGTCGCGTCCGCCCGCTGAGATCGCCACCACCGGCATCTTGGCAAGCTTTGGCTCACTGCGAATCTTTTCCAGCAGCTGAAACCCGTCCATCACCGGCATGTACAGGTCGGTCATCACCAGGTTGAAGGTCGAGGCCATCAGCTGGGTGAAAGCGGCATGGCCGTCGGGCGCGAAGTGCACCTCGAGCGGCACCGCGCCCTTCAGCTCGTTGGCGGCCAGCTTCTTCAGCACGTAGCTGTACATCTCGATGATGTGGGGGTTGTCCTCGACGATCAGCACGCGAAAGCCCCCGGGCGGCGGCGCCTGTGTTCCTTCGGGCGGTTCCGCCGCGATGGTCAACAGTCGCTCCAGCTCCATGCGATGGGCCTGCGATTCAACAGCAATTCCAACTCCTGCGCCGCGACCACCGGCTTGCTCGGGCCGCATCCACGCGACCCGACCCACGATCTCTACTGGATCCAGCAGGCCCGGGAAAGAAAGAGACAGCGGGACCAGCGCCCCCATCTCGAACTTGGCGTCGGTGCGGATGAACAGGCCGCCCTTCGAGAGGTTCTCGGTCGCGTCGGAAAAGGACCGCCGGTCGGGGTAGCCGACCCGAAGGATGAAAGGCACGCGGGTCGAGACGCGCTGGTCGGATTCGGAGGGCACTTGGGGGAAGACTTCGGATTCTCGACGGCGCAATGCGTGCGCTGCAAGGTTTTCGTTGACGCAAGCACTCCGCTTCCCTACGAACCGCCGCCATGTCGGACGGCGTCGCCTTCACCCCGGAAGAACAGAAGAAATTCGATGCGGGCATGGGCGAACTGCTCAGCCATTACCCCGCAGATCGCAAGCGCGCGGCGATGCTTCCTGCCTTGCGGCTGCTGCAGGAGCTTCGCGGGTGGTGCACTCCGGAAGGAATGAAAGCGGTCGCCCAGAAGCTCGAGACGACGGTCGAGCGCGCCTACGAAGTGGCGACCTTCTACGTGATGTTTCACACCGAGAAGCCGGGCAAGTACGTCATCGACGTCTGCACCAACCTCTCGTGCGCCCTGCGGGGAGCCGAAGGAATGCTCAAGCACCTCGAGGCGAAGCTCGGGACCCAGGCCGGCACCAACGGCGACAAATTTTTCCTGCGCGAGACCGAGTGTCTGGCCA
The DNA here is from genome assembly GCA_043750125.1 of Archangiaceae bacterium. Taxonomy (GTDB): domain Bacteria; phylum Myxococcota; class Myxococcia; order Myxococcales; family Myxococcaceae; genus JAGSPQ01. Next base: position 5,628 of record JAYVCD010000196.1, on the reverse strand, counting down.
GCTGTGGCACCGCGCCGTGCATGCAGATCAACGAAGACCACCACGAGAATTTGACCAAGGAGAAGGTCGACAAGCTGCTCGAAACGCTCGTCTGACCGTTCCCATGAACGTCGAAAAAGTCGTCACTCGGAACTGGGGCAAGCCTGGGCAGAACACGCTCGAGGGGTACAAGAAGAATGGCGGCTACGAGTCCCTGAAGAAGGTGCTCGAGCTGGCTCCTGAGGCGGTGCTGGCCGAGGTGAAGAAGTCCAACCTGCGCGGCCGGGGCGGCGCTGGCTTTCCGACCGGCCTGAAGTGGAGCTTCGTCCCCAAGGACAACCCCAAGCCCCGCTACCTGGCGATCAACGCCGACGAGTCTGAGCCCGGCACCGCCAAAGACCGGTTCATTCTCGAGAATGATCCCCACGCGATGCTGGAAGGAATCGCGATCGCCTGCTGGGCGCTCAACGCCCACACTTGCTACATCTACGCGCGCGGCGAGTTCAAACACCCGAGCAACATTCTGGAAAAGGCGCTGGTCGAGGCCTACGCCGCGGGCATCTTCGGCAAGAAGTTGATGGGCCGGGACTTCGAGCTGAACGTCTACCAGGTGCGCGGAGCCGGGGCGTACATCTGCGGCGAAGAGACCGCGATGCTCGAGTCGCTCGAGGGCAAGAAAGGCTGGCCGCGGCTCAAGCCCCCCTTCCCCGCCGTCAGCGGGCTGTTCGGCTGCCCCACGGTGGTGAACAACGTCGAGACCATCGCCACCCTGCCGAGCATCTTCGAGAAGGGCGCCGATTGGTTTGCGAAGATGGGCACCGAGAAGTCGGGCGGCACCCGGCTGGTCACGCTGTCGGGCGTCGTCAATCGCCCCGGGACCTACGAAGTGGCGATGCAGACCACGCTCAAAGAGCTCATCTTCAACGACGAGTTCGGGCAGGGAATGCCCAAAGGGAGCACGGTGAAAGCGGTGATTCCCGGAGGCTCGTCGGCGCCGGTGTTGACCGCGGCCGAGATCGGAGTCGCGCTGGAATTCGAAGCGTTCAAGCCGCTGAACTCGATGGCCGGCTCGGGCGGAATCATCGTGATGGACGACAGCTGCTGCATGGTGCGTTGCCTGTGGCGCATCACCCGGTTCTACGCCGAAGAGTCGTGCGGTCAGTGCACCCCGTGCCGCGAGGGAATGCCGTGGATGACGCGGCTGCTGCGGAAGATGGAAGAAGGCCGCGGTGAGCCCAAAGATCTCGAGGCGCTGATGCAGGTGGCGACCTCGATTGCCCCGTGGCCTCCGATTGGCCTGGGCAACACCATCTGCGCGCTCGGAGACGCGGGCGCGTTGCCGGTGCAGAGCTTCGTGCAGAAATTTCGAGCGGAATTCGAGCAGCACATCGCCGAGCACCGTTGCCCCTACGGCGACAAGCCGTATGGCCCGTTCGGAGAATTTCAGTGAGCCCCGAGCAGGTGTTGTTCTGGGTGTTCGCCGTCGCGACGGTGATCGCGGCCGGCGGAGTGGTGATCGCGAAGAACCCGATTGGCGCGGCGATGAGCCTGGTCGCGACGTTCTTCTTTCTGTCGGGGATCTACGTGCTGCTCTGGGCCCACACCATCGCGGCGCTGCAGGTGTTGGTGTACGCGGGCGCGATCATGGTGCTGTTCCTGTTCGTGATCATGCTGCTGTCGCTGCAGGACACCGGGCGCACGATGCAGTTTTCAGTTGCGCGGCTGTTGGGCGCCGTCGGCACCGCGGGGTTGCTGGCCGCGCTGATCGCCGCGTTCCGGCAGCTGCCGGTGATGGAAAAAACCTGGACGAACGACGCCGCGCGGGTCGCAAGCTTCGGCACGATTCAGAAGGTCGGCGAGGTGATGTACACCCAGTGGTTGTTCCCCTTCGAAGCGGTCTCGCTGTTGTTGCTGGTCGCGATTCTCGGCGCGGTCGTCGTGGCCAAGCCCCGCATCTAAAAGCCCCATGAATTTTATTCCGACCTCGTACTACCTGAGCCTGTCTGCGGTTCTGTTCTGCACCGGGATGCTCGGGGTCTTGATTCGCCGCAATGCGCTGGTGGTCTTCATGTGCGTCGAGCTGATGCTCAATGCCGCGAACCTGACCTTCCTGGCCTTCGCCCGCGATCGCGGCGACATCAACGGACACATCTCGGCTTTCTTCATCATCGCGGTTGCAGCCGCCGAGGCCGCGGTGGGCCTGGCGATCGTGATCGCGGTCTACCGCAGCCGGGGCACCGTCAACATCGACGAGCTCCAGACGATGAAGCACTAAAGGGCGGACCCAAGTGATCGACTGCTCTGACTACGCGACGTTCAGCCAGTTTTCCTCAGGCCATGGAGTCTTCGCGGCCGCGAACTGCTTTTTTCAAAAAGCCCCGATGACGCCCCAGGACGCGGGCCACAGCCTGTGGATGATCATCGCCCTGCCCCTGTTGGGCGCGTTGATCTGCGGGGTGTTCGGCAAGGCGCTCGGCCGCGCCAACGTCAACCTGATCGCCTGCGGGGCGGTGTTCGGCAGCTTCTTCATTTCGCTGATCGTCTACTGGACGGCGGCCGACTGGAACACCGCGGCGGCCAACCCCTACGGGCTCGAGGCGGTGCGGTACGCGGTGAACGCCGACTTCGGAACGTGGTTCTCGGCGGGAGACTTCAAGGTCACCTTCGGGCTGATGGCAGACCACCTCTCGGGGACGATGCTGCTCGTCATCACCGGAGTCGGCTTTCTGATTCACCTCTACGCGACCTCGTACATGTCGCACGACCCCGGCTACTGGCGGTTCTTCGCGTACCTGAACCTGTTCGTCGCGATGATGCTGACGCTGGTGCTGGCCGATTCGCTGGTGCTGCTCTTCGTGGGCTGGGAAGGCGTCGGGCTGTGCAGCTACCTGCTGATCGGGTTCTGGTACGACGACGCGCAGAAAGCGTTCGCGGGTCGCAAGGCGTTCATCGTCAACCGCATCGGCGATTTCGGGTTCTTGATTGCAAGCTTCCTGCTCGTGCTGTTGGTGCAGGCGTTCGCAGCGCAGGGCCACGTCGAGAATTACCAGCCGCGCTCGGGGGGCAGCAGCACGGACGCCGCCGAGCGGTTCAAGCAGGGTCTGGCGGTCAAGGGCCCGCTGGGCTTCATGGGCCTCGAAGAGATGGCGAAGGCGCTTCCGGGCGAGCTGCGCAATCAGATCGCCGAAGGGCCGCTGAAGGGCTTCACGTTCGGCGCAGTGCTGACGGTGATTCTGCTGTGCTTCCTGCTGGGCGCGGCGGGCAAGTCGGCGCAGCTGCCGCTGTTCGTGTGGCTGCCGGACGCGATGGCGGGGCCGACTCCGGTCTCGGCGTTGATCCACGCGGCGACGATGGTTACCGCGGGCATCTACCTGTTCTGCCGCATGAGCTACCTGCTGGTGCTCTCGCCGACGGCGATGGCGGTGGTGGCGGTGATTGGCGGGCTGACCGCGCTGATCGCGGCGCTGATTGCGTTCGCGCAGAACGACCTGAAGAAGGTGCTCGCCTACTCGACCGTCTCTCAGCTCGGCTTCATGTTCATGGGAATCGGAGCGGGGTTGTTCTGGGCCGCCTTCCTTCATGTCGTGACCCACGCGTTCTTCAAGGCGTGCCTGTTCCTCTCTGCCGGCAGCGTGATGCACGGCAACGCCGAAGAGGGCGACGTGCGAAAGCTGGGCGGGCTGCGCAAGCAGATGAAGCTGACCTGGTTGGCGTTCGCGGTGGCGACGCTGGCGATCACCGGCATCGTGCCGCTGTCGGGCTTCTTCTCGAAGGACGCGATTCTGCACGGGCTGCACACCCACGAGCTCGAGGGCTACCCGCACGTGCTCCATTACGTCTGGTACGTCGGCCTGGCCGCCGCGCTCTGCACCGCGTTCTACATGGCCCGGCTGTACCTGCTGACCTTCGAAGGCGATCGCGCTCCCGATGCGCGGGTGGCCCACGCCCACGAATCAGATGGGACGATGACCGGGGTGTTGTTGGTGCTGGCCGGCCTCTCGGTGGTTGCGGCGGCGCACGGAATTCCGTTCATGGAAAACGTGCGGCCCGGCGGCCCGAAGCAGACGCTGATGGAAAACTTCCTCTCTCCGGTCTTTGCCACCGCGCAGTCGCTGGTCAGCCGGACCGGGAACGTGAAGTTGCCACCGATGGAAGAGCAGCTGGCGCTGCCGTGGGAAGCGTGGGGCCTGGCGTTGGGAATTGCCTGGTTGGGAGCGGTGGTGGCCTTCATCCTCTATACCCGGGTGCTCAAGCGCGGGCAGGTGCTGCCGGCCCCGTGGGCGGCGCTGCAGAAGCTGTCGCTGAACAAGTTCTACATCGACGAGCTGTACGACGCGGTGATCGTCAAGCCGGTGAAGTTCGTGAGCTTCGTCTTCTACAAGGTGATCGACTCGATGTTGATCGACACGGTCGCGGTGCGCGGAACAGCCTGGGTGACGCTGCGGGTGGGCAGCATGCTGCGCTACATCCAGAGCGGGGATGCTCAGGGGTACGCGGCGGTGATGGCGCTGGCGCTGGCGGCCGGCCTGGGTTGGGCGCTGATGCAGGTGCTGCGATGAACTGGTTCGACTTTCAGGCCTCCTACGACTCGCGCGGGCTGAACGCGGTCATCTGGATTCCAGTGGTGTTCGCGCTGCTGGTGGTGATGCTGCCCAAGGCGGACAAGGCGCAGATCCGCGCGGTGGCGTTGATCGCGATGTTGGTCGATGCGGCGCTGTCGATCTGGGCGTTCGTGCGCTTCAACCCGGGCGGCAACGAGTTCCAGCTCGAGTTCCGAATGCCGTGGATCAACGAGATTGGCGTCAGCTATCACCTGGGAGTCGACGGGCTGGCAGTGAGCCTGGTGCTGCTGACCGGAATCCTCGGGCCGCTGGTGGTCTTGAGCTCGTGGACCTTCGTGCAGGAACGGGTGAAGGAATTTCACCTCGCGCTGCTGTTGCTGCAGACGGCGATGATGGGCGCGCTGTGCTCGGTCGACACGCTGCTGTTCTACATTTTCTTCGAAGCGATGCTGATCCCGATGTACCTGCTGATCGGAGTGTGGGGCAGCGAAGAGCGGCAGATGGCCGCGATGAAGTTCTTCCTCTACACGCTCGTCGGCTCGCTGCTGATGCTGGTCGCGATGTTGGCCGTCTATTTCATCGCCCAGCCGGCCGGTGGCAGGACCTTCGACTACGCGCAGCTCTACAACGGGCTGATCGCCGCCTCGCGCGAGGTCAGCGCCTGCATGAGAGCGGCGGGAGACGGCGTCTGCGACCCGGGCTCACTCACCTCGCCCCAGGCCCAGGCGATGCTGCGCTTTGGCCCGTGGATGTTCTTCGCCTTCGCCCTGGCCTTCGCGATCAAGGACCCGATGTTCCCGGTGCACACCTGGCTGCCCGACGCGCACGTCCAGGCCCCGGTGGCCGGGTCGATCGTCCTGGCCGGCGTGATGCTGAAGATGGGCACCTTCGGCTTCTGGCGCTTCGCGGTGCCGCTGTTCCCGACCGTCGCCCGGATGTGGCAGACCCCGCTGGCGATCCTCTCGGTGATCGGCATCGTCTACGGCGCGCTGATGTGCCTGGCCCAGCGAGACATCAAGAAGCTGATCGCCTACTCGTCGGTCAGCCACCTCGGCTTCTGCATGCTGGGCATCATCGCCTTCACGCC
>JAYVCD010000195.1:0-4467 GCA_043750125.1 Archangiaceae bacterium | reverse complement strand
CTGGGCTGGGCTGACATGGATCTTCGGACCTTGTCCCTTTGACCACATCAGGCTGTGGTCAAAGGGACAAGGTCATTGAAAAAGCGGTGCGTCTGGCGCGAAGAGAAGCAAAGAGGCGGGAAAAGGACTCGCAGGCTCACCGTCCCGCTCGCCCCGTCAAAAGCAGCAGACGAGGAAGAGCAGCACAGCACGGCACGAGGGCGATCGTTGTTCTGACCCGGATCGAGGTTCGGGAGCAGGCAAACGAGCTCAACGTCAGTCATCCCCGGCGTCGAGGCGCGAACACCGAGCAGAGGTCTCAAATGGCTCGCAGGCCCCACCGTCGCCGTCCGCCCCGTCAAAAGCAGCAGACGTCCGCAAAAGAAAAGCTCCAGCGAATTGACGGGCGCGGGGCCGACCGACCCGAAACGGGCAGGGCACGAAGCCAAAAGGAAACGGCCCGGAACGTCTCTCACCTGGCCGGCCATAAACCTGCGCGAGAAAAGCCTCCGACGCTGAAGCGGACGCCGAGCGGTCGCGCCGAAAGCTACGGACCAGACACTGCGGCAACGAGGGAGTCCATCGCGGGGTCGAGCTCGATCCGACCATCGAGATACGGGATCCACTGGCTGCGCAGGGCGGCCTCGTACTTCGTCCAGCCCGGAGATCGTGGGTAGAGCCCGTTCTTGTACGCGTAGGGCAGGTAGTCGTGACCGAGGCGAACCCGGGCGAGCTCGCCGACAGAAAAGAACAAGATCGCATGACCGAGGGACTGGGGCACGGGCATGGCTCGCCGGGCGCACGCGCGCTCGAGGGCCTGAACGACGGGACCGTCGAGCCCGTGCGCCGCCTCGTGAAACAGCATCTCGAGAGCGGCGTCGTCCTGGTAAACAGGATCCGCGGAGGAGAGGGTGATCAGCAGCGGTTGGCCAAGCGAGAACGCCCCAAACGGCCCCGCCTGTTTCGAGAGCTCGACGCGGGTGGGTCCGCCGGGCCAGGGGGCGTGAAAGACGCGGCTGACATCCTGGGCGAATGCGGCCCCGTGGCGCGCCAGCAGCCCCTGCGCGGCGGCGAGCCATTTCTGACTGCGAAGCTGATCCTCCGCCCACTCGCTTTCCCGATACGCGGGCGCGACGCGAGACAACGCCTCTCGCAAGGGACCGGGGACGGCGGCACCGGGGGTGGGTCCGTCTTCGAGCGCGAGCTGTTCATTGATCCGAGCGAGCTCTTCATCGAGGAAGAACCGCTGGCTGTAGTCGGCCTGGTAGAACGCAATCGCCTCGGCCCACCGGGGGTCGTCGTGGGGCGGCCCAGGAACGGGCCGGCGATGCGGGCGTCCCTCGGCGAGCAGGATCTGATGCAGGTTGAGCCAGAACCCCTGATGAAAGGCGAACAGCTGCGCTGGAGCCGGTCGGACCCGAGCCGAAGCGCACCCTGAAAGCAGCAAAAGCGAGGTAAGGCACCGCAGGGTTCGACGCATGGTCCGAGGCTGCTTACGCCGAAATTCTGATCCAAGCAGGGCTGCTTGACTTGATTGCTGATCTCTCGTATCCGGCCCTCCCTTCCGGGCAGAACCTGTCCGCAAAGAACCAAGGATCAACCGTGTACGCAGTCATCAAAACCGGTGGGAAGCAGTACCGCGTCGCCGAGGGCGACCTTCTGCGCATCGAGAAGATCATCGGCGATGTCGGAGCCGACGTGAACTTTGACCAGGTCCTGATGCTCGGCGGCGATGCCCCGAACGTCGGCCGCCCCCTCGTCGCGGGCGCAAAAGTTTCCGGGAAGATCGTTCGCCAGGACAAGGCGAAGCGGGTCCTCCATTTCCGCAAAGAGAAAGAAGGCTGGACCCGTGCGCGCGGTCATCGTCAGCCTTTCACTGAGGTGAAGGTCACCTCGATCAAAGGTTAAGGAGAAACCATGGCTCATAAAAAAGGGCAGGGCTCGACTCGAAACGGTCGCGATTCCAACTCACAGCGCCGGGGCGTCAAGGTGTACGGCGGGCAGAACATTCCTGCCGGCAGCATCCTGGTTCGCCAGGTCGGCACGGTGGTCCACCCGGGCAAGAACGTGAAGCTCGGCCGCGATTACACCCTCTACGCGACCATCACCGGCATCGTGAAGTACGAACGGTACGCGAAGAACAAGAAGCGCGTCTCGGTCTACCCGGTCGGTGACCCGGCCGCGACGGCGCCGGCTGCGACGCGCGTCAAGGCAGTGAAGAAGGTCAAAGCGAAGAGCGCCGCTCCCGAAGCAAAGAGCTGAACCGCTATTCATCGAAGCGCATCGGCGGGTCGCGTCCGGTTTTTCCGGGCCGGCCCGTTTGTTGTTTCTGGGGTACGAGAGAGACATGAAGTTCGTCGACGAAGTGCGCATCGAGGTGAAGGGCGGGGACGGCGGCCACGGGTGCGTCGCGTTCCGCCGCGAGAAGTACATCGAGAAGGGAGGCCCGTCGGGTGGGGACGGCGGCCACGGCGGCAGCGTGTACTTCGAGGCCGACACCCAGCTGACGACGTTGCTCGACTTCCGGTACCTTCAGCATCACCACGCGCGGCCCGGCCAACACGGAATGGGCAGCGACTGCAACGGGAAGAACGCCGAAGACCTGGTTTTGCGGGTGCCGGTCGGAACGTTGGTGCGCGACGAGACGAACGGAGAGCTGCTGGCGGATCTGTCGACCCACGGCGAGCGGTTCATCGCAGCCAAGGGAGGGCGCGGGGGCCTGGGGAACATCAACTTCGCCACCTCGACCCGGCAGACGCCGCGCTTCGCGCAGGACGGCACTCCCGGAGAGCTCAAGAGCCTGGTGCTCGAGCTGAAGCTGCTCGCCGACGTGGCGTTGATTGGTTTTCCCAATGCAGGCAAGAGCACGCTGATCAGCAGGATTTCGAAAGCGAAGCCGAAGATCGCCGACTACCCATTCACCACGCTGGTCCCGAACCTCGGGGTGGTTCAGTACAAAGACCGGCTCTCGTTCGTGGTCGCGGACATTCCGGGGTTGATCGAAGGGGCGAGCGAAGGAGTGGGGCTGGGGCACCAGTTCCTGCGCCATGTCGAGCGGTGCCGGGTGTTGGTCCACATGGTGGACATGTCGTCGGTGCTCGAAGAGCGCGATCCGTTGAAGGACTTCGCGACGCTCAACCGCGAGCTGCAGCGCTACAGCCCGACGTTGGCGAAGAAGCCGCAGATCGTGGTGGCCAACAAGCTCGACCTTCCCTACGCGAAAGAGGCGCTGCCGAAGTTCGTGGCGGCGATGAAGAAGAAGAAGATTTCCGTGCTCGAGATGTCGGGAGCGACGGGCGAAGGCATTCCCGCGGTGCTCGATGCGGTGGCGAAGATCCTCTACGCGGTTCCGGTCGCGGTGAAGGCGAAGGCCCGCCACGCGGATCGAAGGCCGCTGCGGAAGAAGGCCCGCGAGAAGGCGAAGAACGCGAGCAAGCGGATCCACCCGAAGCAGAAGAACAAGAAGAAGCACTAGATGTCCGGACGTTCGCCTCGGGGAGCGCTCTAGCCATGGGTGGCGGTGGACCGCAGTACGAGCCGGCGGGGCTGGCGCCGATGCCCGAAGACCTGGTGCTGCCGCCGCGCAAAGAACGAATCGAAGAAGTGCTCGCCCACCGCACCCGCACCTTCACGGTGGTGCTCGATCGGCTGGAAGACAACTTCAACATGGCCGCGGTCCTGCGCACCTGCGAGGGAATGGGCGTTCAGGAAGTCCACATCGTCAAGAACCCGCTGGTGGCGTGGGCTCCGAATGGTCGGGTGACGCAGGGCTGCGACAAGTGGCTCGACCTGCACCGCTACGACGACTTCGCTTCCTGCAGCGCGGCGCTGAAGGCGCGAGGGTTCAAGGTCCTGGTGTCGGCGATTGCCGAGGGCGGCCAGAGTTTGTTCGAGGTCGACTTCGGCTCGAAGGTGGCGCTGGTGTTCGGGAACGAGCGGTATGGCGTCTCGCCCGAAGTGCTCGCGCTGGCCGACGGCGTCTTCTGGATTCCGATGTTCGGGTTCACCCAGAGCTTCAACATTTCGGCCGCGGCGAGCGCGTGCATCAGCCGGGCGGTGGCGTGGCGGCTGGAACGGCTGGGAAAAGTGGGCGACTTGACGGACGAAGAGAAAGGCGAGCTGAGGGAAAAGTTCACCCGGCTCTCGGTGAAGCAGCACCGGCGCATCTACCCAAAGTGAAGCCGGAAGACTCAAGCGTTGAAGACTTGAAGAAGGGGGCGCAGCGCTTCCTGGTTCCCCGGCTGATCATCGGCGGGGTGCTGTTGCTGATCATGGCGCTGTACATCTTCTGGCCCCGCTAAAAGCCTTCTCGGGTGGGCAACTGCAGTTGATGGGCGGCAACAGCCGCACCGCGGGCGGGCCGATGATGAGCGTTGAAACCTCAGAGGGTTCCGCGTAGACACCGCGCCCGATGACTCCAGTTGCGTTGCAGGTGGAAGCGAAACGCCGCGCGTTCCTCAAGACCAATCGAAAAGACAATTGGTGGGT